>CALBLI010000036.1 GCA_937896065.1 uncultured Caryophanales bacterium | reverse complement strand
AATATTACTAATCTATAATTTTATTTATTTAGTATATGATTACTTTAAATGTTTTTATCTTTTTTTTGCTACTTCGTATAATGTTTATTATGAAATAAAATAAATTATTAGTATTAAAATAGTACTAATTTTATACTAACTATATAGATCAATTTTGGTATATAATGTAATTCGTCTACTAATTTATAAATAGTAATAAATTAGTACTAATTAACTACTAAACACTAAAAATATATTCAAGTATTCTATCAATATTTTATATAAATTAATTAGTATATTTTTAGTACTATTTTATTACTAATAAATATATACAGCTATTTAGGAGTAATTTAGTACTATTTTATTACTTTTTAGTTTTAATAATTCTTGATTTTGTGATATAAATCGTGCAATCAATTATAAGAGCTATCACTATTGAAAGCGTAATATAATTATTCATCGTCTTATACATAGCATTAGAATATGACATGTATATCAATTTGCCTATACCATATTTATAAGTTGAATATCCAAACGTTTCAGCCATTATTTCTGTCTTTATTCCAACGCCAATAACTTGAAGCAAGATTAGAAAAATTTTATCTTTATTTAATGGATATATAACTTTAAATAAAACTTCAATAGGATTGTTCTTCCCTTCAATTCTTAAAACATTTTCATATTCTTTTCTAGTATCAAAAGTAAATTTAGCTATTTGATAGTAAATTATAGGAAATATGACAGTAAAATTAACAATAATTTCATAGTATTTAAATTTTGAAATAAATATTAATATCAAACCAATCAATGGCATAGATTTTAATACACTGATAGTTGGACTTAGTAAATTATATATTGTTTTATAATATCCTGAAATTGATCCGAGAATTATAGCTAAAAAAAACGAAATTAGTACTGAAAATATCAACATTAAAAACGTGTATCCTAACGCTTTTAATGTATTTATATCACTAATTAGTATAAATGAATTATTTAAATTAATAAAAAACTCGTCCATCTGTGTTTTAAAACAAGTAAAAGCTAATATTTCATATATCAAGACAAACGCAATAATACCTATTACATAAGAAATATATTTCAAACTTTTTTTAAAATAATTTTTATTATTCATATATCTTTTTAAAAACCATATCAGGAATCATATTTTCACCAAATGAAAAAATATTTGAATTTTGATCTAGATTATAATTTTCATTTTTTCTGGTTTTAATTAAAAACAAATTGCCATATGTCAGCATAGAAACCAATTTATATGAGTATGAATTTGCTTTGCTTAATTTATAACCTGTAACCGCATCAATAATTAAAAAATCAGCAGATTTATTAGAAAAATTAGATGAAATCATGCTTGAAGTAGTAATATTTACATTTTCATTTTTTAATAGATTTGAAAATGCTAAAGTAGGAGCACCACTAGGTAAATATACTGAGTATTGCAATCTATTAGTTTCTTTTGCTGCAACATCATCTTCATAGTGTTTGGAAAAAATATTATGATCCATATCTATATCAAATAATTTAAAATCCAATATCAATTTTTCTTTTTTTATTTCATTAAATTCTATAAAGCCGAACCTATTATTTTTTTGTATACTTTTGATAAGTTCATAATTATAACCAAGTTGTTGATTTTGCTCTTGAATACTAAACAAATTATTAATGTTTTCAACAGTGTTTAAAGAAGAATTATTTTTCAAATCATAAAGATTAAATTTCAAATTAGCTAAAAAAGTTGTATCTAAATTATTATCTAAATCACTCCTAATAAATAATCCAGCTTGAGGGAATCCATTAGTGTTATATTTATTTGAAAATTTGTCAGTAAGATTTTCAATAACTTCAAGATTTGAATTATTGCTTAATGTTTTAGTTACAACAGGTTCAGAAGAAATAACAAAATCAATCTTTTCGTTTTGAAAATATCCACTATTTAGAACAATTGCAGTCTCTAAAACACTTTTTCCATAATATTTAGGATAAATTGCATTAACAGTTTCTTTGTTGCATGAAGTGAAAAATAAAATATTTATCAAGAAAAATATACGTGTTTTTTTTATTAGATTAATCATTTAAAAGTTCATCAATTGTCGAACCAATTTCATTTTCACTTGCTTTAATATCAAAATTAGCTAAAACTGTTTTCCCAATGCAAGCAAATGTTTCTTTTTCATCTAGTAATTTACCATTTTTATAAGCTGGTGAATATGACATAAGTGGAACTCTTTCTCTAGTGTGATCACTGCCTGTCCAAGTTGGATCATTTCCATGATCAGCTGTAATCAACAGTAAGTCATCATCCTTAAGAAGTGGTAATAATTGTCCTAAATCATTATCGAATTCTTCTATACATTTACCATATCCAATTGGGTTTCTTCTATGACCATATGAAGAATCAAATTCGACCAAATTAACAAAGCATAAGCCAGTAAAATCTCTATTTTTTGCAATATCAATAGTTTTTAACATACCATCATGATTGCTAACTGTGTGTTGACTTTCTGTAATACCAACGCCATTGAATATATCATGTATTTTACCAATAGCTATTACATCATTACCATTATCTTTTAAGTCATCAAGTGATGTTCTTCCAGCTGGTGATAATGCATAGTCTCTTCTATCACTAGTGCGATAGAAATTAGAAGCTGATGTCCCTAAAAATGGTCTAGCAATAATTCTTCCAACTTTCCATTCAGGTTTTAAAGTGATTTCTCTTGCAACCTCACAGCAATGATATAATTCATCAAGAGGAATAACGCCAACGTGGGCAGCAAGCTGCAAAACAGAATCAGCAGATGTATAAATAATTATTTTGCCTTCATTCATTGCTTCTTCGCCTAATTTTTCCAAAATAACTGTGCCACTTTCAGAGTAATTACCAATATATTGACGACCGGTTCTTTCACTCAACTCATCAATAAGCTCTTTTGGGAAGCCAGTATCAGTAAAAGTAACTAAAGGATTAGGAGTGTAAATGCCCATCATTTCCCAGTGACCTGTTAATGTGTCTTTACCATTTGATTCTTCTCTTAAAGTTTGAATATATGATTTAGGATGTTCAACTTTATTTGTACCCATTATTGTGGCAAGATCAGCAATACCTAACGAATTGATATTTGGAACATTTAAACCATTACATTTTTCAGCAGTATGAACCCAAGTATTACTTCCAGCATCACCAAACTTTTCCGCATCAGGTTCAGCACCAATGCCAACAGAATCCATAACAATTAAAAATACACGTTTAAATTTCATATTTTACCTCAACTTTCACTATTAAAATTATAGAATTTATAAGTATTATTTACAAGCAAAATGAACTATTATCTTTTGATGGCATCATCGTAAATTGAGCGAATTTTTTTGTTTTCTAAATGGGTATATATTTCAGTAGTTTCGATTTGATTATGTCCTAAAAGTAGCTGTATTTGTTTTAATTTAATGCCATTGTTTAATAATCTTGTTGCATATGTATGTCTTAATACATGAGGTCCAAATATTTTATTAATATTTGCACGTTTAGCATATTTTCTAATCGTTTGATAAAATGATTGACGACTAATTTTTAAATATTTATCATTAGTAAATAGCAAAGAATTTTTCTTAATTTTTTTAGTTAGAATATATTTTTCAATGGCAATCTTGCACTCATTTGAAAAAGGAACAATTCTACTTTTTTCTCTTTTGCCTTTCACTTTAACATATCTATCGTTAAAAGAAATATTATCATATCTTAAATTAACAAGTTCAGAAACACGCAAACCTGTAGATAAATCAAATAAAATCATCGTGAAATCCAATAAATCATCTTTGCATGCATCTAAAAGCCTGTCAACTTCATCATCGGTTAAATATTTGGGGAGTCTTCTTTCCTTTTTAGGAGTTTCAAGCTGTTTTACTGAGAATCTAATATAACCTTTTCTATTTAAAAAATAATAAAAATTTCTAATAGTTGTCATTTTTCTATTGATGGTTGATTTTTTAAAGCCACAGTCTGTTAAATATGCTAAATAGTCATCATAAATGGATATATCAAGTTCATTAGAATCTAAATCTTTATAATAATTGATAAATTCTAAAAGATCTTTTTCATAAATCTTTTTAGTAACTTCTAAGTCACCTTTTTCAGTAACAATATAGATTAGAAAATCATTTAAAAGCAGGGATATTTTCATCTTAAAATAACTTTATATCTTCATCTTTTTTAGAAGTGATCTCATCATATTTTAAATTTTCAAGACCTACTCCAACAAGTCTTAAACTTCTTCCATCATAATTATCGTCAAACATTTGTTCAATAGTTTGAAATATTTCATTTTTATTTTTAAAATATTCCTTATTTGTAAATCTTTTAGAAAAAGTTTTGAAATCTAAATCGCGATATTTGATCATGACTGTTTTAGTTTTAGCTTTCACTTTTTTTAACTCTTTATAACATTCATCAAGACAAAGTTTTTCCATATCCATAATTTCATCAATATCAGATACATCAAAATAAAAAGTTCTTTCAGACGATATACTTTTTGGTTTGCTTTTAATTGAAGTTACAACGTCAGATGAAGTCCCATTTAAGCAATCAATGTAATGCTGATAAGTATTACCAAAAATCAATTTTAATTCAGCCTCATCTTTTTTAGCTAAATCACCAATTGTATTAATGCCTATCTTTTTTAATCTTGGTGATGTTTTAATACCGATTCCATACATAGCTGATATATCAAGTGGATACAAATATTTACTGATATCTTTTTTATGGATTATAGTTATTCCTAATGGCTTTTTATAATCAGAAGCCATTTTAGCTAAAAATTTACTATCACCTAAGCCTATTGAACACTTCAATGAAATATATTTATATATATTCATTTGTAAATCTCTTAAATAATCCATTTCTTCCTCTTCATTTTTATCTTGCAAAGCTGAAGACATATCAATATAACATTCATCAATTGAAGCAACCTCTAGGATTGGAAAATCTTTTTTTAAATATTCAAACAAACGGCTTGAAAGTTCAGAATAATAATTATAATCGCCCTGAATAACTATAAGTTGAGGAAGAATCCTTTTAGCTTCCTTTGTAGGCATACCAGAATGGATACCATATTTTCTAGCTTCATATGAACAAGTCGACAAGACACCTCTATTACCATCATATCCAACAGCAATAGGTTTATTAGATAAACTAGTATCTTTTAAAACCTCCGCCTGAGCAAAGAAACAATTTATATCAATATGTACAATTTTTTTCATTATTTAAATTCGTCAATCAATTTTTTAGCTTGAAGCCTTGCTTCATCAGTAACTTTAGATGATGATAAAAGTTTAGCAACCGCTTCAACTTTTAATTCAGGTTCTAATAGCTTAATCTTTGAAATAGTTACGTTGTCTTTGCTAGTTTTTGTAACTTCATAGCAACTAATTGAAGAGGAAATAACTTGCGGTAAATGTGAAATAACAATAATTTGTGATGAAGAAGATAATTCTTTAATTTTCTTACCAACAAGGTAAGCAATTTTACCACTAACTCCCGTATCAATTTCATCAAAAACAAGAAGTTGATATGGGTCTAAAGCATTTAAAACACATTTTAAAGCTAGCATCAAGCGTGAATTTTCACCACCTGATGAAGCATTAACTAGTGAAGCAAATGGCATACCTTCATTTAGGCATACTAAAAATTTAACTTTATCAATACCATTTACTGATAATTCACAATCAGTGAAATCAATTTTAAATCCGCCAACTTTCAAACCTAATGAAGCCATAATGTTTGATAATTCTTTTTCAAGTTTTAATGCACTGTTTTTTCTAATTATTGATAGCTCTTTTGCTTTAGCTATACATTTATTTTTATCAGCTTCAATTTTAATTGACATATCTTTTTTGATAGTTTCAAAATCCGAAGATTTTTCAAGACTATTTTCAAATTCTTTCAGTTTTTTTAAAATATCATTTGTTGAGTTACCATATTTTCGCATCAAGCCTTTCAAATTAAATAATCTTTCATTGACGTAATCAATCCTTTTTGGATCAAAGTCAAGACTTTTAAATTTATTTTCAAAATCATCTAAACTATCAAGCAAGTTATTAATACTTTCATTAATTTTCTTGCTTTCTTCATCTAAACTAGTATCTTTAAATTTCTTTAAATTAATAATAAGTCTTGATAGCAAATCATCTAAAGATAAAGAATTATTATTTTTAATTGACTGATATTGATTATAACTTTCAGAGATTGATTCAAAATTTTTAAGTGTTTTCTCTTCAGCAAGCAAATCTTCAATCTCATTTTCTTTTAAATCATATTTTTTGATTTCTTTAATTTGATAATTTAAATATTCTTCATCAATGTCTTTATTATCTTCAATCAATTTATTCAATTCTTTTATATCTTCTTGATATTTTACATATAAATCACAATACTCTTTCTTTATTTTAGAAATATCTTTAATTGCAAATTGATCAAGATAGAAAAGATGATTATTTTCATTTAAAAGTGATGAATTTTCTCCTTGTGAATGAATATCAATTAGATGAGAAGTGACTTCTTTATATTTACCAGCCGTAACAATTTCATCATTGATGTAATATTTAGAAGTATTATCAGTATTAATAACTCTTTTAATTAAAAGTGATTTGCCATCAACAAAATCAATAACTTCTTGATGATTCTTTATAAAATTATCATCAAGATTAAAAAAAGCAGCAACGCTTGTTTTTAAATTTTTATCCCGAATAAGTGACGTATCAAATTTCCCACCTTTTAAAATGGAAAGCGAATCAACAATAAGAGTTTTACCAGCACCTGTTTCACCAACAAGAGCAATATAAGGCGAAGTAAAGTCAATATTATTATCTTCAATCAGAGCTAAATTTTTAATATGTAATTCTTCAAGCATATACTTCTCCTTATTATATGTAACTATATTATATATAGTTTAATTTATTTATTTTTATAATTTAAAATTTTATTTATCTTCAAATAGACTGACTCATGATCAAGCTTATACCTTTTATAAAGGGAATCAATATCTCCATGTGTTACAAATTCACAATTGAATGAAAAATAATGATAATTGCCTTTATAATTTATTGAAGTTAAATACAATGATAGATAGGATACAGTCCCTTCAATAGTCGAGTAAGGATCATATATTATTACATCATTATATTGTTTAAAATCAATTTCATTTAAGATGTCATATTCAGGTAGTAAGTCAAGTAAAGTAATTAATGTATATTCATGTTTAAAATATTTTTTAATAAGTTTAAAACCTTCTTGACCGATTGCAATTATTAAAGCAGATTTACCCTTTTTATAAAGAAGATAATCTTTCATATAAATTATAGGATAATCTTCTCTTATAATGTCATCTTTAGATAATCTAATAAATGAAGGATAGTCATTAGAAAAATAATCTGCAGACATTAAATAAGTAAAACTCTTTTTATCAAATGGCATATAAATCTTGACATTAGGTATTGTTTTTAAATAAGAAACATCATACAAGCCCTGATGAGATGCACCATCGCTTCCAACTAAACCTGCACGCTCTACAAAAAATAAAGCTGATATTTTATTTCTAACTATATCTTCAATAACTTCATCATAACCACGCTGCAAAAATGTAGAATAAATATCCACAACTGGATGATAGTTTTTTAATGCAAGACCAGATGCAAATGAAATTGCGTTTTCCTCAGCAATTCCAACATCAATAACACGCTCAGGATATTTATTTTGTAATGAAGATAGTTTAGAACCAACAAGCATGGCTGGTGTAATAATAATCATTTTTTTATCATCTTCCATCTTTTTAAATAAATATTTTTCTTTCAATGACAAAAAGTTCTCTTTAGTATCTTCAACAATCAAATCATCAAATTCAGGAGATACACCATGAAAACTGCCATTTTTATCATTCATTGCCGGATAATATCCATATCCCTTTTTAGTTAATAAATGTAAAATTACCGGACCATTTTCACTGACAAGTTTAGCTTTCTTAAATGCTAAATCTAAAGCATTTAAGTCATTTCCATTAAATGGTCCAATATATTTTAAGCCTATTGATTCAAAGAAATTATTTGGCAAGACCATCTGTTTAACTTTATCTTTAATTCTTTTTAAACCATAAAATAATTTACGTGTAATTTTGTTTTTAGACATTTTTCTATTCAAAAATGAAGATGTATTAAAATAAAACTTTGAATTACGCATCTTTTGAAATTGTTTTTTCATAAAGCCTACATTTTGTGAAATAGCCATTCCATTATCATTTACGATGATGATAAGTCTTTTAATTTTATCATCAGCAAGATAATTCAATGACTCAAAAGCTAGACCATTTACAATAGAAGAATCACCAGTAACACAGATAGTATATGATGATGATTTTTCAAGCTGTTTTGCTTTAGCAAAACCAACTGCTACAGGAAGTGCATCTCCTGCATGACCAGAGCAATACTTATCAAACTTAGATTCATTTCTATCTAAAAAGGGAGATATTCCATCTAATTCACGAATATCTTTTAAGTTGCGACCGGTCAATATTTTATATGCATATGCCTGATGGCCAACATCAAAAATGATATCATCATTGATAGCATCAAAATGTCTTAAGCATTCAATAGTAAGCTCAACACTGCCTAAGTTGCTTGATAGATGACCACCATTATTTAAGCAGACCGATAATATATCACTTCTTACATCACTTGCTAAAACTTTGAGTTGATTTATTGATAAATCATCATAACCAAGTAGTGATTTAGTTTTCTTTGATGGTATTGGTGACTTCTTTTTCAAGTTCTTCAATTTTTTTCTCCATGGAAGTTATCAAATCTTTCCCCTCTAAATAATATTTTCTTGACTCATCTAAAGGAAGATTTTCATCACTTAATTTTTCTAATACTTTTTTTAAATCGTCTTCTAATTCTTTATAAGTTTTATCACTTTTTTCTTTAGCCATATTTACCTCACTTAATCACTGCTTTTTTACTGCCATCTGCAAACGACAATTTAATCTCATCATTTTTACTTAAATCAGTTGCACTTTTTATCATTTTATCATTTTTAAAGACTTTGATGTATCCACGATTTAAGATTGAATCGTCATTATATTTTTCAATTTTTAATTTATAAGAGTAGATAAGATCTTTATAAAAATTAATATTATTTTGATGTAAATAATTTAATCTGTTAGCAAATGTTTGTATATTCATTTTATTTTGTTTTACATCATTTATAAAATAATTATTTAACAAATTTTTGTATTTTTCAATATTAGTTTTAGCTACTTTTAATTTTGAAGGTAATGAAGATGAATCTAATTTGTTTTTATAATCTTGTAAAATTAGTTCATAATTATGAATGATATTTACAATTCGATTATTTAATTCATCCTTGTAACTAGAAATATCTTTTTTAATATCTTCTTTAGATACATTGATGCTTTTTCCAGCATCAGTTGGAGTAATGAAACTTTTATCAGCTACTCTATCTGCAATTGATTCATCAATAGAATGTCCAATGCATGTAATTACTGGAATTTTTGATGTTGCAATGCAAATAGCAAGTTCTTCATCATCAAAAGCTGACAAATCAGTATTGCTTCCACCACCTCTTCCCAAAAAAATGACATCAACCTTATCATCATTTGCCATTTTTATTGATTTAATCATTGTTTTAGCAGCATTATCACCTTGAACCTGACACGGATATAATATAGTAGAAACAGGAAATCTAGTTTTTAAAGATTCTAAAATATCAGAGTAAGCTGCCGAATTATTAGCCGTTACAATACCTATTTTTGTAACATATTCAGGAATAGGTTTCTTTCTTTCAGGATTTAAATATCCTAATTTATCAAGATTTTCAAGTATCTTTCTTTTCTTTAATAAATTTTTACCTAATGTATCTAAAACAGTTTCGACATGATTTGCCCATAATGTTAACGAACATCCATGCGGATAATATGACAATTTACCTCTTACTTTAATAACATCACCTTTAGATAATTTATTAAGAATATAAAAGTTAGATGAAAACATTTGAAAAGCAATTTTTAAAATAGGACCATTACTTTGTTCGCTATCTGTATCACCTAAATCAATATAAGAAAACTTACTTCCTAATTTAATTGAATATATCTCACCCATCACTGAAAGATTAGTAAATTCTTTCCTTTCAAAGCACGCTTTTAAAATATTAGATAATTCTTTTACTGAAAAAATAATTTCATTATTATCCATATTAAAGAACCTTATCTAAAAGTGAATTAACAAACTTATAATCAGTTACTGATGCATAACTTTTCGTTAACTTGATAGCTTCATTGATGACAACAGTTTTAGGAGTATCCTTAACATAAATATATTCAGATAAAGCTGTAAATAAAACAGCTTTGACAATTGGATCAAGACGTTCATAACTCCAAGTAGTTAGATTATCTTTGATTATTTTTTTTATGTCTTCAAAATTATCAAGAGCATAGACATATATTTTTTGTGCAAATTCAGGAATCAATGAAAAATCTGAAGTATTAAAAACGCTATTGATAATAACCGTTGCATCATATTCAATATTGTTATCAATATCAAACAATAGTTGATAAATGCTTTGCATAACTTTCTCTCTTTGACTAGTTCTTGTCATATTTTCTCTACTCATATCATTTACCCTCATCCATATATAAAATATCTTCTTTATCTATCTGTGATTTAGATTTTATTCTTTCTTTTCTTTCAACAAACACAGCAAATACTAAAAACGTCATGAACAAAACATGCATAATAACAATTAAAGAATAATCACAAGCATTTAGTTTATAATTATAAACATCTTTGCTAGCAAGTACAAGTAATGGCACCATTAAAATTGTATCAATTAGATAGATTATTGCATTGATTAATAAAAAATAGCTTTTCTTTTTACTAGCAGTAGCTGCCAGTATCACCATCGGTAAAGCAATAGCAAGAGTGGTAAAACCACTGACTGATTTTATTTGACTCAAATTTGAAATATTAGAAGTACATAACGTAATCAATGATGAAAAAGAATACATTCCACCAAAACAATAGCCACTCACTTTCAAATCATCAACTTTACATGTTGATTGAAAGACTAATGCAAATATTAAATGTAGAATTGAAAATACAATGATGAGTCCATTACAAATCAAATATTTATTAGCAATCCTTTTCTCAGTTTTTTTAGTATTATCATCCATATTAATCAGTTAAAAGAATTGTTGTTAGAATTTTAATATTAGAAATTTCAGTTTGTCTATATATATTTTCATATATAGTATCTTTAACAGCATCCGATAATGTTTTTAAATCAGCATCTTTTGAAATGATGAGTAAGCATTCGACATTAATTTTATCTTTTGAAATACTGACCTTAGCTTTTGTCTTTTTCTTCTCATATGATTTTATTAATTTATTTTTATATTCATTTTCAATCATATCATTTAAGACGCTGTCAGCAATATTTTCAAAAACTGAACTTGATATAGCAAGCTTGCCATTTTTATCATTAGATATTACAAAATATTGATTCATACTACCTCCATATTATTTTTATATAATTATATTACTTTATTAGCTTATTGCCTAGAAGCGACCTTTTATTTTTTTAATCCCTTCATTGATAAAGAAATACGATTTCTTTTCAAATCAATATCAATTACTTTGACTTTAATAATATCACCTAAAGTCACTTCTTTATGTAGATCACTTACAAAATGATCATCGCTCACTTCAGAAACATGAACTAGACCATTGATTTCAACTCCTAAGTCAACAAACAAACCAAATTGAGCAATATTTCTAACTGTTCCTTCAAGGACTTGACCAACTTTTAAATCTTTAATGTCAGTAATAGAATCATCAAGTTTAGCAACAACTGCTTGTTTTCTTGGATCACGTGAAGGTTTAATAAGTTCAGAAACAATATCATTTAAAGTCATCTCACCTACATTTAATTTCTTAGCTAATTTACTTTTATCATCACTATTTAATAAAGTAAGCTTTTCTTTGCAACCAGCTAATGTCTTATCAGTTGAGTATTCATTAATTATTTCCTTAGCTATTTTATAAGATTCAGGGTGAACTGATGTATTATCAAGTTCTTCTTTACTCTCAGCAATTCTTAAAAAACCAGCACAGTTTTCAAAAGCTTTAGGACCAAGATATGGAATATCATTTAATTCTTCTCTTGATAATATTGCTCCATTTTTATCACGATATGAAACTATTGATGTAGCGATTTTTGAATTGATGCCTGATACATAAGATAGTAAAGCCGCACTTGCAGTATTTAAATTGACACCTACATAGTTGACACAATCTTCAACAACGCCTTTCAAGGCTGATGATAATTTATTTTTTTCGATGTCATATTGATATTGACCAACACCTATTGATTCAGGAGGAATTTTGACAAGTTCACTTAGTGGATCTTGAAGACGTCTAGCTATAGAAACAGCACTTCTTAAATTAGGCTCAAAATCAGGAAATTCTTTTTGAGCAAGTTCAGTTACTGAATAAATACTAGCTCCAGATTCACTGACGATAATGATATCTAAATCATTTAAGTCTTCATTTTCTTTCTTGATTTCTTTTAATAATTTTTCACTTTCACGACTAGCAGTACCATTTCCTAATGCAATTGTATGAGTATATTTTCTAAATAGAGTAATCAATTGTTTTTTTATTTCAGCACGGTGGAAGTCATTGGTAAATGGATTTTTTAAAACAGTCGTGTCTAAAACCTTGCCATTTTCATCAATGATTGCTATTTTACAACCATTGGTAAAGCCAGGATCAAAACCAAGTATTTTTCTATTTGATAATGGTGGATAAAGAAGTATTTCTTTTAATGATTCTTTAAATGTAACAATAGCCTCATCTTCAGCATTAGTTGTTAGTTCACTTCTTATATCATTATCTACTGATGGTTTGATAAGCCTATTATAAGAATCAATGACTGTCTCTTTTAAAATATCTTGATATGGTGAGGATTTAGAAATTTCATAAAATGAAATATGTTCAATTATCTTCTCGTCATCATAAACAAGTTTGACAGATAATACCTTTTCTTTTTCCCCTCGATTGATAGCTAAAACATTATAACTTTTTAAACGTTTAATTTCTCTTTCATAATCAGCATAATTATCATATGTCAGCACTTCACTTTTATCATTTTTCTTTGATAAAAGTTTGCCATCTTTATGTGCCAAATCTTTAATAAAATCACGATATGTTTTCTTATCAGAAATATTTTCAGCAATGATATCTAATGCACCTTGAATACAATCATCAACACTATTATATTCTTCACAAATATATTTTTTAGTTTCTTCTTTTAAGTTTCCAGTCTTATCTTCTAAAATATAAATAGCAAGTGGTTCTAAACCAGCTTTTTTAGCTTTGGTAGCACGCGTAAGTTTTTTAGGTTTATAAGGTCTATATAAATCTTCAAGTTCAGATAAAACTAATGCTTCATCAATCTGTTTTAAAAGTTCTTCATCAGTTATATTTTGTTCAGCAAGTGAAGCAAAAATAGTCTTTTTTCTTTCATCTAACTGTCTTAAGTAATTGAGTCTATCTTCAAGATTTCTCATATTCTCATCAGTTAAACCACCGGTCTTATCTTTACGATAACGAGCAATAAATGGAACTGAGTATCCTTCATCAAGAAGCGATATAGCCACATTTACATTATCATAATTTAAATCAAGTTCTTTTGATATTTGTTTAGCGTAATCCATATTTTCTCCTATTATTTAGCAACAATTGAAACAATCTTATTTAAAACAACAATAACTTTAATAACTGTTAAACCATTTAAGTGTTTCTTCACTTGGTCAAGATTTAATACTTCTTCTTTAAGCTTTTCTTGTTCTTCTGTATCTAAATCCTTTTTAGCAGTATAGTTAGCTCTTAGTTTTCCATTAACTTGAATAGCATAAGTAACTTCATCAAGAACTAATTTAGATTCATCATATTTAGGCCACATTTTATAATCAATCAAATCAGTATAGCCCATTAATTTGTAGCATTCACTTGCAATATGAGGAACAATAGGAGCAAGAAGTTGAAGAAGAGAAACCAATTTATTTTTATTTAACTTCTCGGCTTTATACATCTCATTTACAAGTACCATTATTTGAGCAATACCAGTATTAAAGTGCATGATTTCAAAATCTTCAGTCACTTTCTTGACAGTCAAATTGTATACATAATCAAGCTTATCATCTCCATCAGTATATTTCTTTATAAATTCATCATCAGAATAAAGACGATATACGCGATCTAAAAATTTCTTAGCTGCTTTAGGCCCATCTAAATTCCAAGGAAGTGATTGATCAACTGGCCCTTTAAACATTTCATATAGTCTTAATGCATCAGCACCACATGATTTGATAACTTCATCAGGAGAAACAGTATTGCCAAGTGATTTTGACATCTTTTGTCCATCAGGCCCTAAAACCATTCCTTGATGGAATAATTTCATAAATGGTTCATCACAATTAAGGATTCCTTGATCTTTTAAAAACTTATGCCAAAATCTGGCATATAAAAGATGCAAAACAGCATGTTCAGCACCACCAATATATACATCAACAGGTAGCCAATGATCCAATAGTTTTTTATCAGCAATTGCATTATCATTATGTGGATCAATATATCTTAAATAATACCAAGAAGAACCAGCCCATTGTGGCATAGTATTTGATTCACGTTTACCTTTTCTTCCATTTATATCAACATTTATCCATTCAGTTGCCTTTTCAAGTGGTGGTTTACCATCAAATGTTGGTTGATAATCATCAACTTCAGGTAAGGTCAATGGTAAATCTTTAAGTTTTAAAGCTTCAGTCTTTCCATCATCAAAATGAATGATAGGTATTGGTTCACCCCAGTATCGTTGCCTTGAAAATAACCAATCTCTAAGTTTATAAGAAATTTTATAACTTCCAGCATTGAGTTCAACTAACTTATCAGTAATGAGCGTTTTTGCTTCTTCGTTATTTTTACCATCTGCAAATGATGAATTGATGTGTTTTCCATCGCCTTCATAAGCGGTTTTAGATACATCACCTTCAATAACTTGAATCATCTCAATATTATGTTTCTTAGCAAATTCATAATCTCTTTGATCATGACAGGGGACTGCCATAACTGCACCAGTTGCATAAGTAGAAAGTACATAATCACCAATGTAAATAGGCACCTTTTTATTATTTATAGGATTAATGGCATATTTTCCTAAGAAAACACCTGTCTTTTCTTTAGAACCATCAGTTCTTTCCAAATCACTTTTTGACTTAATACTATTTAGATAATCTTCTACTTCTTTTTGATGTTCTTTAGTAGTCAACTTTAAAGCCAATTGATGTTCAGGAGCTAAAACAATATAGGTGCAACCAAATAAGGTGTCAGCACGAGTTGTAAAAACATCAATTTTTTCATCACTATTTTCGACTTTGAAAGTGACAATGCTACCTTTGCTTTTGCCAATCCAGTTTCTTTGCATTGTCAAAGTGGATTCAGGCCAATTTAAAAGTTTTAATCCATCCAATAATTTTTCAGCATAAGCTGTGATTTTTAAAACCCATTGTCGCATCGGCTGACGAATCACTGGGTAATTACCTCTTTCACTTTTACCATCAATCACTTCTTCATTAGCTAAAACAGTTCCTAAAGCTGGGCAGTAATTAACAAGTCTATTGTCTTCATAAGCTAAGTGATTATCAAACATTAATGTGAAAATATACTGGGTCCATTTGTAATATTTAGGATCAGTTGTTTTAATTTCGCGATCCCAATCATATGAGTATCCAAGTCTTTGAAGTTGACTTCTAAAATTATCAATATTTTTATCAGTATAAATAGAAGGATGCTTGTTATTTTTAATTGCAAATTGTTCAGCAGGAAGTCCAAATGCATCATATCCTATTGGATGAAGAACATTATATCCTTGAGCTCTTTTCATCCTAGCAAGAGCATCACCAGCTGTATAGCCTTCTACATGGCCAACATGTAATCCAACAGCACTAGGATATGGAAACATCTCCATTATATAAAATTTAGGTTTTGAAAAATCATATGCATCAGTCTTATATACTTTATTTTTAACCCAATATTCATCCCATTTTTTCTCTATATTAGCAAAATCATAGCCCATATTAAAATCTCCTTAGGAATTAAACATACTATTATATAATAGTAATGTAAAATTATAAAATTTTAAATTCATTTTTAAAACCTATTCATCATAGATTTTAAAATAAATTTTGCTTGCATTAAATAAGTGTTTTTGATATAATTTTTGACGCATTAATTCATAGCACAATTGATATTTTATTGTCCGATGACGCTAAAGAAAGTAACTTTGCTATTAAAGTGAACGACGTTCATCCGAATAAAAGAATCATTTGCTCTAAAATAAATGCAGTGTAAAACTCATTTAGAAAGGAGAAAATTAAATGTCACGTTACACAGGTCCAGTATGGAAAAAATCAAGAAGATTAGGTTATTCTATTCTTGAAACAGGCAAGGAATTATCAAAGAGACAAACAATTCCTGGCCAACATGGTGATGCAAAACCAAAGAAGAAAACCGAATACGGAATTCAAATGACTGAAAAACAAAAGTTAAGATTCCAGTATGGCTTATCTGAAAAGCAATTTAGAAGATTCTTCACTATTGCTAAAGCTGATAAGACACAATCAACAGGTATCGCTTTACTTGTTTTACTTGAATCTAGACTTGATAATTTAGTCTATCGTATGGGGTTTGCCTCTACAAGAAGACAAGCTAGACAACTTGTCACACATGGTCATGTTACAGTCAATGGTAAAAAAGTTGATATACCTTCATATATTGTCGAACTTGGTTCCGTTATTTCTTTCAAGGAAACTTCAAAGAATTTGAAAGTTGTTAAAGAAGTAGTTGATTCTAAACCTACACTTAAAGCTTATGTTGAAGTTGATGCCAACAAATTAGAAGGTAAATATGTTAGATATCCTGATAGAAAAGAACTTTCTAGTGATGTCAACGAAGCTCAAGTTATTGAATATTATAACAGAAAGCTCTAATTTTAATGGAACTAGCATTTGCTAGTTCTTATATATGGCGGCTATGGTGAAGTGATTAACACGAACGGCTGTGAACCGTTTATTCACGGGTTTGATTCCCGTTAGCCGCCCCACTTATCTCTGAATTATTCAGAGATTTTTTATTTATAAATATGAATTTAAATTATAAATTTAAAATTAAGAAAAAAGTTAGAGATATTCTCTTGATTTCAATAATTTCTCTAATAGTACTATTGGTTCTTAGTTTTTTTTCTTTATTTATCGGTTCATCATCTATGAGTTTTAATGATGCTTTTTTAGCAATTTTTAATATAGGTGATAAAGCTAATATTAATATTATTTATAATATAAGACTGCCTAGGATACTAACTAGTCTTTTAATAGGTGCTGCTCTTTCACTATCTGGTTTAATTCTTCAATCAATACTAAATAATCCAATGGCAAGTCCATCAACACTAGGAACAACAAATGCATCTGTCTTAGGTGCTAATTTAGCAATAATTATTCTAAGCGGTGGAAATATAATATCAGTCACGTTTAACTATCTAAATAGTTATCTAATTTCTTTTTGTTCATTTATCTTTTCTTTTCTTGGCTTACTTTTTATTTTATTATTATCTAAAATAAAACATTTTAAGTCAGAAACAATGATCTTAATTGGCATTTCATTATCATCACTATTTCAAGCAGTCACAACACTTTTGCAATATTTTGCAAATGATATTTCTTTATCAAGTGCTATTTATTGGTCTTTTGGTAATTTAAGTAGAACATCGTATAAAGAAATAATAATAATATTCATTCCTCTTGTAATTTCAACTATTATTTTTCAATTGTTTTACAAAAGATTAAATGCTATCTCGTTCGGTGATGAATTTGCATTTACTAGTGGTGTTAATGTAGAAAGGACTAAGTTTTTTTTCTTACTTTTATGTTCAATAATAACTTCACTTTCCATATGTTTTGTAGGAATAATAGGATTTATAGGTCTTATTGCTCCTCATATTGTTAAAAAAATTATTGGACATAATCATAAGTATACTATTCCTTTATCACTCATTTTTGGAGCCCTTATTCTTCTGATATCTGATGATTTAGCTAGAGTTATTTTAAATGGATTTTCACTACCAGTTGGTGCAATAACTTCAATTTTAGGTGCACCATTTTTCTTATATTTAATACTAAGTGAAAATAGGAGAAAGAAAAATGCTTGATGTTATCAATCTTTCCTTCAGTTATAAAAAAGAAGAAAAAATTCTTAAAAATGTTTCTTTTAATTTTTATGATAATAAAACAAACATCATTTTAGGAAAAAATGGTGCTGGAAAAACGACACTTTTAAAATGCATTCTTAATCTGATCAAAACATATAATGGTATGATTAAAATTGATAATAAAGATATTAAAACATTAAAAGATAAGGAAAGAGCTCATTATTTTTCTTATGTATCACAAAATATAACTTTAAATAATTTATTAGTTTATGATTTCCTGCTTTTAGGAAGAATAAATACAAATGAATTTAAAACTACAGATGAAGATAAATTAATGGTTGATAAAATGATAAATGAATTTGATTTAAATGATGTTGCTGATAAATATTTTGATGAATTATCTTCTGGTCAAAGACAAAAAATAATGATTTGTAGATCAATCATTTCAGAAAATAAATATCTCATTCTTGATGAACCTTTATCAAATTTAGATATTGATTCTCAATATTTAATAATGAATTTTTTAGATAAATTGAAGAAAGAAAAAAATATTACTTTAATTATAACCATGCATGATTTATCGATGGCATATAAATTTGCTGATTCATTATTTTTATTTAAAGAAGGAAATATTTTATTCAGTGGAGATAAAGAAAAAATCACTGAAGAAATATTAGCAAATATTTATGATACTAAAGTTAAAATTGTCGATGATATCGATGGTAAATATATTAAAATATAAATGGAGATGAATTTATGAAGGAAAAATTAATTATATTAACAGCTTTGCTTTTTTCTTCTTGTAACAAAGTTGATAATAGTAATTATGAGTTTATAGTTACTGATTTAGTCAATAGAGAAGTCAAAATTAATTCAAAGTCGAAAGAAAGAGTTTTATGTATTGGTGCAGGTGCCTTAAGACTTTATTCATACATAGGTGATGTAAAAAAGATAGTTGCTGTTGAAGATATAGATAGAAATGTTAATAGCAATATTTTTGAAAATGTCTCGCGCCCTTATTATGATGTAAATAAAGAATATTTTTCTACTTTACCAAGCTGTGGAAAAGGTGGCCCCCAAGCTCAATATGCCGAAGTTGAAAAAATAATATCATGTAATCCAACTTTAATAATTAGTGAATATAATGACGTAAATAAAGCAAATGATTTACAAAATAAAACACAAGTTCCAGTGTTAGTATTAAGTTATGGAAAAGATTCTGTTTTTGATGAAAAGATTAAAACATCTTTTAATTTATTAGGCAAGGTTTTAAACGAAGAAAATAAGGCTAATAAATTAAATCAATATATATCTTCTTGTAAAAATGAACTTTATAGTAATTCAATCAATATTCCAGATGAAAATAAGCCCTCTATGTATATAGGATGCTTAGGAAATTGGGGAAGGCAAGATATTTTTTCAACTTCTTCTTCATTTCCTTTATTTAATGTTTCAAATATTAAATATTCATTAAATGATACACTGATACAAGCTGATGGAAAAATAGAAGAAGAGAAGTTTTTTTCACTAAATATCGATAAAATGATCTTAGATACTGCTGGTCTTGAAAAATTAAAAGTAACATATCTAAATAATAAAAATATGTTTGATACTATGAATGTCTTTAAAAATAATGAAATTTATTTACAGATGCCATTTAATGCTTATTATACTAATTTAGAAATTGCACTTATGAATTCGTATTTTATTGCATCAGTATCCTATCCTGATATTTATAAAGATTATAATTTAATAGATAAATATAATGAAATAACACAAGCTTTTTTATCAGTTGACTATTATGATGAGATCAAAAAAGCACCTTATTCTTATAATGGATATCAAAAAATAATAAATTTTAAAGAATTTATTGAGAGTATATAGCATGAATAATGATGATAATATAATTAAAGATTATTTTAATGAAAAAGCATTATCATGGGATGAAACTACAAAACATAATCTTTTATTGATTGAACAATTACTTGACAAAATTGATTTTAATGAAACTGATAAAGTATTGGATGTTGGATGTGGAACAGGTGTACTTGAGCCTTTTTTATTAAATAAATCTATTAGTAAAATAACGGCCATTGATATATCTGAAAATATGATAAAAATTGCAAAATCAAAAATTAAAAATATCAATTTTATATGTGCTGATTTTTACACATTTAATTGTAGTGATAAATTTGATAAAATCATTTTTTTTGATTCATATCCTCATTTTATTGATAAAAGAAAATTGCTTGATATGATATTACTTCATACTAAAATTGATTCAGAAGTAATTATTATTCATGACATTGGCAAAGAAAGATTAAAAAAAGTTCATTCTGAACATGCTAATATCTCAAAAGAATTGCAAAATATTCAAGATGAATTTAATATTTTCAAGTCTAATTTTTCATTAATTAAAAATGAAGATGAAATTGATCATTATTTGATGATTATTAAACGAAATATTTGATAAAATAATATCTATGACATATCTGCCAAATACAAGAAAAGAAAGATCAATACAGTTTCTATCATTTCAATCATTAAAATATATAGGAATGATACTATTAACAATTTCACAATTTACAGTGCTTGCTGAATTTTATGGTAAATACATGTTAGAAGCTCCTATTTTAAGCGAGAGGGCTATTACCTTTTTTAAGAATTTTTCTTCAATGGGTATGCCTCTTATATTGATAGGGATTCTAACTAATATTCTCTACAATAGAGATAAAATTATAAGATTAATAATAATGTATTTTATTGGAGCTGTCGCTTTTGTCTTTATTGAACAGCTGGCAATCACACTATCATTAAGATATTTGCTTTATCAATCTAATATTATGATTGATAAAACAGCAATTAAAATATTATCATATTTTTTAAAGACTATACTTGGCTCTTTTTTGAATCTAAATATTTTTGTCGATTTCTTTTTGTGTTCCCTATTTTACTTTTTTATGTTTTATAAAGTAAGAAGACATGTCAAATTATTCAGATCTCTAATTATTATTCCTCTTTTATATATGCTTACATCTTTCGTATTAATTTCTTTATCAAAAAATTACGTAATTACGCTTGGTTTTTATACTAATTCAATATTAGCATCAAAGAGAATTTCTAATTATGCAATATTTTTAGGAATGCTTATTATGCTAAAAATTAAATCTACTAGAAATAATGTTTTCTCATTAGATTCAAAATATGTAACCATGTATTTATGCGTCCTGATTGCAATTATATCAACTATTGATTATTTTTTATCATATATACCTGACTGCACAAAATATTTAGTCGGTGATTCATACACATTATTTTTAGCAATTCCAATCTTAATATTTTTTAATTATAAGGCTAAAATAAAAAATAAATGGGTTAAATTTACTGTTCCAGTTTATTATACATTTAGCTATGGGATCTTATTTTATTATTACAGTAATGTTGTTATCACCATATTGTCAATATTTACAAGTGCTACCACACTTTACACAATATAAAAAGCTCATCCAATACCATAAACCACAATATATACAATTAACTTTGTATACTTTATAGCTAATTTATAAGTATTTAGATGAGCGTAAGTTATATTATTTATTTAATAAATAATTAAATTTTAGGACCAGCATTAACTAAAGCTTTACCTTCATCATTTGTTTGATATTTAACAAAGTTCTTAATAAATAATGAAGCTAAATTCTTTGCTTTTTCATCCCAATCAGCTTTATTTTGATATGTATCTCTTGGATCGAGAATATGAGTATCAACACCTGGTAAAACTGTTGGAATTTCAAAATCAAAATATGGAAGTTTTTTAGTTTCTACATTGTTGATTGATCCGTTTAAGATAGCATCAATGATACCTCTTGTATCCTTAATTGAAATTCTCTTACCAGTTCCATTCCAACCAGTATTGACTAAATAAGCTTTAGCCCCACTTGCTTTCATTTTTTTAACTAATTCTTGTGCATATTTAGTTGGATGAAGTTCAAGGAATGCTTGACCAAAACATGCTGAGAATGTAGGTGTTGGTTCAGTGATTCCTCTTTCAGTTCCAGCAAGCTTAGCAGTAAATCCTGATAAGAAATAATATTTTGTTTGTTCAGGATCTAAAATTGAAACAGGAGGTAAGACACCAAAGGCATCAGCTGATAAGAAAATGACATTTTTAGCAGCAGGACCATGTGAAATAGGTTTAACAATATTCTTAATATGATAAATAGGATATGAAACACGAGTATTTTCAGTAACAGATTTATCAGCAAAATCAATTTTGCCAGTACTGCTGACAGTCACATTTTCAAGTAAAGCGTCTCTTTTTATAGCTCCATAAATATCAGGTTCACTTTCTTTATCAAGATTGATAACTTTAGCATAACATCCACCTTCAAAATTGAAGACACCATTATCATCCCAACCATGTTCATCATCACCGATCAATAATCTCTTAGGATCTGTAGAAAGAGTTGTTTTACCAGTTCCAGATAAGCCAAAGAAAATAGCAGTATTTTCACCATTTAAATCAGTATTAGCAGAGCAGTGCATCGAAGCAATACCTTTAAGTGGTAAATAGTAATTCATCATTGAGAAGATACCTTTTTTCATTTCACCACCATACCAAGTATTGATAATTACTTGCTCACGGCTAGTGATATTAAACATGACAGCTGTCTCTGAATTTAAACCAAGCTCCTTATAATTTGTAACTTTAGCCTTTGATGCATTGTAAACAACAAAATCAGGATTGAAATTTTCAAGTTCTTCATCAGTTGGTCTAATGAACATATTTCTAATAAAATGAGCTTGCCAAGCAACTTCAACAATGAATCTAACAGCCATTCTAGTATCTTTATTTGCACCAGCAAAACCATCAACAACAAATAATCTCTTATTAGATAATTCTTTGCTTGCTAACTCTTTGCAGGCTTTCCAAGCAGTTTGACTTGCACGATGATTATCATTTTTATATTCATCACTTGTCCACCAAATAGTATCTTTAGAATTTTCATCTTCGACAATAAATTTATCTTTTGGAGAACGTCCAGTATAAACACCAGTCATAACATTGACAGCACCAAGTTCAGTAACTTGACCTTTTTCATAACCTTCTAAAGAAGATGAAGTTTCTTCTTTATAAAGTAAATCATAAGAGGGATTATAAACAATTTCTTTTACCCCAGTTATTCCTCTTTCTTCTAAGAATTTTTTAACTTTTTCTAAATTCATTTTGTACCTCTTTCAGTTGGGTAAATTTAAAAAACCAACTATTTTATTGTACCATTTTTAAAATAAAAAAACCATATTATAAACATTAAAAAAATGGTCATTTGATAGACCATTTTTAACTAACTATTTTACTATAAAATAATATTATATAGAATTATACCAATCATCAGTTGATGAAGATAAGTTAGTAATTCTATTTTCAAAAGTTACTGTAAATGAAGTTATTGTATTATTAAACAACTCATCTTTAGTAATTGTAAATGTTGGTTGATTTACATTTTCATCAAAAGTTCCTGAGAACAGGAATTTGCTATTTGAAGGAAATTTTTCATACTTTCTATCTTCATAAGCTGCAAAGTTACGATTATCTTCATAATAAAGATAACAATATATTGGCAGGTCATTTTCACTTTCAGGATCTATTCTAAGCTTAGCGTAATTATATTTATAAATTAAGATAAATCTTTCATCTTTAAAATAACTATTATACTTATAACTATGATCTTTAATATCCATCGCACTTATTTTTCGTCTTTTAAAGGTTAAAACCTTATCATATAGGCTTTCAAAAATAGTATCATTATCAACTTTAAAGTTAAAATAATTTTCAGAAGAATTAACATTTAAATCTTTAACAGTTATATTACCTTTTAAAGTATCGTTGACTCCATATTTATCAGTTAATATAAAAGCAATTGATGAATAACTAATCTCAAGTTTTAAATATTTAGAATTATCATTAACTGTTGCTTTCATTATCATTGTGTTGTTAAAATCACGTTGATAAAAAAAAGTAGCATCTATTTCTTCACAGTTATAAACCATATTATCTTCCATAAAGAAGCTACGAAAATTAGTGACTGTTTGATTATTAATAACAGTAAATGAGATGATCATTGAAATAATAATTAATAATAAAATCATTGCCCTACCTCAAAAATATTATAACTTGTTAATTATTTTTATTCAAGATTTACAAATTTCTTTAATTTTTTACCTAAAATAAAAGCTATAATCAGTTTACTTATATCGGGGATAATAAAAGGAACAACAGTTATAAGCAAAGCATCTTTTAAATCAATCTGACCAGCTTTATATATATAAATAAAACAAATACTACCGATAAGATAAGTAAGTAAAAGCCCTATAATCATACTTACTAAATATCCTATCCCTCTTTTATTTAAAATATAGAATGGTAAATAAATTAGAGGTATTGTTAAAAAGCCGATTAAAAAGCCACCAGTAGGCGAAAGGAAAATAGAAAAGCCGGCTTTAAATGAAGCAAAAACTGGTATTCCAACTATCCCCATCAAAAGATAGAGCAAAATTGTTATAAAACTATTTATAGGTCCTAAAAGATAAACAGCTAAAAAAACAGCAAGTAATTGCAAAGTAAAAGGCACAGGCATAGGAATTGAAATCCATGAACAAATAGTAATTAAAGCGATAAATACTGCTATATATGCTATATCTTTTATCGATATCAAATGCAGTTTTCTGCTTCGTTTTATACTGGACATAATTAATGAAATGTGATTTCACCTGAAAAAATGGAAATAGTATTATTATCTATTAACATTTTTAAAGAACAATCATCATTTATATCAAGAACTTTTACTTTCTTTTTAAAGTTATTAATAGTGGCATAAACTTCTTTGTCTTTTAAATAATTATTCTCTCTTGCAAAAGTAATGTAATCAATAAATGAATTTTCTTTTAATTTTATAAAATATTTTAAAATGTTATTAAAAAAGATTTTTTTAAATTGTTGAATATCAATAGTTTCACCAAAAATAAGTTTTAATGAGGAAACTGGATACTTAAAATCACTAGGAAAGACAATTTGATTTAAATTGACACCAATTCCTATAATAATTCCATCTATCTTATCATCTAGCATATGTGATTCTAATAGAATCCCACCTATTTTAAACCCATCAATATAAACATCATTTGGCCACTTGATAGATGTTTTTTTTACACCAAAAAATTCATTAATAGTTACAGCTAAAATATATGAAGAAAGCAATGAGATATTCTTATATAATTTAAAAAGAGATTCATCTTTAATTGAGAATGAAAACATTAAATTTTCATTCTTATTTGAAACCCATACACGTGAGTTTCGACCTCGTCCACAGCTTTGATAAGAAGCTGAAACAAAAGTAAACTGATCAATCTTATCAAAATTATTTTTTATATATGTTGAGGTAGAATCTATTTCATCAAAGTGAATCTCTTTAAAATCCATATTAACCTAAAATCATCAAAAGTAAGCCAGCAGCAACAGCAGAACCGATAACACCAGCAACGTTTGGTCCCATTGCATGCATGAGCAAATAATTATCAGGATTTTCTTCTTTGCCTAATTTATGAACAACTCTAGCTGCCATTGGAACAGCAGAGACACCTGCAGCACCGATCATAGGATTGACTTTACCATGAGTCAATTTACACATAAGTTTACCAGCTAAAACACCACCAGCACATGAGAAGGAGAAAGCAACAACACCTAAAACAAAGATGATAATTGTTTTGACATTTAAGAAATTTTCAGCACTTGCAGTTGCACCAACACAAACACCTAATAATATAGTGACAATATACATCAAACTATTTGCAAGTGTTTCGGTAATCTTAGGAACAACACCTGATTCTTTAATTAAATTTCCAAGCATCAAACAACCGATAAGTGGAGCACATGTTGGAACTAAAAGTATAACAATAACTGAAACAACTATTGGAAAAAGAATCTTTTCTCTTTTTGAAACTTCTCTGACCTGTTCCATTTTAATTTGTCTTTCTTTTTTGGTTGTAAGAAGTTTAATAATAGGTGGGAATAATACAGGAACTAATGCCATATATGAATAAGCAGCAACTGATATTGAGCCAAGCAAATCAGGAGCTAATTTACTTGTGACTAAAATAGCAGTTGGACCATCAGCACCACCGATAATACCAATACTTGCAGCTTCACTAGCAGTAATTGTACTACCTAAGACTTTATCAATATTTGGGATTTTACCAATAGCAATAGCACAAATAAAGGTTAAAAAGATACCAAGTTGAGCAGCTGCTCCTAAAAGCATCGTCTTTTTATTAGCAATTAGTGGACCAAAATCAGTTGTTGCACCAATACATAAGAATATCAAACAAGGATAGATACCAAGTTTAACGCCATAATATAAGTAACCTATAAGCCCAGAATAGGTTCCATCATCATTATGAACAAATATTTCATCACCAACTTTAGGAAGGTTAATTAATAGCATACCAAAAGCAATTGGTAGAAGAAGATAAGGTTCAAACTTCTTCTTGATTGCTAAAAAGATTAATACGCCGGCAATAAGAAGCATCACGAAGTTTTTCCAGCCACCATCTGTAAAGAAACCAGATATGCCAGTCGACTCCCAGAAGTCTTTAAAAAATTGACCAAAATCTATCATAATTACTTAAGTGTGATAAGTAAGTCTTTGCTGGAGACTTGACTTCCTTTACTGACAGCAATAGAAGCAACCTCACCATCAAAGGTAGATGAAACTTCATTTTCAAGTTTCATAGCTTCAATAATAGCAACAGTTTGACCTTTTTTTACTTGATCTCCAACTTTGACTTTAACATCAACAATAGTTCCTTGAAGTGGTGCTAAAATTTGTTTATCACCAGCTGAAGCAACAGTAGTTTCTTTTTTAACTTCTGCTTTAACTTCTTCTTTTTTCACCTCTTCTGTTTTACTTTTTACTTCTTCAACAGAATCAAGTTCAACTCTGTAAGTTTTACCATTGACTTTAACTTTGTAAATTTTCATATTCAATCTCCTTATCAATTAATCGATTCTTTCAATGCTATTTAAATGTGCATTTTTACCAGTTTCTTTATTAAATTCAATAGTTGCAGCAATCAGTGCAACAACCGCATCTTCATCTTCATTTAATATTTTATTTTCTTTTCTTCTTGCATTGATATTAAATGTATCATCAACCTTATCAATACCTTTAAATAAGAAATGAGATATAACAATAATGAGTATCAATATCAAGAAAACAATAATAATTGAAATGAGTGAAATAAGAAGTGCCATTGGCACATCTACTTTACTTGGATCAACTAAACTCAATACTTTCAGATTCATAATTATGCATCCACCTTAATTGTAGTAGGTATCAAATCTTCATTTCTTTGTTTAATGTATTTGATTGCAACATCGCCAAATAAAGCAATTGATAAAACATCTTCATCAGATTTAGCTATATCTTTATATTTGGCTTTTAATTCAGCAAATTCAGGTTTCAAATCATCAGCAGGACGATAGTCAATAACCTTTTGATCACCAATTATTTTATGTCTTATTTCATCATTTACACTAGCAGGTGCTTTACCATATTTTCCTAAAAGATAATCAGTTATCTCTTTAGGAACCATTTTATATCTTTCACCAGCAATAACATTTAAAACAGCTTGTGTGCCAACCATCTGTGACATAGGAGTAACAAGTGGAGGATAACCCAAATCTTTTCTAACATTAGGAACTTCAGCTAAAACATCATTCAATTTATCAAGTTGACCTTGTTGTTTAAGTTGTGATATCAAATTAGATAACATTCCACCAGGGACTTGATATTTTAAAATATTTGGATTACATGATAGAACTTTTGGATTTAACAAACCATTATCTAAATATTTTTGTTTGACAGGTGCTAATTTTTTAGCAGCTTCATTTAACATATCTTCATTTAAATGTGAATCGTATTTGGTACCTTTTAAAGCATAATAAATTGATTCAGTACATGGCTGAGAAGTTCCACCAGAAAGTGGTGATAAAGCCGTATCAATGATATCGACACCTGCTTCTATCGCTTTTAAATAAGTCATTTCAATCAAACCGCCTGTACAATGTGAATGAAGTTCAACAGGAAGCTTAGTATTGGCTTTAATTTCTCTAACAAGGCGATAGGCAGTTTCAGGAAGTAAAACACCTGCCATATCTTTAATACATAAAGAATCAGCACCTAATTTTTCAACTTCTTTAGCAAGCTCAACATAATATTCAACTGTATGAACAGGTGAAGTGGTATAAGAGAGAGCAATTTGACATTCTCCGCCATATTTTTTTGTTGATGTGACAGCAGTCTTTAAATTTCTAATATCATTTAAAGCATCAAAAACTCTGATAATATCAATACCATTCTTAAT
Source organism: uncultured Caryophanales bacterium (assembly GCA_937896065.1). Taxonomy (GTDB): domain Bacteria; phylum Bacillota_I; class Bacilli_A; order RFN20; family CAG-288; genus Enterosoma. Next base: position 9,423 of record CALBLI010000036.1, on the reverse strand, counting down.
TGATTTTTCACAGAATTTATCGACAACATCATCTGGATAATGACGATATCCTAATATGTTTTGACCTCTAAAAAGCATTTGAAGTTTAGTGTTTTTACAAATCTTCTTAGCTTTTCTAAGCCTTTCCCATGGATCTTCATTTAAAAATCTAAGGCATGCATCAAAAGTAGCACCACCCCAAATCTCAATCGCATGGTAACCAGCCTTATCAAGTTCTGGTAATGCCAAAAGAACTTCATCAGTTGTCATTCTAGTTGCAAATAATGACTGATGACCATCTCTTAAAGCGGTTTCAACAACTTTAACACCCATAATTACACCTCGTAGTCTGTTAAAAAACATTAAATATTCTAGCACAATTTATAATAGTTTACTTATTCTAATAGATAAATGACGATTATTTTTTTAAACTATATTTTTTTCTTTTACAATTGTAAACTATAGTTGGCTATAACTTTTTTTAAAAAATGTCAACTTTTTATTTTTTAACAATATTTCATGAATTTTTATTTTCATAAAAAGCGAATTATAATTTTAACGTTAATTTTTTTAGTCATTTAGAAGGAGGAAATAATTTATGACAAAAATAAAAAAATTACTCGGTTGTTCTACTCTACTATTTAGTCTATGTATAAATTCTTATTGTAATTATCCAATTAGTGTAAACACTTTAATTCATAGTAGAGAAGAGCAACTTATCTCTTCTCATTTTTCTAAAATGGATTATTTAGAAGGGTCATACTACCAACCTTCTTTTGATGAATCAAGTGATAGAAAAGTACAAGCTGATGATTTGACTAAAAATATAATGAATCCCGCTTCCTCAATAAGTAATGGAATTAAATTAGGTAATTATAAAAGTGACACTTGGAGAGGAACCAATTTAATTGGTAGATATATGGATATTAATATTACAAGCATTACTGAAGTTACTGGAATTTATTCACATTATTCATCATATTTTGATCATGATATATTAGAATCAGGTTCAGCATCTGTTAATTTTGATAGTGAAGCAACATATATTGATTCTTTTTCTAGTTCGTTTTCTTTTAATTTCAATGTTGATTATAAAGTTGAAAAAGCTTTAGAAGTTGCTGCTGGAATTGAAATCGCAGATGAATCAGCAGCTGTAAATAAAAAATATGGTGCTTCGTTTAATTATAATTGTAATTTTACTAGAAATACCATGAAGACATACTATTGGTCATCACACTTTTCTTTATCTTCTAAAACTGCACCATATTGTCCTGATGGTTATTCGATAACTATTGGAAAACAAGGTACCTATTATTACATAGAAGGCAACTATCAAGAAACCTCTATTTGGTGGTGGGGTGATAAACCAACACAAGGCACTTCCAAACAATATTTTAACGCAATTTTTGCTACTCCAGATGTTTACTCCTATTGTTTTGCTTACAGAAATAAATTAGATAAGGACTCTGATTATTTTAAATTATGAAATTAGAATTAAATAACTTTATCACATATGCTGAGGATAATTTAACTTCCCCATTATTTGAAGTAGAACACGCATCTTTTATAGCTGGAAAGATGAATATAATTAAAGGTGAATCAGGATGTGGAAAAACTTCATTGCTGAATATCTTTGCGTTTTTTTCAAATAAATATAATGGGACCATCTTATTTGATAATAAGCCATATGTTAAAGACAATGTCGATGTATCTTACATGACATCTGACCTGTGTTTTATTTTAGAACTTACAGTAGTTGAATTTCTGCATATAGTCACTACTGATGATGCTAAAATAGATAAGCTTTTAGATAAATTACAAATAAATGATATTAAAAATAAAAAATTGTCAAAATGTTCACGCGGGCAACAAACAAGAGCATCTATTTGTGCAATTCTTTTAAAAGATAGTGATTTATATCTTTTTGACGAGCCAACTGCTAATGTTGATAAATTCACTAAGCAGATTGTAAAAAATATATTAGTTGATTTTTCTAAAACTCACTTTGTAATTATTTCTAGTCATGATGATGTTTTCTTTGATGAAAATTTTATAATTTATGAAATAAAAGATAAGGAACTTAAACTAATAACTGATACTGATTCTGTTGGTGCATTTATAACAGAACCAAGCAAAGCAAGAAATAAAAAATATTTTCCTTTTTTCGCGTTTTTAACCCGTTGTGGATTCCATCATAAAATTTGGTTAGCAATCGCCTTTGTTTTTTTATTTACCGCAATATCGTTATCATTTGTATCTATGTCCTTTCAGTTAATTGATAAAAATAAAACTCTTGAAACGGCTATAAGTTCTTTACCAAATGAGTATTATCAAATTAATAATATTTATGAAGATGAAATTCCAAGTCAAAGCAAATATGTCTATACAACTAGAGGTTCTATAAAAACACTACAGTCACCAAAAAATGATATATATTTTACATGTGCTGAAAACTTAAATGATGGCACTTTTAAAAAGTGCACTCGAATTTTTAACGAATTTGAAAAAAATAATTCAAATTTGTTAAATGATTCTACTTTCCCAATTATTTTAACTACTGAACAAATAGATTATTTAAATGAAAACAATATCAGTACAAGTATTGGAAGTGAAATTCCTGTATCAATTGTTAATAACTCTTTTGCACTACCTCATAATTACATTGAAGATAAATTTGTTCTTTCAGGAATAATTGATTTAACTATAGATTATGTTACAAAAGAAGATAATGATAATTTCAGTTTACGCTACGCTTTTCCTGCTATTATTAAGAAAAAAGATTATATAACTTGTCTATCTCATTCAGGTTTTAGAAGCAATATATTTGTCAATTCATTATCAACTTTATACAAAGAATATAAAACCTATTGTGATAACAATACCATCAATTTAGATATTATAGATGTTAAATATCTAACTTTATACAACATTTATCCCTACTCATTTTTTGACAAAGTTAATTTTCTTAATAACATTTCTAATATTCAACTATCTGAAGATTTTATTCTTCTTCCAAAAGGCTTCAAATACAATAATATTTTATTTGATGCTTTCAACAATAATGCTTCTACAAATTCATTTCTAGATAAATATAAAAATGAAAATAATGAATATCATTTTCCTTTAACTTCCATGTTTAAAAATGCTGATCAAATATCATCATTTTCAATTGCAGGTCAATATGAAATAATAGATGGCAAAAATGATAGCTTAACTTTTAATGATTGTATTATTGTTTCAAATAAATTATACGATGAACTTATCTCAGCAATTAGTTTAGGTTATATGGATGGTTATGATGATGCAAAAATTATTTTTGCAGATAAAACATACTTGAAAGAACATCTAAATCAAATATTAGATGATTCCACTTCTTTACAATCAATAAGATGGACAAATTGTTTGAAATCATATAAAAATAGTCAAAATTTTAGAACATTTATCACCATCGTCGCCGCTATCATTTCACTAATTTCAATTATTATATTCATTATATATGGGATAAATGAGAGAAGATTTTTAACACATAATTTTGCTGTATTAAAGCTTTTAGGAAAGAAAGAATTATTTTGTTTTTTCTTATTCACTTCAATTATAACTACAATCAGTTTATTTTCACTATTGATATCAATTCCTTTTTGTCAACTCGTAACAAATGCTCTTTTCCATCAAGTATGCAATAGCATTGGCTATGATGGAACATTTGTGGTTTCAAATTTTGCATTATCATATGCAATTTCTATAATAGTAGCAATTGTAATTCCAATTATTTCAATTCCTATCTCATATTTCATTAAAAAGAAAAATCCTAATTCTCAAATAAAAGAAGGTGACTGATATGGAATATACATTAACCGCTAATAATATTGAAAAAAGTTATAATTCAACACTCATTTTTTCTGATTTTACATTCACATTTAAAACAGGAAATATTTATTTGTTTAAAGGTTCATCTGGATGTGGTAAATCAACTATGCTTGATATACTTTCAACTTATATAAAACCTGATAAAGGAACAGTATATTTAAATGATGAAACTAAAGTTTGTAATAATGTTGCATATTTTACACTAGAAAATAATGTTTTCATTGAATTATCAGTAATAGAAAATTTAAAAATAATTTCTAATGATTTAACTAAAATATGCAAAGTGCTTGAAGATGTTAAATTATCCAATAAAAAAGGTGAGCTTGCAAAAAATCTTAGCAAAGGAGAACAGGCTAGACTTGCTATCTCACGCATGCTTTTAGAAGATAGAAAGATTATTCTTTTTGATGAACCTTTCAGTAATCTCGACAAAGATAATGCACTCAATATTTTAAAAATTTTTAATAAAATAAAAGATGAGCATATCATCATCATTTCATCTAATGATAATTTAGATAGCGATAAATATTGTGACTATGTCTTCACGTATGACAATTATTCTTTTAAACTTATTTCTGAGAATGAAAATACTATAAAAGTTAGTTATGAAAATCATCAAAAATCTTCACAAATTTCTAATGTCTTTTTTTTAAAATCTTTTCTAAAAAAAATAATTTTAAAAACTTGGAAACATAAATTATTTATCATTCCAATATTAATTTTTCTTCACATTGTCTGCTTTTTCTCACTGATGTTTATAAACACTAGCGGTAATGATTATGTATATAACAATATGCGAAAAAGCAACATTAATGGTATAGATGTAGTCGAAAATTATTCAGATAGTGTTAATGGTGGAGTCGGTTGTCTTTTAACTATCAATGGTCAAAATTTATTTGCTGTTTGTAATAAACTAAATGCTTTTAAATCTTCTTCCTTTGATATTGAACTACAATCCGACTATGATATAGCATTACCATCAAATATTTCTAGTAAATTGAATTTAAAAATTGATTCAAAATTAAAAATAAACAATTGTAAAAATGAAGCAATAGTTAAAAATATTTATCAATATGATGAAAGTATAACAAATGCGTTAACTTTTATTAATAAATTCAATAAAAATAATGTTTCCAATATATTGGAACATAATTATCCAATTTTAATTTCAAATACAATCTTTAATGAAATATTAAATGATTCAACCCCTATTTATTTTTATGGCTTTGATTTATTATTTAAAAACAACAAAAATACATTCTATCTACCTTCTTTTTTAAGTGAAATCAGTGATAATACATATAATTTTTGGAAAAATAAAAACACCAGCAACATAATTATTAATATAATTTTTTATATTTCGCTTTCACTTTTAATTTTTATCTATCTTCTTTTAATAATTTCTATCTGTTTAGCCTTTAAAAATGAAAATATTCTCTTTAAATATATTGATTGCAATTATAAAAGAAGTGGTTTTTACTCGTCAGTTGATTCAATTATTTCCTTATTTTCATCATTTATAATAGCAACAATAATTTACACATCAATAAGTTCAATTTTTAATAATAGCATTTGTAAATTTTTTATAATCGATAACCTCATATCTTTTAGTGATCAATTACTTTTTTCAATTCTTATTACGTTGTTTATTGATTTCTTATTGATTATATTTACATTTATATCAATATATATTTCCAATAGATTTATATTTTTAAAATATATTCATCGTAAATAATTTATTAAAAACAACTATATTTTGAATTATAAAATTGTTAAATGACAAATAAATTCATATTATGATTATTCGATATATTTTCTCTCTATAATTGAATATAGTCCATTACAAGTAAGTTTGATATCAGGTATAACAATCAACGATAAAAAAGAGAGAAGCATCAATGGATTAATTTTATTATTCATTGATAATTTATGAGTAGCTTCTAATAATTCATGCCTTTTTTTAATTACTTCAGCATATGGTTTTGATGACATAAGTCCTGCTATATCTAATTCAAGATAAGTGATTTTGCCATCAACTTTTATTGCAATACCACCATCAGTTTTTAACGCATTTATAACATCTAAAATATCTTTTTCATCGTTTCCAAGTGCGATGATATTATGTGAATCATGACTGATGGTTTGTGCAATTGCTCCGTTTTTCAGATTGAATCCTTTAACAAAACATTTACCAATAAGACCTGTTTTATGATGCCTTTCAATTGAATACATTCTATTCAATTCCTTATCATCTTTGCAGTATATTTTTTTAGTAATTAGCGAGCCAGGAATAATTTCCATAACCGGCTTAGATTTATCAAAATTAAATTTTAAATCTTCCAATTCTATTTTTTTAATATTGACAGTTGATGTCACATTTAAAATTGATGCATTCTTAATTTCAAATAATGAAACATTATCTTTTGCAACCAATTTTCCCATGTAATATACTTCTAAATTTTTATTAAATTCTAAATCAGGTGCAATGATAAAATTTGCATAATAACCAATGGCAATAGCTCCCCTTTTTTCAAGCTTATATGTACGATAACCATTTAGTGATGCAATTTTTATCGCATCAATTTTATCAATCCCAGATTTGATAGCTTTCTTTACAGCATCAATTATAGTTCCTTTGGAAGCAAGTTCTTCAGGTTCTTTATCATCAGTTGCAAAAACAAAAGACGAGATATTATCTTTATTGACAGCTTTAATAACTTTTTCAACATCTTTAGCAGCTGATCCATTTCTTATTTGAACAGTCATTCCTTTTGATACTCTTTCCAGTGCTTCCTCTTTTGTAAATACTTCATGATCTGTATACATACCAGCTAGAATGTATTTATCTAAAAAAATACCAGACATTAGTGGAGCATGTCCATCAACTATCATGTTATTATCTTTAAAATATTTGATTTTCTTTAAAACTTCTTTATCATCATTTAAAACACCAATAATATCCATCATCTCACCTAAGCCATACAAATCATATTTTTTAGTGAGTCTTATTGTTTCATCAGCATCAATTTTAACTTTATTATATTCTAAAGGTGTAGCTGGCACACATGATGGCATCATAATTTTTATATCTGCTGGTATATCTTTTATATCTTCCTTGATGAATTTAATACCATCTTCCCCGCAAACATTTGTTATCTCATGAGGATCAGCAATAAACGCTGTTGTTCCATATGCAATAGCCAGCTTTAAATATTCACTTGGTCTAAGTTGACTAGATTCAAAGTGAAGATGAGTATCAATAAACGATGGGTACATATACTTTCCTTTGCAATCAACCATATTTTCAATTTCATCAATTTTACCAATAGAAATAATTCTATCATTATCAATTAAAACATCACATTCTTTAATTTCATGATTAAAAACATCAACAACATTAATATTTTTGAAAAGAGTTTTCATCTTATGCCTCCTTTTTTTAAAAAAAATTATATCATGATTTAAATAACATAATTAAAACACGAATTTTAAAAAATTCTTTTTAGCATTAGTCAAATATTTATATAAATATAAATAAATTAATAATATTATTTGCTAATTTGTCGATAAAATCTTATAATTTAATAAGAATTAGGAGAGTTTACTATGAAATATTTTGACACTGCTATATTTATTATATTCCTTGTATTTGGTTTATTATCTTCTTGGTATTTATTATTCGCTTCAAAAAATAAGAAAAATACATTGATGGGAATATCGGTTTTGATTTTAACTATTGGTGAAGCATTCCCTTTAATTGCTAGAATCATAGCAGGTTACTCAACTTCTGATATTTCATCTTTTACTAAAGCTGCTACAACCATTTCATATGTAACTACTGCATTATTTTTACTTCTTTTATTCCATGTCCTATTTGCTACTAAAAAAGAAGTATCTTCCCATACGAATTCAGCTATTTTTGTTTATCTTCTCACTTTAATTTCAATTGTTTTAGCATTCTTCCCACTTGAAAATTATTTCTTAAACGAAGGTAAAATCGCTCCAGTGATGATTTATTTACTTAGATCTATATCATATGTTTTAACTTCTCTTATATTATTTGTACTTTATATCAAACATAGAAGGGATGCCAAATTCACTTTGACCTTTATCTACATTTTAGTTGCAATTTGTTCGTCAGTCGTTGCAAAATGTAGTGGTGTTTTAAATTTTTTAGACTATTTTATTTATCTTGAATATTTAGCTTATGGACTTATTATTTTTGATTTTATTAGAAACAAAAATACTACTATTGTCTACAAAAAGAAAACCAAACCTGTCTTTATTGAATGTTCTGAAGATTATTAATGATGAATTTTTTTCAAATATCTGATTTAAAGGAACCATCAAAGTCTAAAAATAAACTGATAGAAGAGATTCTAATCTTCTTTTCTATCAGTCTTTTTTTATCACTTATAATTGCAAGTTTTACTTTAATTAGTCCATTTAAAAGCAATGAGATAATTTCTTTAGCATATTCATACAATAAGACATTAGATTTTAATAAAGATACTCTGCTTTTTTCACTACTTTTCTCATTTATAGATATTTTGATACTTTATGCATTATTGATATTTATTAAACCAAGTGGTAATTCTATAATCATCAATAAAAATTTTAAAAATGTTATCTATTTATTCATTTTATCATTGTTTGGTAATCTTGCTTTTATAGTTTTAAGCATGATATTTTCTTCTAAGCATGATATGGGATTTTGTGTTTTTTTCTCATCTTTCTTAGTAAATATATATATTTCTCTTTTATATAAACTTTATCTAGAAAATATGAGTTACAGCAATCATCTTTTTTGGGAAATATTCCGCTTTGTAATTGTTGGATTGGTAGCTGCTTGTTTTGATTTTCTTGTATGTTACTTATTTCAATTTGTAATTTTTAAAGGAAATAATAATGGATATGTCACCATCGTATCTACTATCTTTGGATTTACAATCGGTGTAGTTATAAATTATTTATTATCAACATATATGGTCTATAAAAAAAACGGTAATAAAAATGTTAAAAGTCTTAAGGGAATAATTATTTTCTTGGTTTTGGCAGTTATTGGTTTACTTTTAGGCATGCTATTGCAATTTATTTTATATGATGTTTTATTTATTAAAAAAGGTGTCATGTTTTTTACATATCCTGTGGATTTTGTAATCCGTACTCTCATTGTTATGATTTATAATTATATAAGTCGTAAACTCATTCTTTACAAATAGGAGGATAAATTATGCCATTTATAAATTTAAGAACAACAAAAAAATTAAATGATGATTTAAAAGAAAAACTAAAAAGTGAATTTGGGAATTCAATATCAATGCTACCTGGAAAAAGTGAACAGTGGCTTATGGTATCTTTAAATGATGATTGTTCATTATATTTTCAAGGTAAAAATAATGATGATATAGCTTTTATTGAAGTGAAAATATATGGAAAAAGTTCATCAGATTCATATAATAAACTCACTAATAAATTGACAACAATCGTATCATCTCTATTAAATATTAATAGTTCAAATATATATGTTGAATATGAAGAAACACCATACTGGGGATATAATGGACACAACTTCTT
>CALBLI010000035.1 GCA_937896065.1 uncultured Caryophanales bacterium | reverse complement strand
GGCGTCATGATGCAAGATGTCTTCTTATTTACTGGTTCTATTAAAGATAATATTTCACTTGAAAATTCAAATATCAGTGATGAAGAAATAATTGATGATGCAAAAAGAGTTGGTGCCGATACCTTTATATCTAAACTTCCTGATGGCTATAATGAACATGTTAGCGAAAAAGGAAACAATTTCTCAGCTGGTCAAAGACAGTTGATCTCCTTTGCTAGAACATTAGCGTATCATCCTTCTTTAGTTTTACTTGATGAGGCAACAAGTAATATTGATACTGAAACTGAACGTCTTATTCAAAAATCACTTGAAGAGATGAGAAGTATTGGAACTTTAATCATTGTTGCCCATCGTTTATCAACAATTAAAAATGCTGATCACATCTTTGTCATCAATCATGGCCAAATAATTGAAGAAGGAAATCATCAAGAACTTATGAATCTTGAAGGAAAATATTACAATTTATATAAACTTCAAAATATGGAAAAGAATCTAAATAATGAGGAGATAAGTTATGAACACAATTAAATTATATAACTCATATACTGGTAGAATTGAAGAATTTAAACCTATCAAAGAAGGAGAAGTTAACATCTATTATTGTGGACCAACAGTTTATAATTATGTCCATTTAGGAAACTTTAGACCTACTGTTACCTTCGATGTTCTCTCACGTGTTTTTAAAGAGGTTGGCTATAATGTTAAACTTGTTTCTAACTATACTGACATTGACGATAAAATAATTAAACAAGCTAAGATTGAAAACAAGACTGAAAAACAGCTATCTGAATTTTATATTGATGCTTATGAAGAACTTCTAGATAAACTCAACGTTGAAAAATTATATGCTCATCCTAAAGCTAGTGAATATATTGAAAAAATGGCAGTTTTTATTGATGAGCTAAAAAATATGGGATATGCTTATTATAAAAATAATGATACATTCTTTAGAATCAATAAGGTTTTAAATTATGGAAAGCTTTCTAAACAAACCATTAAAGATTTGGAAAGTGGAAAAAGAATTGAAGAAAACAGTGATAAGGAATCACCACTTGATTTTGTTTTATGGAAACTTACTGATGATGAAGGAATCAAATTTGATACTTTAGTTGGTAGAGGAAGACCAGGTTGGCATACTGAATGTGTTTGCATGGTAAATTCTATCTTTCATTCTCCACTTATTGATATTCATGGAGGAGGTTTTGATTTGAAGTTTCCACATCATGAAAATGAAATAGCCCAGTCTTTAGCACATAATGGTACAATACTAGCTAATTACTGGATGCATTGTGGATTTTTACTGACAAATGGTGAAAAGATGTCAAAATCACTCGGCAATTCAATCCTTGCTAAAGATGTTTTAAATAGACATACTGCTAACGCTGTTAGATTATTCTTCTTATCAACTCCATATCGCAGTCCAGTCAATTATGAAGAAGAAATTCTAAATTCATTTGATGACAAAGATAAAAAGATTCATACCTCACTTAAAAAAGCAAAATATAAACTTCAACTTGAAAAATATAAATTTAATAGTTTATTTGATAAAGATACTTATAGCGAATTTATATCATATTTGTGTGATGATTTAAAAACTAGCAATGCAATTACCATTCTTGAAAGATGTTTAAAGAATTTAAATTCATTACTTGCTAAAAAAGATAGTGATAATAATGATATATTACTAACATATAATACAATTTTAAAATTATCATCTATTCTTGGCCTAAGATTTATCATTGAGGATTTAACAAATGATGATATTTCCAATTTTGATCTTTATAATGAAGCTAGAAACAATAAAGATTACGAAAAAAGTGATATTTATCGAAAGAAGCTTATTGAGAAAGGTATCCTTTAATGAATGAAATCTTTTTAAAATCAAAAGATTATTTTCTTAAAAACATGATCAGTGATGATTTGATGAAAGATTTTAAAATTATCACTGATTTTACTTATATTTTTTTTGATGAAAATAAAAATAATCTTCCTGCTTTGCTTTTAGAAAATTACGAGACTTCTAAAAATAATGAAAAAAAATATATACTTGGATTCACTTATTATCTCATTGATGATAATGAAGATGACTTGCAAGTAAACGAGAGTTTTTCTTATAATCATTCTCTTCATTTGCTTTTCTATTTCAATAATAATTTAAATATTAAACCAGGTTTATTAAAAGAAGCTAATTATAATTTGATTGATGAAAATAAAACTCATGATGAAATCAATGAATTACTAAATTTTGCACATGATTTATTTTCTTTAAATAATGAATATTTTATAAAATACGAGCTTCTTATTGAATAATCTTATATATTTGAAACCAAGCAAATATTTATATTTTTAAAAAAAATACTTGATTTTTCAAAAGCTGTTTTGTTATAATTATTAGGCGTTTGAAAATGGATCCTTAGTGTAGAGGCCTATCACGTCTCCCTGTCACGGAGAAGATCACGGGTTCAAATCCCGTAGGATCCGCCACTGCTGGCGTAGTTCAGTGGTAGAACACGACCTTGCCAAGGTTGATATGCGGGTTCGATTCCCGTCGCTAGCTCCATTATTTGACTTTTCACTCTGAGTATATCAGAGTTTTTTTATTTATAGAGGTACATATGGAAGAGAAAATATCATTTAGAAAAGCAGAAAAAAAAGATAGTGCACTAATATTAACTTTTATCAAAGCTATTGCTGAATATGAAAAAATGAGTGATCAAGTTTTAAATGATGAAAGCAAGATAAAATCACTTCTTTTTGATAAAAAAGTTGCTGAAGTGATTTTTCTTCTCTTAAATGATAAAGAAATTGGTTTTGCACTTTATTTTTATAACTATTCAACATTTGTTGGCAAAACAACATTATATTTAGAAGATTTATTCATTTATGAAAAATATCGACATTGTGGATATGGTAAGCTTTTATTTAATGAGCTTATAAATATTGCTGTTGTAAATGATTGTGGAAGAATGGAGTGGACATGTTTAAATTGGAACAAAACGAGCATTAAATTTTATAAATCACTTGGTAGTGTCCCTATGAATGAATGGACTACTTATCGATTAGATAATAAAACACTTATTGCCTTAAATAAGGAAAATAAAAAAGGCTCTTTTTAAAAAGAGTCTTTTAATTAAGATAATATTTCATTTTTATTCAGCATGAAAATGAGTATTATCATTTATAGCACTTATTAAGTTAGCTTTCAAAACATCATCTGCAGCAACCACTTCAATTTGATTGTTACTTCGATCAACTTTGACCTCTTTTACACCTTTGACTTTAAACAATTCTTCTTTAGCATGATTCTCACATCCTGTGCATTTCATACCTGTAACTTTTAATGTTATTATCATTTCATTTCCTCCTTTTTTATGTCAGTAACATTATAACCAATATTTTTGATACTATCTATTATTAAATTATCATCAACATTTTCTCTTTTTAAAATTGTAGCGTTTAAATCTTTTAAAGAGACATTCACATCCTTAATGCCATCAATGCTTTCAAGTGTTTCTTTAACATGCCTGATGCAATTTTCACACATCATATCCTCAATTTTAATAACTTCTTTTTGATAATTAATTTCATGGTCATTTTCATTTTTTAAAACTGTATCGTCAAATTTAATTTTTTTATGCCTTATAAAAAATGAATCGTATAACTTAAACAAATTAATTCTCAATGCATTTAAGACAACACATATTGATGATAGTGACATTGCTAATGCACCATAATATGGTTTCATATTCATAAGCAGTTCAACATTTGTTTGAGAAAATACACCAGCAGCAATTGGAATCATGATGATATTGTAAATAAAAGCAAAAAAAAGATTTTCTTTTATATTTAATAATGTATATCTAGACAAATTAATAGCCCCAACAACATCCATCAGTGATGATTTTAAAAGAACAATTGAAGCACTATCAAGAGCAATATCACTAGCCGATATTGCCATTGAACTGTCGGCTTTAGTCAGTGCAGGAGCATCATTTATTCCATCACCTATCATCAAAACCTTACCTTGCTTTTGAAGAAGAGATATGATTTGAAGTTTCTCATCAGGTAATAATTCAGATACATAATAATCTAATTGAACTTCACTACTGATTTTTTTAGCAGTCATTTTATTATCACCAGTTAGCATAATAGGAATAATATTCATTTCTTTTAAACATTTTATTGTCTTTAAGGCGTCATCTTTGATAGTGTCTTTTAAGGCAATTATTCCAATTACTTGTTTCTCTTTTAAAAATATTAATGGTGTCTTACCTTCATTTGATAAATCATTATATGTATTTAAAAACTTTTCATCATATTCGATAGACAATTCTTTTAAGGTTTTAAAACTTATTGCACTATAATTAAGCTCATCAATTTTTATACTGACACCTTTACCTGATATTTCTTTAAACTCGTTTCCTTCATAAAATGAAATTTCATTATTTTTTGCATAATTATTAATGGCAACAGCAAGTGGATGTTTTGAATTTTTTTCAATTGAATAAGCAATTTTCAAAAGCTCATCTTTATCAATTTCATTTGAAAATACAACAACATCAACGACATTTAATTTTCCATTTGTAATAGTACCAGTCTTATCAAAAACAGCAAAGTCTACATGTGATAAATTTTCAAGTGCAGTTGCATTTTTAAATAAGATTCCATTTTTAGCAGCTTTTCCACTTCCTACCATAATTGCAACAGGTGTAGCTAATCCTAGTGCACATGGACAAGCAATAACTAAAACTGATATCGCTTTATTTAATGAATAAGTTAAATAACTTTCATTTAAATGATGTGACATTGTAAAATTTTTAGAAATGCATAGCCATGTTATAAAAGTGATAACAGCTATAATCAATATTGTAGGAACAAAGATACCAGATACTTTATCAGCAATTCTAGTAATCGGTGCTTTTGATGAAGAAGCTTCTTTTACCATATCAATTATTTTATTCAAAGTTGTATCCTTTCCAACTTTAGTAGCACGCATCTTTATAACACCATTTAAATTGACAGTTGATGATTTTACCTCATCATTTATTTTTTTATAAATAGGTATTGATTCACCAGTTAATGATGATTCATCAACTGAACATTCACCAGAAATTATAGTTCCATCTACAGGAAAATATTCACCAGGTCTAACAAGAAGAATATCGTTCACTTTTACATCTTCAGTTTTTATTAATTTTTCTTTGTCTCCATCAATTAAAGTAGCTTCTTTGACCGATAACTTAGCTAAACTTCTAATTGCGGAAGTAGTCTTGCCTTTAGAAACACTTTCAAGCAGTTTGCCAATCGTTATTAAAGTAGGAACCATGCCAGCTGTTTCAAAATTTAAATTCATCGAATAGTGAACAATTGTAGTGTAATCAGTATCTACTTTAACCCCATTTGCCATCATCAACAATATGACAGTTGAATAGATGAAAGCAACACCACTACCAAGGGATACTAAAGTATCCATACTTAATGCTTTATGAACAATTGATTTGTAGCCAGATATGAAGAATCTTCTATTCAGTATTAAAATGATGAAAGAAAGTAAAAATTCAATTATTGCAAGTAATAATACTCTTTCTTTTAATACACCAATATTCCAATCCATCATGTATCCCATAGATAAATAAAATAATGGAACAAGGAAAATAAATGAAAAAATTAAAATATATAATAGCTTTTTACTTTCTTCATCTTTTGCATCATCATTTATATCAGCATTTTTAATAGTATTTTTAATTCCATAACCTACGTTTTTAACAGCATTAGTTATTAATTTATCATCAATATCATTATTTAAGATAACTTCCATTGAATTAGTAAGTAAGGAAACATTCACATTTTTCACACCACTAACTTTTTTAACAGCTTTTTCAACATGATTTACACAGGATGAACAAGTCATTCCAGTGACAACATAATTTCTTTTTAATTCAGACATATATTATTTAATAACCTTTAAAAGATTTAAAATTTCGTTGCTGACTTCTTCATCTTTTCCTTCTTTTAATTGTGATACCAAGCAATTTGAAATGTGCTCTTTAAATAATTTTTTTGAAATCTCATTTAAAGCTGCAGAGACTGCTGAAAGCTGAATGATGATATCACCACAATATCTATTATCATCAATCATTTTACTGACACCATTTAATTGACCAACAGCTCGTTTGATTCTATTTTGAATACTTTTGATCTCTTCTTGATCTCTTTTAATCAGGCTATGTTTGACAGTTTTTTTATCCATATCATCACCTCTTAGTATACCCCATACGGGTATTAATATTATATAATTGTTTTTGTTAGTGTCAACATTTTTAATTAATGATATAATTAAATGAGGTAACTTTATGAAATTATTAAAGAACAACGATGAATTTGATACTAGCATCTTAAAATCTTTTAAAATGCTTCAAGCTTTAGGGGTATTTAAAAATGATATCGATGCTGATAAATATTTTACATATGGAAAAAGTTTTATAGCTGATGCTACTAAATTTGATGACTATGGGGTTTGGTTTTTGCCACATTCAACATTGACTGATGAGAAGTGGAATGACGCTTGGAAATATGAATTAAATACTGTAAATGGCATTTGTAATGAAATAATTGAAACATTTGATTCATCTAAAAAAAGAAGTGATGTTGAACTTGAAAGAGCAAAAAAACAAAATGAACTTAATCCGACTAGATTGATTTTTGCTAAAAATGAAAAAAATGATAAATATATATTCTTAGGAGTTTATGCAGTTAATAAATCAACAAGAAGTTATAGTTATACAAAATGGAGTTGGAAACTAGTTAATTCTAATTATAATTATTAATATGGCATATAAATCATTATCCAATTTTTTATTGTGGAATAATCCAAAAAATTTCGCAAATACATATGAGGAACTCAATCTTGAAAGAAATGCTTCTTTATTTCCTCATAGTTTTAGCATGTATAATTCTAATTCAAATATTTACAATCTTGTTAGAGCTTCACTACTTTTAGAAGGATTTTTAAATAAGAAGAAACTTGATTATATAATCAATCATTTTTCATCTAGCCAACTTGAATATAATTTCAGTCTCATTCATAAAGATTTAAAATATTTTACGTGTGATGGACAGAGAATATATCTTCCATTTTTTTCTAAGGAAATCAATTATTATTACTATGATAAAATATTTTTACTCAAAGATTCTTCATTTAAAAATATAATTGATGATGAGAAAAAATACTATATTAATCCTTTTGATTATTATAAATATTTGCCTTTTATTTCATCATTAACTAGGCTGATAAATATTGGCGATGTTGATGAATGCAAATTTTTATATCACATTGATTTTGAAACAATTTTAATTATTGATAAGTATGGTAATTTAGAAAATGAATTTCCTATATTTGATGAAAAATGTAAAAAAGATAAAGAAGATTTATTATTGAAATTAGCAGATGTTTTACAAGCATATAAAAAAGATGTTAATTCCTTTATTGAATCATTACATACTAATTTTTTAATATCTAATGATTTATATAAAAGAATGTTAAATTTTGAAAGTAAAAGAAAAAAATGACCTATAAAATTGTAACCTTAGGATGCAAAGTCAACTCGTATGAATCAAGTGTCCTTGAAAAAAAATTGCTTGAAGCAGGATATAATAAAGATGATATTAATCCTACTTATATCTTTTTAAATACATGTGCAGTAACTTCAACTGCTGAAAAACAAGATAGGCAAACCTTGCGAAGATTAATAAATAAATTTCCAAATAGTAAAATTGTTGTTTTAGGTTGCTCTGCACAAGTTAATAAAGATGATTACCTTTCATATAAAAATGTTATTAAGGTAAGAGGCAGTCAAAACAAGACAACCATTGATGATTTAAATATCGGTGTTAAAGATGATGTTAATCCTTCTTTTAGAAGCTTTACATATGAAGATTCATCAATCTCTAAATCAGCATACCCTTCTAAAGCATATTTAAAAATTCAAGATGGTTGTGATAACTTTTGCTCATATTGCATTGTCCCTTATGCTCGAGGAAGAAGCAGATCAAGAAATAGAGAATCTATTATCAATGAATTTAAAAATTATCTAGATAATGGAATTAAAGAAATAATTTTAGGTGGAATTGATGTTTCATCATTTGATGATAATGGTTATTCTTTAAAAGATTTACTTAAAGAATTAACTTCATTTGATGGTGAATATCGAATAAGGGTATCATCGATTGAAATATCTAGAATTGATGAAGATTATATTAAAATATTTAAAGATAATAAACATCTTGCAAATCATTTTCATATTCCACTTCAATCAGGTTCTACCAGAATTTTAAAATTGATGAATCGAAAATATACCAAAGAGGAATTTTTAAATAAAGTGAAACTCATTAAACAGATATTGCCTGATGTTGCCTTATCAAGCGATGTAATAACAGGTTTTCCATCTGAAACTATTGAAGACTTTAATGACACAATCGACGTTATTAAAAAAGTTAATTTTATGAAAATCCATGTTTTCCCATATTCTGAAAGAAAAGGTACTAAGGCAGTATTACTTGATGGCTCTATTGATAAACACATCAGATCTGAAAGATTAAAAATAGTTGAACAACTTTCAAAAGAAAATCAGCAAAATTACTTTAATGAATTCAAAGATACTCAGCAAGAAATACTTATTGAAAGAATCGTTGAAGATAATATCTATGGTTATTCTTCAAATTATTTATATTTAGAAGCAAAAAATAATAATTATAAGATAGGTGATTTAATTAAAGTTAGTGATTTTAAGCTGATTGAAAAATAAAATTTAATCTTTCTTTTTTACTACTTTACTAAGATAAAATAAGCGACTATAATTATTAAGGTTCATCTTGTATACAAGATGTAAATAGAGGTTTTATTAAATGAATTCTAAAGAAATCATTAAAGGCATCGTCGATGGTGGTGTCTTAGCTGTTATCAGAGCAAATTCAGTATCTGATGCAGTAAAAATGGCAACTTATGCCAATAAAGGTGGAATCAAAGGATTAGAAATCACCTTCACAGTTCCAGACGCTGATAAAGTCATTGAAGAACTTGTAAAAAATAAAGTCGATGCACTTGTTGGTGCTGGTACTGTTTTAAATGTTGAGACTGCCAAACTTGCTCACTCAAAAGGTGCTCAATTTATTGTTTCACCTTGTTTTGATGATGAAGTCAATGAATACTGCAAAAGTGTTGATATTCCATATTTTGCAGGTTGCTTTACTCCAACTGAAATATATAATGCAATGAAAAAAGGTGTTGAAGTTGTTAAAGTATTTCCTGGATCTGTTTGTAAACCATCATATTTTAAAGATGTTCATGGTCCTTTCCCACATGCTAAGCTTCTTCCTTCAGGTGGTGTTTCTTTAGATAATATTGATGATTGGATTAAAAATGGGGCTGTTGCCGTTTCAGCTGGTTCATCGCTTACTGCCCCTGCTAAAACTGGTGAATTTGAAAAAATCGTTGATAATGCAAAAGAATTTGTTGATGCTGTTAAAAATGCCCGTGCAAAATATGCAAAATAAAAATTAGGAGTATAAAAATGTCTAAAAATAATCGTGTGATTACATTCGGTGAGGTCATGTTAAGACTTGCACCATTTAACTATTTAAGATTTGTTCAAACTGATGCTTTTGAAGCTACTTATGGTGGAGCTGAAGCAAATGTTGCTGTTTCGCTTGCTAATTATGGAATCGATGCTTCATTTGTTACTAAACTTCCAGATCATGAAATAGGTCAAGCTGCTATCAATTCTTTAAGAAAATTTGGTGTTGATACTTCAAATATTGTCAGAGGTGGAAATAAAGTCGGTATCTATTATTGTGAAAAGGGTGCTTCACAAAGACCTTCTAAAGTTATATATGATAGAGCTCACTCATCAATAAGTGAAGCAAGTGAAAAAGATTTTGATTGGGAAAAGATATTTAAAGGTGCAACTTGGTTTCATGTAACAGGTATTACTCCAGCTTTATCAAAAGAAGTAGCAAAAATAACTATTGATGCAGTTAAAGCAGCTAAGAAATTGGGATTAACTGTTTCAACAGATTTAAATTTCAGAAAGAAACTTTGGTCAAAAGAAGAAGCAAACAAAGTTATGAGTGAAGTTTGCAAATATGTTGATGTTTGTATTGCAAATGAAGAAGATGCCAGTGATGTTTTCAATATTAAAGCTAGTGATACAGATATCAATACTGGTAAATTATCTGCAAAAGGTTACGAAGATGTCTGCAAACAATTAGTTGATAGATTTGGCTTTAAAAAAGTTGCAATCACTTTAAGAGAATCTTTATCTGCTTCTGATAACAATTGGTCAGCAATGCTTTATTCTGATAATAAATTCTATACTTCTAAAAAATATTCAATGAGAATTGTAGATAGAGTCGGTGGTGGTGATTCATTTGGAGCTGGCTTAATTTCAGCTATCTTAAAAGGATATGATAATCAAGATGTCATTGAGCTTGCAGTTGCAGCATCATGTTTAAAACATTCTATTGAAGGTGATTACAATTTAGTCTCATGGAATGAAGTTGAAACTCTTGCTAAAGGTAATGGTTCAGGTAGAGTTCAACGCTAATTAATTTATTAATATATTATAAAGAATTAAAAATAGGTTGGGATTTTCCAACCTATTTTATTTTAATCATAAATTACTAATAAATACTATCAATATCGACTGAAATATATGACGCTGAGTCTTCGGCTTCTAAAAATTTGATTGCTGATAATTTAGAAGAAGAACCAAGTACACTTGTCAGTTGGGATTTTGTAGTCACTAATGTTTTAAACTGTTCTTTTGTTCCATTATAAGTTAAATCGATTAGATAACTACTAAATGCATCAGAATTAATATAATTTACTTTATTATACATAGTCACTATTTTTAAATTACAAAGAGAATATTTATTAATAGTAGTGCATTTTTCTGGTAATATCATTTCTCTAATTGATGAATCATAACTAACAATTTGAGTATAAGAATTATACCAATGAGAATCTGCAGCACCCATAGTTGTAATATTAGTTTTAGATAAGTCAATTTTTTTAGGTGTTCTTTGATACTGTAAGGAATCTGGCATAATATGAGTGATTGAACTTGGAATTTCTAAATCATTATCAACTAATGCATACAATTTAGTTCTATTTTTTGACATCAATTTATTGATTTCATTTCCACTATCATCTTGTGAAGTAAAATATAAATTAGCAGGGTCTACAACGATTTTATTAATAAGGCATCCATCAAAAGCTCCACAATCTAAATAAGTTAAATTTTTTGGAACAAATATTTCTGTAATCTTTGCATCTCTAAATGCATAATTTCCAATATATTCTAATTTACTATTATTTGATATTTCAATTTGCTTTATATTTTTTGACATATAAAATGCATAGTTTTCTATTCTAGTAATATTATCTGGAATTGTAACTTTAATTAATTTATTACATACTCTAAAACAGTCTTGTGGAATTACAGTAAGTGAAGAAGAAAACTTGACATCACTTAAATTACTGCATCCCAAAAAACAGCCTTTGCCAATTGTAGTAACACTATCAGGTATCACAATACTATTAAGAGCTGAATAAGCAAATGCATTTGCCCCAATTTCAGTTATTGAAGAAGGGAGATCAATTGAAGTTATATCAGTATTGCTGAAACAACTATCTGCAATTTTTTTAAGAGTTGATGGCAAAGTAAATTCATTACTAAATACTGAATAAATTACTGTATCATCTTTAGATAGAAGACAATTGTTTTTAAGATCAAATGAAGTACTATCACTACTAACTGTAAGAGAGTTTAAAGGATAAGCACTTAAAAACGGATTACCATTAATTTTAGTGATATTCTTTTTTATTACATAGTTAACTAAATATTTAGAAGAATATGCATAAGAATCAATTGTGGTTATAGTATCTGCTATATCACTATTATTTATTGCCGAATACAAAATTGTGCCATCTTTACTCATAACACAATTTCTTTCAACTCCATTTACTGCTGAAGTAAATAAAGAATTATTAGAATCAACTTTAATACTTGTAAGTTTTTCACAATTAGCAAAAGTATCTTCTTTAAAATTTTTATTATTCAATGATTTTGAAAGGTAAACTGAAGTTAGATTTGACCATTTAAAAGATGTATCATAAAACCTGACAATATTATCTGGTAAAACACAATCTCCATAACCATAAATTACAGAATTATCACTTATTTGATATAAGCAATTACCACTGACTTTAAAATTAGCATTTGCAGAATCAACTTCAATTTTTTCAATATTACTGGTCATTGTATTATAATAAGAAAATGCTACTCCAAAAATAGTAGAAACATTTTTACCAAATTTTATTTCTTTTGTTTTAATATCACAAAATGCACCAAGGTAGACAATATTTACTTCTTCAGGTAATTCAATTCTCTCACCCCAAGCTTTATAGCAATATATATTTCCTTCAACTCTTCCTGATAATATACAATTATTAACTTTATAATATATTTCATTTTCACTATCTATTTCTATATTTTCAAGTAATGGACAATTATAAAATGCTGCACTATCTATATTAGTAATAGTTTTAGGAAGAGAAACAGTCTTAACAAAATTAAAATTTCTAAATCCATCACCTATCTCAGTTACTTCTACTTCATCTATTGTAGAAGGCACAATAACATTTTCTACTTCTTTGTTTAAGCCTGAGATAGTTATTTTATTAACACTATTAACGTAATATTTAAATATATTATCTTCATCAGGCTGACTAGAGGATTGCTGTTGACTATTTGAAGTTGATACATTAGTTGTTATATTTGATGAATTAGCATCCTTCTTACATCCTGATAATGTTGACACAAGTGAAAATAAAGATAGTGTCATCAATAATTTTTTAGATTTTTTCATATAATAATTCTCCTATGTTTTGATATAAAAATTATATATATATATATATATATATATCACTAAAAAGTCAAAAGTTAGGTATACAAAATTTAC
>CALBLI010000034.1 GCA_937896065.1 uncultured Caryophanales bacterium | reverse complement strand
ACTATTTATTTTTACTTATAAAACTTCAAAAATATTTAGTATGCGTAATTGCTAAATAATTTATAACAATATCTAATAAAATATTTTTATTTTTTAAAAATATAGTGACATTTAAAATTTTTAATGTTATAATGTAAACGCTACCACAATTAATTCTCTATTATCTTCTTCATTGCTTATATTAATTGGTTAGGAGGACTTGATAGAAATCTCATTTTAATTTTTTACACTATGTGGGCTTGATGGTTTCCCAAACTATAAACCATCGATAATTTATTATGAGCATTCGGTAAATATGTTAGAATTTATATTTTGTCTATTTTATATCCTTACTGGAATTTTAATTACAATTGCAAAATAGTGTAACTAATTATTTTGGATTCTATATTTGGCTGCTATTATTTTTGATAGCAGCCATTTTTATAATTTAATTCCGTTAATAAGCTTAGAATAAACGGCATCTTCAACTGGATATGTATCCTCTAATATGTTTTTAGAAACTTTTGATAACGGCAAAACTAATAACATAGTTATAGCAGATAAGATAGGTAATGTTATAAATTTTGAAAGCAATTGAGATACATAACTTAATGAATAAGGAATATTATACAAAAATATAAACCAAATTGGAGCAATGATAGGTGCAATCAATATATCTCTTATATAAAAAACTGAATATATTTCATAGAGTTTAAAATATGATCTTTTATTTTTCCTTTCAGCAATTACCAATACCACTAAGTTTATTAATGACAAAAATGGAACACCTGCAATAAATAAAATTTTTAACCACAAAGGTAAAGCTAATTTATATTGGCCAATCTTAATTTCCCCTAATGAACCTATTTGGCTCATAAAAATGGTTGATACTAAAAAAATAGCAATTGAATATAGAATCAAAAATTTCTTTTGACTATTTTTGTAAAATTTTAAAAATAAAGCTGGAAATATTCCTAAAAGAAGTGCATCAAATGTAAAGCCAGGAAAATAAGGGCCTGTTGGTAAAACGAGTGCAGCTATCAAATCAGAACCAAAACTAGCAATCATTGAATATATTGGACCATTAAAAAGGCATACTATCATTAGTGGTATTTCTTGAAAGCCAATCTTTACAAGATTTACTCCACCGATTGAAATATATGTAGATAAAAAAGGAACACGCGATAAAATAATGGCAAGTGCCATTAAAAAAGCGGTTGAAGTTATCTTATATATATCTATATTTCTTTTCATCGTAATTTACTAATTTTATCTAATTTGATTTTTAATTCTCTATTTTTAATAGCTTCACGTTTATCATAATTTTTCTTGCCTTTACCCAAAGCTATTTGAATTTTACAAAACCCTCTTCTTAAAAGCACCCTGACAGGAATGACAGTAAATCCTTTCTGTTTAATATTGTCCATAAGGCTATATATCTCTTTTTTATGCAAAAGTAATTTTCTTGTTCTTCTTGGCTCATGTGAAAAAACATTTTTATCTTGAAACGTTGGAATATTCATATTCATTATATATGCTTCCCCACTTTTAAATATCACAAAAGCTTCATCAATTGAACACCTATTTTTTCTAATCGATTTGATTTCAGAACCACATAATTCTATTCCAGCTTCTTGAAAATCAGATAGATAGTAATTAAATTGTGCTTTCTTATTTACACATAAAACTTTTTCTTCAGTCTTTTTCTCCATTACTATCTCCTACCTCGCTTAAAAGACTTTGATTTATTATTTGAAAATCTTTCTTTAGTTTTTCTTTTGTTATCATTTCTTTTCACACGTTTTTCATCATTACGTCTTGAATGTGGATTTTTATTTGTTCCAAATCTTGATTTACTAAAATCACGTGAGTTTTTTTTACTTTTTTTATCAACAGGAACTTTTATTACAAATCCTGCATCATTTGTAACTTCTTTATATTCAACTTCTTCTTTAAGTTTTTCCATCTCATTATAAGAGTGCAAATATATTGGTTTATCTTCCACTGGTTTATCAATATGAATACCTTCTTTAACAATATCATATATCTCTTTAATATCTAATTCTTTAAGATACTTTTCATAGAACTCAATAGTTGAAAAATCAATCTCTAAAGCAGTAACTGAGACAAAGCAAACTGCAACATCAATTTTTTCACCTAGTGAAAAGGAAATATTTTCATGATGTTTACCAACAACTTTATATTTTCGCTCATCAAACTTAAACACATCACCATGAATGCAATGATATGGTAAAAATCCTTCTATTCCTAAATCAGTTTCAATAAACATACCCTTAGGCATCAATGCCGAAATACGTCCACTTAAAACCATTCCTATCTTATCTTTTAAATACTTACAAGATTCTAAATCATCCACTTGTCTTTCAATTGTATCTGATCTGATTTCACAGGCAGATAAGTACTTACCATCTCTTTCAAGTTCACCCTCTAAAATATCATATGCAAAATCCTGTTTGTCAATTAAATATTTCTTTATATATCGATGAATAATATCATCTGGATATCTTCTAATAGGCGATGTAAAATGACAATAGTCATCTTCAACCAAACCAAAATGCCCTATTTCATCAGGTGAATATTTAGCTTTTGCCATCATTCTTAAAAGCATTGAATTTATAGCATATCTAGTATTTTCATCTTCAATTTTGGACATAAACTCCATCAATGTCAATGAGCTAATATTTTCATTTTTAGGAAAAATTGACACTAAACGAGGATCTACTTTTCTTAAAAAATCTTTAAAAGCCAGCACTTTATCATTTGGTGGATTATCATGAATGCGATACAAAACAGGTATTCCATTTTCTTTCAAAAGTGAAGCGACTGAACAATTTGCTAAAACCATCAAATCTTCAATCAAATTTTCAGCAACCCCTTGTGTTTCTTTAATAACATCTAATGGATTACCTTTTTCATCTAAATGAAACTTTAATTCAGTTGAAGATAAATCCATTGCCCCTTTATTGGTTCTATTTCTTCTAATAAGTTGAGATACTTCTTTCAATAAATCTAAATTCTTTTTAATTTCTTTTGAATAATCACATTCTTTGCCTGCAAAATAATCATTGCATTTTTGATAAGTAAGTCTTGCACTTGATTTAATAAAACCTTTTTCTACTTTTTTTTGAAACACATTTCCTTTTGCATCAATAAGCATTGTAGCTGATAAAGTTAGTCGAACTTCATCAGGATTTAAAGAGCAAATACCCGTTGATAAAGAAAAAGGAAGCATAGGAACCACTCTATCAGCAACATAGATTGATGTACCTCTATCAAAAGCATCCTTATCTAATGCTGAATTTTCTTTCATATAATGAGTGACATCAGCAATATGAACAACAACTTTATAACCATTCAAATGTCTTTCTACTTCAACAGCGTCATCAAAGTCTCGTGAATCATTACCATCAATTGTGACAACAAAATGATTCGTAAAATCAACGCGGCCTTCTTTATCTTTTTCACTGACTGCACTAGGCACTTTTCTTGCTTCTTCTAAAGCTTCAGCAGAAAAATCAATTGGTGCATCATTTTTTACAATAATTCTAGTTATATCAGCACCAACTTCATCTACCTTAACAAGAATTTTAATAGCCTTAACTTGAGTCATTGATTGAGACATCGAAATGATATCACACAATATGTAATCGCCATTTGTTAACTTTATGTTTTTGTTTTGATCAATAATATAAATTACTTTACCACTAACATTTAAAGCTGGGACTTCCAAAATAGCCTTACCAGCTTTATTTAAAGCATAATTGCCTTTCAATTGTGTTATTTGTTTTAAAGCATCAATCGCATGATATTCATCGTGCTTAAATTTCTTAACATAAAGTAAGTCACCGATTAAATAGGAGTCACTTTCCTTACCAGATATTTTGATATCTATATTATCTGGTATAGATTTTAAAATCACAAAATTTTTATACTTGTTAGTCACTTTTGCAAGAAGCATATCACGATCAATTAATAGTGAATAGTCACTTTTTGATTTATAAATAACTCCATCATTAATCATAGCATTTAATAATGAATGGAGGCGATTTTCTTCAGCTTTATTTTGAACAGAAAAAGCAGAGCATAACTTAGAAAAGGTCAAAACTTGGCCTTTGAGTTCTTTAATTATTTGTTTTTCATCCATAATAAACACCTCCATATATTTAAAAAAGGGCTCCTAAGCCCTTTACTTTTTAAAAATTAAAGTCCAAAACTGCAGAGTGTAGCTACAATAAAGAAAGCAATAACTAGCACCGCTGTAATGATTGTCATTATCTTTTCAGGGCCGCGTTCTTTAGTTCTAGTAAAGATATTCATTTTATTACCGCCCATAACTGCAGCAGAAGCACCTTCTGATTTACCAGATTGCATCAAGCAAACAGCAACGATAAGAAAAGATAATATAATAAGTATTATTTCACAAGTTGTTGTCATTTTATCTCCGTAATATTTGTAACCTTACTATTATAATTAGCTTTATTATCTCTTTCAAGATTTTTTAATCCATTTTGAGTAATTTTTAAAACAACCATTAATTAACATAATATCTATTCTTTATAATTGTTTCTTAATGCTACACTATGTTCTTTATTTAACTTATAATATTTGAATAAGCGAGGTACATATATGAATGATTATTCAAGAAGTGATTATATAAACAGAAAGAAATGTTTACTTGTTTTATTATACATATATTATGCTCAGAACATTGACTACAATTCACTAGTTTTAGTTTCTTTCGGTTTTCATTTTGATCCATCATGCACTTTTAAATCAATTATATCGACTCAAGAAGAAGAGAAGAAACATATTGTTCATATTGTTTCTAAAGGTGAGAAAAATAACATTGATAAGAAAGATTTTATAAATATATATGAAGTTGATGATGTTTTTACTTTTAAAACAAAGGAACCAAAGAGAGGATTATATATCTATTTTGATGGTTATAATTTCATTGCTAATGGGTATCTAGATGGTAAACATATTGAATTTAAATCAAAACTTAATAGAAAGCATAATACTGGTGAGCTTGTCACTTATCTTGAAAAAGAATCACTAAAAACACATAATGATACAGCTAGAACATTTACTATTTGGCTTGCTAAGTTCTTTACTCACAACATATCAACTGATTTAGTTATCGGAGCTGGTATAAATGAAGACTATGGAGCAAAAAACTGGGATGGACTAATAACTGCACTAAACGATGAATTTTATTCAGGCTCCACCTTGTCTCAAAAACAAATTTCCCACTATGTTGGTAAAGAACTATTTACCAATTCTATGGTTTTGAAAACATCTGGTTTTGATATTTATAATTCATTAAATAAAGAACTATACGAATTTAAAGAAGCAAAATCTTTCAACGATTCAACCTCAACTTTATATAATCTAGTTTCTTATATTAAAAGTAGAGAGCATATCAGTGTCATAACTTATAACTATGATACTAATCTTGAATATTTATTAAGAAAGCAAAATATATATTATGTAACAATTTATGATGACTATGCCTTTAATAATAAAGTTTGTCAAGTCGATATTTACCATGTCCATGGTCTTCTGCCATACAATTGCCAACAGCAAAAAAAGTTCACTAATTCTATTATTTTAAATGAAAGTGATTATTTTTATTTATATAACAACCCTTACTCTTGGTCAATAAGTAAGCAACTCCACGACTTTAAATTTAATACTTGCATCTTCATTGGTATATCTTTAACAGATCCAGATATGAAAAGGCTCCTTGAACTTGCAAGGAACCCTTTAAAATTTAACTTTATCTTCATCAAGAAAGAGAAAGATTATCCAGACAGCGTTTTTAAAGATATCACTACTTATTTCTTTACTTATGATTTAATCACTATTTGGATTGATGATTATTCAGAAATTGGCAGCTTCTTAAAAGAAATTCAGTAATTATTTACCAGAAACTGCAATTTTTGAAACACTGCATGATGGTGAGAAAATTCCACCATGCTCTTCAACATCATTGAATACCTCTTTAATATTGAAGAATAAGTCTTTCAAATTACCAGAAATAATAATCATTGATGTAGCATTGGATTTAACACCATCTTTAACCTGGTATCCTTGACAAGGTAATGAAAAATCTAATGTTTGAGAATTTATACCCGAATTTAAACCACTAACATCGGTAATATAGACACCATTTTTAATAGTTTTAAAACCGTCTTCAACAGTTTTCTTACCTTCTTTAACTGTCAATGAAATTGGACTTGCATTGCCATTTCCACTGCCACAGCCATTATCTTCAACCTTCATTTTTAAACTCGTTTCTAATGAATGGAAGTAATTTAATAAAACACCATTTTTAATCACTTTAAATTCACTAGTTGGGTGTCCTTCAGCATCAATTGACGATGCACTAAAAGATGGTTTAAAAGGTGTGTGCGTAATCGTTAATTTTTTAGAACATATTTGTTCATTAAGTTTATTTTCAAAAATAGAAAGATGCTCTATAACACTTTTAGCAGATAATTGTTCAACATAGAATGAAAGAAGTGAAACAACTACGCTTGGTGATAAAACAGCACGATATGTTTTTGAAGCGATTGGTCCACTCTTAAAGAAGTCAACTGATGATGAAACAAGTTCATCAATTTTCTTTAATGCATTAGCTTTCAGTTCATCTAAACTCTTAAAAGATTTAAAAACAATATACGAGCTTCTAGGTTCACCATCTTGTTCAGCAACGATACTGATGCTCCCAGAAAAACCATGACTTTTATTTGAATATTTTAATCCTAAATCGTTTTCCTTTTGAAAGAAACTTTCTTCCATGTTGATAGCTGTTTCAATTTTGGTAATTCTCTTATCCTTTTTAGAAACAAGTGCATCAAGCTCAAGTGCTATTTTTCTAAGAGATATAAGAGTTGCTTCTTCAAAATCATTGTAATTTATCTTAACTTTCTTATACTTAGCTCCATTATTTTTATAAAAGTGTTCCTTGACTTCTTCTTTGCCGTATTTGCTAGCCTCAAAAACGCCATCAACAAGTTCATCAACAGAGTTTTTACTGATTGAATCAAGTGAATAAATTCCTAATTTCCCGGCAAATAAACCTTTGGCAGTAAGAGATGAATTATTTCCAATTTCTTGAGCTTCAACTTTACCATTAAATGTTGATACTGTTGTTGTTCTTGAACTAGAATATGAGATTTCAAATGGTGTTAATTTAAGACTATTAGCTTTTTCAAAATAAGGTTTAAAATTAATTTTTTTCATACTATTCTCCTTTACCTCCTACTAAAATACTAGAAACAAGAAGTGTTGGTTGGCCAACTTCAACATAGCATCCACCACTTGCAGCACCACAAACACCAGCTGCTCTCTCTAAATCATTTGCAATCATTGTAATTTTAGGAAGAATTTCATATCCATATCCAACAAGTGATACTGGTTTAATAATATCAGTTATTTTTCCATCTTTGATCATATATGAAACCGATGATGTAAAAATAAACTGATCAGTTGATGGATCAACTTGACCACCAGTAAATCCTTCACAATAGATGCCGTTTTTAACTGATGCAATAATCTCTTCCTTAGTACTAGTTCCATTATCAATGTATGTATTTGTCATTCTAGTTGTAGGTTGATACTTATATGATTCTCTTCTACAAGAACCAGTAGGAATAGTATTTTTAATCCTTCTAGATGTATACCTATCAACCATGTAGTTAGTCAAAATACCATTAGTGATGAGTTGATTTTTGGTTGGTCTAACGCCTTCATCATCAATATTTTCAGTACCCCAACCATTTTCAATCGTACCATCATCAATAGCATTGACAATATCAGATGCGATTTTCTTACCATATAGCTTGGTAAATGGACTAGTTTCATGAGATATAGCACTACCTTCAAGAGGATGACCGCAGGCTTCATGGAATAAAACACCACCAAATCCTTTGCCAATGACTACAGGTAATTCACCACTAGGTCCATCTTTAGCATTCAATAAATCAACAGCTGTTTTAGCAACTTTCTTCGCCATTTCTTTAGAGTTACAATTTTCAAGTAATTCAAGACCTAATGATGCACCAGGTCCTTCAAAAGCTGATTGAAATTGATTTCCATCACTTGCAACAACTGCAAATCCAAATCTAGTTCTAACACGATCATCTTTAAAAATCTTTCCTTCTGAATTGTATATTTCAACATGCTCATCCTCTTCAAATAAAGTCAAACTAACATCTGAAATTTGTTTTGAATAACTATAAGCAACATCTTCAGCACTTTTTAAATAATCAAATTTTTTATTAGTGTCCCAACTATCATGAGGAATTTTAATTTTATTAAAATTCTTCAGTTTCTCTTCTTTCAATTCATCAACAATCACTTTTTGTTTGCCATCAAATCCCATTGATAAATTAGAAGCGAGTTCAAGTAAATTTTTCGAAGATAAATCAGCTGTATATCCATATACAACTTCATTATCTTTTAAAATTCTTAATCCTACTCCATTAACATGTTTTTTAGAATACGCAAAAACTTTTTTATATCTTCTAACATAATTAACCTTTATGCTATCCTGATAATAAATTTCAGCATAATCACCGCCAGTTTTCAAACACTCATTGAGTATTTGAAGTGCAATTTTTTTATTGATTTTCATCTACTTTTTCCTCCTTTTTAGATAACAATCCATTTGTCAGTGTCTTCTTAGGCTGATTTTTAATTCTTTTAACATTATTAACCAGTCCTTTAAACATATTATTTGAAGTAAATAATATATTTAATATTAAGAATATACCTATAAATGCTAATATTACAAGTGACATTGTTTGTTTTTGAACATTTATTCCAAAGAAATCGATTTCAAAGCCAAACATTGAACTTAGTTCCTGCATGAATTTCATATTACCTAAATCAACAGCCAATTTATCGAGAGGCCTTCTCATGAAATAATTTCTAAGAAGCGATGTCGAGTAAGTGCCAGGGAAAAAAGCTGTGACATTTCTTATTGATTTTGGCATCATTGAATTTGGTAAGTATGCACCAATTAAAAAACCAATAGCTGCTGAAAAAATAGCAACAACCGTTGATAAAACGGAATCACTTTTAATAAATGATGCAATAAAGAAATTCATAAGAGAAGCCGATACTATTGATAGCAACAAAATGAATATAATCATGAAAAAGTCCGTAGTTGAGATCATATAGGCATTATATCCAAGTAACCAAAGAAGGCAAATTACATAAACAATAAAAATAACTAAGAAAGTGATAATTATATTGAACGCAAAATAAGAAACCATAATTGTTTTTGAAGATATTGGTGAAGATAACATATCCTTATTAGCATCATTTTCTTTGTCTTTAACCATGATATAGTTTGTATTTAATGAAACTGTTATACAAGATACTGATAAAACACCCGCCATCATCCAGCAATCGGCAATTGCGTATATCTTTTTTAATGTGTCAAAATCAGCTGAGTTGTTCTCATCAAGAATTATTCCGTACTGCTTGATAATATCTTTTATTTGCCCAACTTCCATAGGTCTTAAAAATAATGCATATACTAATAGTATGGCTAGTGGCACCATCAAAGTAAAGAAGACGATAGGAACATTTTTAAAATAAACCATCAAATGTCTTTTGGTTAATGTTAAGAATATTTTAAATTGATTTGGCCTTCCTTCCGTTATTTGTTCCTTAGTCATTTTTAACATCTCCTAAATTATTAATACCTGTTACATTTAAAAACACATCATCCATGTTTCCTTTAGCTACTTCAAAATCGGTGACGATATCTTTATGCAAATTAATAAATGTAATAACTTCTTCTGAACTTTTAACCTCTACTTGATAATAATTATTATCTTTATTATATGAATAATTCAACTTCTCTTTAGTAAACATTTCATTAATCTCTTCTTTTTCACTACAATAAATGAAAACATAATCACTTGAATATTTATTTTTCAATTCATTTGGCGTTCCTTCAGCAATGATTGAGCCCTTATTCATAATGACAATGTAGGTAGCTTTTTCAGCTTCCTCCATGTAGTGGGTCGTCAAAAAGACAGTCATTCCAGTTTTTTCTCTTAACGAATTAATTAAATTCCAAACCGATAATCTTGTTTGTGGATCTAAACCTGTTGTTGGTTCATCTAAAATAAGAAGTTTAGGGTTATGAACCATTGCTCTTGCAATATCAACTCTTCTTCTTTGACCGCCTGATAATTTCCCAACAGGTCTATCTATAAAAGATGAAAGTTCAAGCATATCAATTAATGTTTTTTCTCTTTCTTTCCAGTCTTTTTTATTTATTCCATAATATTTAGATCTGATTGATAAATTCTGTCTTGCCGATAAAGCATCATCTAAGACTGAATTTTGAAAAACTATTCCTATTTTACTTTTTATCTTGTAAGCATTTTTATCTAAATCTAAACCATCAATAAAAATCTTGCCATCATCTTTTAATAAAATAGATGTAATAATATTAATAGTTGTTGACTTCCCTGCACCATTTAATCCTAAAAAAGCAAACAAAGAACCTCTAGCAACTTCAAAACTGATATCATTTACAGCTTTTAAATTACCATACTTTTTTACTAAGTGTCTTACCTCTAATATATACTTAGAATTCAAGTTATAATCTTTAGTTTTTTTAAACAATTTATTTAATGGGTTTTTAATCATCTAAGTATCTCCAATTTATAATGTTTTATCTTTTTTATATGTCATTAAATTTCTTGAAAAGATAGACATGAATTCTCTTAACATTTTATTTAAATTAGTTTTATCTTTACTTTTTTTTCGATTTAAAAATAAAAAATTACGCATAAATCCATATGGGTTCTTAAATATCTCATCTGAATCTTTTATACCCATATCATAGATAGCTTGAAATAAAGCATTTACAAAATCAACTCTTTTATCTTTCTTTCCAAGTTTGGTTAAAAACTCGTCTAACGAAATTTCAACTACATATGATAATGGCGTTCTATCTTTAAGTTCAACTAATCCAATACCCGATGTTTCAAAACTATACAAATCATGCTGGTTTATCATATCTTTATCAGGATAAGATTTAGCAACATATGCTATATTTTCATGATGCAGTAAAGCACCAATAACGCAATCTTGAGGAGTTATATGAATAACTCTGCTCTCAATTCTTTGGTGTCCTTCTGAGGAAAATATTTCTTTTAATAATCCTGGACCATCAATTGAAATAACATTAGTTATCATCTTTTGATATTTTATAGCAGCCATCGATGAAGAATGGAGAGCTAAATTACCACCTTTCGAATGCCCACAAACATAATTTCGAACATGTGCATTTTCTTTTAAAGTTTCTTCTAGAAAATCAATAGCTAATTCATGTGAAAATAAAGTATCATAACAGGCCATGTATAAATCTTCTTGCCAGCCAATTAATGTATTATCTGTTCCTCTAAAATTAATAAATAAATTTTTTTCATCTGCAAAAGCAATAGCAGCATATTGTGTAGTTTTTTCATTAGATAAAACATTCTTCATATTAACTATTTTTAATTTTGAAAATCTATCTGAATTGACAAGTGCTAAACACAGAAAAACTCTATCCATCTGCATTGAGTCTAATTGTTTTTTATATCTTAATTTTCCTAAAAGTTTGATACATAAATCTTGTAATGTATCACCAACTTTTATATTGCAGTTTTCAAATGGTAAGTATGATACAGCCGAAAAAACAAAAGCATCATTTATAACAAATGGTAGTTCAGAAAATGGGCATATCCCAAAGTTATAAACGTAGTCTATTAAGTTACTTATTGGTTTCTGCTGTATTTTTTTTGCCATATCAAATTATCTTCTTTTTAATGTTGGGAATAATAAAACATCTCTGATTGAATCTTTTTCAAGGAGCATCATGACAAGTCTATCAATACCTATTCCTATTCCGCCAGTTGGAGCTAGACCATATTCTAAAGCTTCAACATAATCATCATCAACTTCACAAGCTTCTTCATTTCCACTATTTTTCTCTGCAAGTTGTTCTTCAAATCTTTCTCTTTGATCAATTGGATCATTTAATTCAGTAAAAGCATTACAAATTTCTTTACGAGAAATATATAATTCAAATCTTTGAGTTAATCGTTCATCATTTGAATCTTTTTTAGCAAGTGGTGAAATATCAACAGGATGTGAATAAACAAATGTTGGCTGATCTAAACTTTCTTCAACATATGTTTCAAAGAAAGCATTAAGAATATGGCCCCACCTGAAATGTGGTTCAACTTTAATATTGTGTTTTTTAGCTAAGTCTTTAGCTTCTTCAAAGTCAACTTTTAAGAAGTCAATACCTGTTTTTTCTTTAACAAGTTCAGACATGGTTGCGTGTCGGTAGTTTTGAAGCAAATCAACTTTGCAGCCCAACCAATCAACAACTGTCTTATGAGTAACATTTTTAGCTAAATGTTTAATCAAATCTTCAACAAGCTTAGCCATTGATGATAAATCACCATAAGCTTGATAAGCCTCCATGGTAGTGAATTCAGGATTATGAGATGTATCAATACCTTCATTTCTAAACAGTCTGCCGATTTCATATACTCTTTCCATACCACCAACAATCAATCTTTTAAGTGATAATTCAGTAGCAATTCTCAAATAAAAATCTTGATCAAGGGCATTATGATGTGTAACAAATGGTCTTGCATTAGCCCCGCCTAAAATTGGTTGAAGAACAGAGGTTTCTACTTCGACAAAATTTTCATGATCCATGAAATTTTGAATTCCTCGGATGATTTTAGGTCTCATGAAAGCAACATTTCTTGATTCTTCATTGACTATTAAATCAACATATCTTTTTCTTCTTCTATCTTCAGGATCAGTAAGACCATGGAATTTATCAGGAAGTGGCCTTAGTGCTTTTGAAAGATGTGTATATTTAGTCGCACGAAGTGTAACTTCACCAGTCTTGGTCTTCATCATATGTCCTGTGACGCCACAAATATCACCTAAATCTGCTAATTTAAATAATTTGTAATTTTCTTCACCAACGACATCTTGTCTTATATAGCATTGGATTTTCCCATATCTATCTTGCAAAGTAATAAACGATGCCTTGCCCATTTTTCTTAAAAGGACAATTCTTCCTGCAATGCTTACTTCAGTATTCTCATCAACTTGCTCACATTCAAGATATGCATATGTTGATTTTAAATCAATAGTAGTTGCATTAACATCAAATTTTTGACCAAATGGGTCAATTCCCATCTGTTTATATAATTCTAATTTTTCTCTTCTTCTTTGCTGTTGATCATTTAAATCTTGTTCAATAGAAATATTTTGCTTCTCTTTTTCCATATTTTTTCTCCAATCATTCATCTAATTATTATATAACTTTCTATTTATTAAACAAATACTATAAGGCTATCTATTTGAGTTTTCAGCGTCAGTTCCTTCAAGTAAGTCAGAATAAAAATCATCATATTCAATGGCAAGAATAACATTTTCATCTTTTAAGTTTTCTTTTATATAATTTTCTATATTCTCTTTTTTAAATTTTTCCTCTTCATTTGGAACAACTAAATCAAAAGATAAAATTGTTTTGTTTTCTTTTTCTTCAATTCTAAAATCATGAAAATGTATTTTCTCATCATAGCTTTTCAATATATTTACAATTTTGCTTAAATAATTATTTGTTTTATCATCGTCAAGTAGGATGGGGTCAATATGCACAGTTAAATTTATATGAAATTTCTCTTTGACTTGTTTTTCTATCTCATCAATCATTTCATGCATTTTTATTACATCATTCTTTGCGTCAACCTCTATATGTATAACACCATATATTAAATGTCCATAATAGTGTAGCATTAAATCATGCATCGAAATGACATCTTTATACGAATATATAAAATTGACTATATTATTTATCAGTTTTTTATCCGGTGCTTGTCCAAGCAATGTATCAGCTGCTCCTTTTAAAATAGAAAAACTAGAAATCACAACAAAAATACCAACTGCAACAGAGAAAAAGCAGTCAAATGAATAATGCTCATTTGTTACCCAAGATATGACAAGGCCTATTAAAACAAGTGATGTTGCAATCACATCATTTAAAGAATCTTTTGATAAAGCTTTAAGTTCCATATTTTGGCTTCGTTTACCAAGTGAATAATAAAGCCTCGATTGGAAAATTTTTATAAGTATTGATAGTGATAAAAAAATCGCTGATATTACAAATTTTGTTTGATTGAATTCAACAGTAACTGGTTTACCAGTCTCAATCATTGTTTTAATAAAATGAATCATGTCAATTATACCCTGGTAAACCAAAACTATTCCCAAGGCTAATATCACCATTGCAATAATTAAAGAGACAATATATTCCATTCTTTGGTGGCCAAATGGATGCTCTTTATCAGGTTTTTTACTAGATATTTTAAATCCAAATATAGCAATAAAATTATTTCCAAAATCAGATAAATTATTACTAGCATCAGCAATTAAAGACTGCATATGAAGAATGATACCTAATACTATCTTCCCTACAAAAAGAAGTAAATTTGTTATCAGCCCAAAAAAGGAACCTAATAACCCATAGTTTTTCCTAACTTCTGGATCACTTATATTTTTATAATCTTTAACAAACGTTTTTAACAATAATTCAGTCATATATAAATTATATCATTTATATAATTGCTTTCTTTTAATTAGCAATGTTTTTTTATATAATTACATGTATGAAAAAGAAAGAAACCGCTGATTTAACAAATATTGAGCACTTGCAGCATTTAAATACTTTACACTCCTACGCTTCACATTTTTTTGCTTTCATTTTAGAAGATTTAGCACTTCTTTTAGTATTAAAAAATAAATTACCAAATGGCCTTTTGGAAAATGATGAGCCTGTGATAAACCAGGAAGAATATGAAAATATTCAAGAGGACATCATAATTAAATCATGTCAATTAGCTGATATGGATGATTCAGATTTTTTTAAAGAGATAAAACCATTAAATAAATACTTATCCAATAAAATAATTGAGGAAATAAATTTTGCTTTTATTAATTTAAAAACAATTGATAGCATTTTTTTAGATTTATATTCAATATTTTTTGATAAAGAAGATTTATATAAATCGCTATGTGAATCAATATATACATCTATCTTACTTGATTTATTTCTATCTGGTTCTATTTGCGATATTTTAAAGTATGGTTTTGATTCTTATTTTATTGAAGGCAAGGATTTAAACTTTACCGGTTTTCTTTTATTCACCCCTGATAAAAAAATAAATATGAATGAAATAAGTAAGTTATTATCTGGTTATGAAGTATTTAAAGATGATGATAGCTTAAGATCATTTTTTGATTTTGACTATCATGAATTTAAACTTGAAATTATAGATAGATTAAAAAATACAAAGGAGTATAAATAATGACTAATACAAATATTGGTTCTTTGCAAGATGCAAAAAATAAAATGAAAGATAGTTTTAATCAGTTTGTGGACTTAATAAGCAAATTTTTATCTATTGCTGATTACTATTCAGAAATTAAAAATTATTATCAACCCCTTTCTAATCAAATGGTAAATGAGTATGCTAGGTACTATACTTTATTAAGCTCAGCTTCAACAGAAGACTTTTGCTATGAAATTGAAAAAGAGTGCTTATTATACTTAGATTTTATTGATGAAATTAGAGAAAATTTAAATTTATACTTTGAAATTATAAATGATAAACAAGATTCATCACTTTCTGAATATGATAAAACTTATGATGCTTTAACTGTCCGTGATGAATTCATCGATTTAATGAAACCTATCAATGAAGCTTATAATTATATTTATAAGCAAAAGAAAGCCGAACCGCATCACGATAATCCTAAATATGATCCAGTTGTAAAGGCATTGCAAGAAAGAAATAAGTAATTTTTTTATAAACTTTCTAATTTTTTCTTTATTTTTTATGTAGTCAATGTTAAAATGTTAGATGGCTAATTGTGAACTACACCCCGGTAAGGTATACAGTTTGCTTATTGATCATGAAAGGATATAAAAATGCAACGTCAAACAACTATTTATAAAAAGACTGATGTTACCAAAAATTGGTATGTCGTCGATGCTGCCGATAAACCTCTTGGTCGTTTAGCCAGTGAGATAGCAGTAATTCTTATGGGTAAGAACAAACCTCAATTCACTCCTAACTTTGATTGTGGTGATTTCGTTATTGTCACAAACTGCAGTAAGGTTTGGTTAACTGGTAATAAAATCCATGGAAAGAATTACTATGACAATAGATCACAAACTTATGGTGGTCTTAGAGTCAGAGATGCTAAAACGATGAAGAAACACTATTCTACAGAAATGGTGCGTCGTGCAGTTAAAGGTATGCTTCCAAAAGGTCCTTTAGGAAGAGAAATGCTCAGCAAATTATTCGTCTACGAAGGTGCTGAACATCAAAAACAGGACAAGAAGCCAATTGAGGTCGAATTGACCAAGAAGAGGGAGAAGTAATCATGGCTAAATCTGAAAAACTTATTTATGCAGCCGTTGGAAGAAGAAAATCATCTGTTTGTAGAGTTTTCTTAACTCCTGGTGAAGGCAAAATGATTGTTAATGGTCATGAAGCTAAAGAGTACTTCCCACTTGAAACATTGATTACTGATATTAGTCAACCATTAAAAGTTACTAACAACATCGGTAAATATGATGTTAAAGCCAACATCGTCGGTGGTGGTTTCTCAGGTCAAGCAGGTGCTTTAAGACTTGCTATTGCAAGAGCTCTTGTCAAAGCTAGTGAAGACTATAAGAAAGTTCTTCGTGCAAACGGTTTATTAACAGTTGATAGCCGTGTTGTTGAAAGAAAGAAATACGGTCTTCGTAAAGCTAGAAAAGATTCACAATTCTCAAAGCGTTAATCTTTACAGCAAAATTCAAAAAGCAGGATTATCATTGGTCCTGCTTTTTTATTTTCTAATTTTCTTATAATAGTTTTTTAGATTAATTCTGATTGTTTTGAAATAATTATAAAAATTTATGTTTTTATCAATTATACCAATATTTTGTTAGTTAACTCATTCAATATAAAATTAATTGGAATTGAAAAAGCCAAACCATATATTACATTGCCCATCGAATCCTTTAATCTAAATGTAACTATTCCAATCAATTTTCCATTTTCATCAAGAAGTGCACCACCGCTATTGCCTTCATTAATAGTTAAATCAGATTGAATCATATTTTTTGTACTACCATTATATTCAATCTCTATATTTTTTAAGCTTATGTTCCCTTTCGTAAATGAAATACCATGGTTTAATGCATTACCTATAGCATAACATGTATCACCTACTTTTATTTGATCACTATTTCCAATCTCAGCAATCCCATTAACATTTTTTGTATCTATTTTTAAAAATGCTAAATCTATATTCTCATCATATTTCAACAAGTATATTTCTTGATAGTCTTCACTTGTTGCATACCTAATATAAAAATCATCATACAGATACTTTTCCCCACCTTTGGTATATGTGACCATATGAGCATTTGAGACTAGGACTCCATCATTATTTAAAATAACTGCTGTACCGTAAGTAGTGTTTAAAGAAGAAGTTGATTTTAGCTCGACCACATAATTTAAACTATTTGAAAATATATAAGAAGCATCAGCTTTATTTTGATATCTACAACTATTTAAAGTTAACATTGCTAAAATAGTAAATACTATAAATTTAATTCTTTTTATCATCTTTTATAAAGATCCCATAATCAGAAGTTATAATTGAATAATCTGGCGTAAAATTAAAGTCATCTACTTTCTGTGCGTAAATATATGAAATGCCAATATTATTCTTATTAGAATCATCTTTTTGTATCCATTCAATTGAGAAAAAATATCTACATGTATCGGTATAAAAATAGTGCAGAATACTAAAATCTATTTTAGTTTTACCATAATCATAAGAACCCGATTCTGCATAACTAGTTTCATGAGTCTTACTAAACTTACCTTCATAGAAATCAACAAATCTAGTTATTTGATTATCAATTTCAATAGTATTATCTATCGCTGTTTTAGAAAATAATTTTTTTATTTCTTCATTATTTCTATCATCTAAATAAGCAACTAAATTATTAACTAATATTTCATATTCAGGTTGACGATCACAAAACTTTAGAAATAATGATGAAAAAAGTAATGATACTAATAATAAATTTCTACTCATAAGTTCATCCTTTAAAATGAATATTTGAAATAGTCACCATCATATTGCCATCTTTTAGTATCACTAGTAACATGAACAACATATTTTTTAAAAAACTCCTCTTTCAGTTTATTATCAACATAACTAGAACAACCTTTAGTATAAAATTTAATCTTATACGTTATTTTTAAATCATTTTTACTTGTATAGTGATAATTAGGATTAAAAACTGTTATCCACCATTGATATTTATTATCGTTATTTGTGCTTTTATAATATTCAAGTGGTTTCCAATCAATTATAGTAGTTGAATATCTTTTAACATTCATTTCCATATAGATGGAATAATTTCTATCTATATACCATAAGTCATCAGAGTTTTGAACTCTTCTATATATTCCTAACTCTCCACCACAACCGAGTTCATAATAATCACCTTTCCAACCCCATAAGATATAATCTTCTTTGCCATCATTATTTTCATCATAAAAGCTGAACTTTCTAAAATTCATTGATGATCCTAGTTTGAATCCTATATCATATAAATTATTATACCCAAAGTATTGTTGCCATCCATTAAAATCAGCATGATAATTACCATAACTATCTTTATACATTGAAAGTAATTTAGCTCCATTATTTAAGCCAACAATTTTAACAGCAACATGACATAATAATCTTGAGCCAACTGCAATTGCAGTTGTTAAAAGAGATACAAATTTATTATTAGTTGTCGATAGTGCTTGTGAAAATACATCTTTTAACCAACTGAAAAAACCAGTATTATTAATTTTGTCTTCTTTAATAACATCTGATAACCAATATATTTTGTCATTTTCACAAACAAACATAATATCGTTTTCATTTAAGGAATTCGTTGTTACAAATCCAGCTAGAGAATCAACTAATATTTCATCTTTTGATTTAATAGTAAGATATATCATATAATCATGACTATCGTATTCAATTTTATAATCGATATTTTCTCTTTCTTCATTATTAATACTAACTAAATTAACTTGTTCATAATCATCTATTAATAATGATTTTGAAGCAGTAAATTCAAATCCATTATCCGTCTCTATAAAATTATTGTCTTCAAATTGTTTTAAATATTCATCTTCTAAAATCAAACTTGTATCATAATTTACTTTTCTTGTAATCTGTTCTTTCTCATCATTCAAATTATTATTATCTTTTGGCAAATTAAAACTAGTTGTCACATACATTGATAATAAAGAAAGTTTAATCAACTTTTTATATTTCATTATCAACCTCTGTTTAAATTCTATCAAATGAAAACTAGCTATTCAAT
>CALBLI010000033.1 GCA_937896065.1 uncultured Caryophanales bacterium | reverse complement strand
CTTTAAACTTATCGTAAATTTCAGAGATTTCCACCATCATAAAATAAAGTTATTAAGTAATTTTAAAGTATTTCCAGTTTTATATAGGAAAGTTTTATTTTCTATACAGGAGTTAATAAAAAATAATGGAAATTAATGATAAATACTAAATCATGAATTGGTTACCTTAAAAATAAAACTTGTCCACGTCTTTTTATATTATCATTAGCATGTATAGCAAATAAAAAAGGTTATGCTAAAATAAAAGCATAACCTTTTTTACTTGCATAGAATTTAATTAATCATCAAATCTCTCAGCAATGAATGCAAATTCTACATCATTGTAAATTACCATATCTGAAGTAGGCACATCATACCAAGAATTAGAAATCCATTTTGAGAAACCGTAATATATATTATCTTCAGTTTGTGAAAATGGATCTAATTCCCAATAGCCTAATGGATTAGAAACAGGCCCTAATAAATATTCAGCAGGAATGGTATCACAAGCATTAACTTCAACTTTAAATATATGATTTGTTCTATAAAGATCGCCACTTGGGTCTCTTGCATATGCTACAAAAGTAATAGTTCTCTTATCATATACTTTATCAAAGACAGGAACATACCATGTTTCATCATTTGTAACTGCATGCATACCAATTTCAGACTGACCAAGCATTCTCCAACCAACAAATCTATATTTATAGAAGAAAGCTTCTGGCATTGTTGGTTTAGCACCAGTATATTTTGGAGTTTGACCATATTCATATTCACTGACTTGTAATTCCTGGTTATCCCATGATAAGAATTTAACAGTGTATTTTCTAACCGTCTCTTTCATTACAGGTTTGATAGTTAAATCGTCTGTAACAGTAATTGTATCTTTATCGGTAGTATATGTAACACCATCACTTCCCACATAAGTCCATTTGCCAGTAAATTCAAATGTTGCTCTTTCTGTTTGATATACTTTAGTTACACGTTCATTATATTCACTTAAATTGATAACATCACCATATTTAAATTTTTTATAACCAGAAAGAAGAAGTGATGAAGCGAATGAAAAAGACTTAGAATCATAAATATCAACTGATAATTTTTTCTTCTCTTCTCTATATTTTGCAACAAAGATGGTATATTTTTGATCATCAACGCTAGTATTTAACATGCTTTCATCAAATTTTACAAGTTGACCATCAACAAGGACTTGCCAATATTCAAAGACATATTCCATGTAAGCTAATGCATGTTTTCTAGTTGGTTTTGTTGGAGGAAGTTGAATCTTTTCACCGAATTTATTATATCCGTTTGAAACTAATTCTTTTTGTTCAGCATCATTGTAGAATTTAAGTCTTGAACCAGTTACGACTTCAACAAACTTAGCACGCATAACAACATCAGCAACGACTTTGTTTCCAAAGAGGAATGGGTCATCCCATGCACCTGTTTCATATTCATATTCCCAGTGTGAGAAAGCATAATCTTTATTAACATAATGTTTTGTTCCATCTGGATCAGTAGATTCTAAAACAGATTTTTTGACAATTACATTTGGATTAGCAATTTCAGAAACTTTGTTACTAAACTGGACTTCATCACCAAATTTATAATTAGTCTTAACATCAATTATTTGACCTGTTAAATCATTTATAACAGTGACACTATAAGTCTTTTCTTCTCTTGAATATATAGTGTAAAGTCTATAATCAGATTCAAGATTTCCAGAATAAGCTGACCAAGTACGGAAGGTATATATATAATATCCATCCTCTCTTGAATATTCTTGTCTATCATCGCTCTTTTCAATGTCATCGATGATAGTTTTTATTGGAGTTCCATATTTGTACTGTTTCTCAACAGTTCTCCAGGTGACTCTACCATGACCTAAATCATCATAACCAATATCAATGTTGACTTTGAAAACACGATATTCTTTGGAATATTCAGCGGTAAAACTGACATTATCAGTGATAACATAATCAACTAAATCTTCAGCTTGAATAATTGAACCATCAATAGAATTAATGAATCGACCAGTGAAAGTATAATCATAAACGGCATCACTATAAGTTTTAGTAACTAAGGCCTTATCATTGGTAACCATATGAGAAGTTAATTTGCCTTCATATTCAATTTCATGAGTATTGATGTTATAGTTTCTATAATCTTTAATGTACACATTAAATTTTTCACGAGTAGATGAGAAAACAGGGACAAATACAAGATTTCCTTTGATATTAGTATCACTACT
Organism: uncultured Caryophanales bacterium; assembly: GCA_937896065.1. GTDB lineage: Bacteria > Bacillota_I > Bacilli_A > RFN20 > CAG-288 > Enterosoma. Next base: position 6,571 of record CALBLI010000033.1, on the reverse strand, counting down.
TTCACTTGAATCTCCGTCTTTTAAAACCCATTTTTCAAATTTATAAGCAAAACCATGTGCAATTTTCTTTGGTTTATCAGTTATGAGTTTATATGAATCATTATATCTATATTCAGTTGGATCTGCATAGAAAACACTTCCGTCTTCATTTTCATAAACGATGCTATATTTGACATATTCTTCTTTGTATTTGCAAATAAAATCAACATTACCTTTGACTTCATAAGTCTTTGGATCTAAATTGTTTTCAAATCCAATGAAGGTATATTCCCACATCTCATTTTTATGACTCAAATTAGCATTTTCATAATCATATGTTGGATGTGAACCATATTGAACTTTTTCAGTAGAAAGAACCTTTCCATCGGCATCTAAGAATCTGACATTATAGCTCCTTAATGTTTTCTTATAGTAAGCATAATAACTTGCTTCACCAGTTACAACTTCTTTTGATAAGTCAACAACTTTGTCAGAACCTTTTTCTTTGGTCCAGCCAGCAAATTCATAACTATATTGTGCTGTTTGATTCTTTAGCATATTTTTGCTAAGAACTGGATTTGAACCATGTTCAAAGTTTTTAGAAGTAACAAGAGCTCCATCATCATTGAAGTATGAGACTTTATAAACTTGTTTTGCATCATTAAAAACTGGTTCTAATTGAATATTGCTTGTGATAAGTAAGCTGTTGCCGCTTGTGAAAATCGAACCATCAACTTTACTAATCCATTGGTTAGCAAAAGTATATTTGATACCACCTTGGCTAGCTTTAGTTGGAACTATATTGCTTTCATATTGTAATTCGCTACCATAATCAGCACTCTTTCTAAGCATTACTGAGCCATCGCCATTTAAATATTCGATGACATATTTCTTGGCAGTTCTTTTGAAGACTGGTTCTAAAACTAAATCACTTGTAACATTAGTTATTTCACTAGCTCTAACACCAGTATTTTCAACAATCCAATAAGCGAAGGTATTGTCATAGCCTTCTTCTGTTTTAGTAGGAATATTGCTTATAAGTTGTAATGGTGCATTATATTTTAAATCGTTAACAACTTTTAAAATTGATCCATCACCATTTTTATAAGTGACTGAATATTTGATTTCTTCTTTTTGATACATGGCAACAAATTCAGTATCTTCATATATCTTAGTGGTTCTTGGATCTTTATTATCTTTCCAGCCGACAAATTTATAATTTTGACCACTGGCTGTGTAATCTAAATCACTTGCGTTATTGTAGTTGAAAGTTTTAGTTGAACCAGCATCAACTGTAATTTTATTTTGAATAATGGTTCCATCAGCTCTTTTAACTGTGACTGCAAATTTTTTAATTGCCTTAGTAAAGACGGCAGTATAAGTGAGATCATTGTTGACAACTCTTGAAGCTAAATCAACTTTATTTCCAGCTTCATCTTTCCAATAAGCAAACTTGTAAGTATATTCTTTATCTTCAGGTTTAAATGGTTCACCAGCATAAGTAGGATTGCTTCCTTCTTCATAATATTTAGAAGATAATATGCTGCCATCTTCATCTTTAAAGATAACACGATAAACTTTCTTTTCACTACCAAAAATAGGATTGAAACGAATATTGACTGTTGCGTAAGCGACAGTATCTTCTGTAAAAATAGAAGCATCTCTATTATTGGTCCATTGACCTTTAAAATCATCACTAGATGCTAAAGCTGAATTTGCTTTAGTATTCTTAGTTGGTTTACCTTTAGTTTCATCATATGTGATTTTGTCACCATATTTTACTTTTTGAGTATATAAAACGGTACCATCACCATTATAGAAAGTGACATCGATTGTTTTACCAGTTTTTTCAAAAACAGCTCTAAAAGTAGTGTTTTTTTGAATGACAGGCAAATTATTGTTTCCATATACCCTAGTATATCCAGGTATTTGCCAACCTTTAAATACATAATCATAGCCAGCTTCTTTTTGACTTGAATCAACAGTAGGTTCTTCACCATTATAGGTATATATGGTGTTGACCTTAACTTGTTCAGATTTAATAAGACTATTTCCACTTACAAAACTGACAGTGACTTTATTCTTAGTGTCATCTGGTACTGGAATAACATTTGGATCATCAGGTGTATTATCACCTGGTTTATCATCATCAACAACTGTTGAATTGTTTTCAATTGGATTTGAAGAAGCTTTGTCGAAGTCAGTTTCAAAACCGCATGAAGTTAAGATTGTTGAAAAAGCAACAATAGATAGTAATGATAATTTTTTGATTTTCTTTTTCATGTAAAGAACCCCCTAAATTATTACATCTAAAGTATAACAAAAATTAAATCTTTTTCTAATTTTAACGATAGACTATTTTGAAAACACTTAAAAACGTGCATTTTATCGTTCTACACGGGCAATAATAGTTATTTTAAGTCACTTATTTTTTGTATTTTTTATTCGCTTTTACATATTTTTTTACATATTTTTTTATTCCTTTGGGGGAAAATATTGTTATTTTTTACATTAGATTAAGTTTGATCTTTACATTATTTATTTGTTAAAAAAGTATCAAGAAATCGCTTTCTTAACCATACATATTTACTTACTAATTTAAAAGAGTATAGTTTACAAGGTTATACAAATATAAGGTGGTTTATGGATGAATTAAATAATAATGATAAAGCAGTTACCAAAAATAAAAAAAATAGATTTGAACTTGATTTAACTTCAGGTAATTTATTTTGGAAAATGCCGTTATTTGCTCTCCCTTTAGCTTTAACTACAACTTTGCAGTTACTTTATACGACAATTGATTTATGGACGGTTTCAACTTATGGTGGTGGAAATAACTCCATGTCAGCTATAGGCTCAAATTCTTCGTTAATATCATTAATCATCACTGTTTTAGTATCGCTTGCCACAGGGAGCAATGTCATCTTATCTTGTGCAAAAGGTGAAAACAATAAAGATAAAGCTAAGAAAGTTTTACATACCTCCTTTTTAATTGCAACCATTGGTGGAGTTTTAGTTGGTCTTATTGGATATTTTATATCCAAATATTTACTGATTATGATGAATACACCAAATAGTATTTTAGATAATGCTAATACTTATTTACAGGTATATTTTATCGGTCTTCCATTCTTAATGATTTACAACTTTGGTTCACAGATGATGAGAGCTTTAGGAGATAGTAAAAAGCCATTTATCATTCTTTTAATATCTGGACTCATCAATGTTTTATTCGACATCATCTTTGTTAAATTTTTAAACATGGATGTCTTTGGTGTTGCTTTAGCAACTGTCATTTCAGAAGCAGTATCGGCTATTATGACCATTATCTTTTTCATGTTTAACAAACATGGGTTTGTCTGTTTTAGATTTAGAGATTTAAAAATTGATTCTTTATCTTTTAAAGAGATACTAAAAATCGGTTTGCCAGCTGGTATTCAAGGTTTAGCTTTTTCAATCCCTAATGTTTTGATTCAATCAAGCTTATATTCAATATCATCATATGAAGTAAATGGTCAACTTATCACACAAGAAGATATCATAGCTGGTTCTAGTGCAAGTCAGCAAATTGAAAACTACATGTTTGCTTTCATTGATGCTTTTGCTATTTCATTATGTTCTTTCGTTGGTCAAAACTATGGAGCCAAAAACATTAAAAACATCAAGAAATCATATTGGTATTGCATGATTTGGATGCTCGCTTTTTCAGCTTTATTTATGCTGATTGGTGGACTTCTTCCTTACCCTCTTCTTTCAATATTTATAACAACTAATTCAGATGTCAGTCAAACTGGTGCCTTAATTGCTGGTAAAGATCGACTTTATATAATGACTTTTACTTATTTTTTAGATGGCATTATGGATGTCGATGGAAATTATTTAAGAGGAATGAAAAAGAGCACTACTCCCGCTTTACTAACTTTAATAGGCTGTACTGGCACTAGGATTCTTTTCTTATACACCATCTTCAATATACCTTTCTTCCACACTGTCTTTTGGTTATATTCAACCTATCCAATAAGTTGGATACTTGTTTCATTAATTTTTATCCCTTGCATTTTAAAAGAACAAAAAGATGTCTTTCTTCATCTTGAAAACAAATTTGAATATAAAATACTGACTTCTAAATTAAAAGTATAATTTATTTAGGTTCTTTTAAAACACTTGTCACATTATGAGCAGTGTATAATTCTTCTAAATAGTTTTCTTCTTCTTCACTTAAAGAGAATTCTAAACTATTTACAGCATCATCTAAGTACTTAGTTTTTGTTATTCCAACAATAGGAGCAGTGATACCTTTTTTAAATAACCAAGCTAAAGCAATGGTTGACATAGTTGTGTCATGTTTTAAAGCTAATTCTTCTACTCTTTTAACTATCTTAATGTCTTCATCTTTACAGACATCATATTTAGCCATAGCAACTTTATCACTTTCACATCTTTTAGAAGATGAAAACCAACTAGCTCTCGATAATCTTCCCATAGCTAAAGGAGAGAAAGGGACAAGTTTAACATTCCATTTCTTACAGATTGGATTCATCTCTCTTTCTTCTTCACGATATAAAAGATTATATTGATTTTGCATATATGAAAATTTTTTAAAATGATTATCTAGAGCAAGTTGTTGATAATCATTAAACTGATAACCCCACATCGATGAAGCACCTAATGCTCTAACTTTTCCTTCTTTAACTAAGTCATTTAAAGTATACATCGTTTCATATATAGGCGTAGAATAATCAAATCTATGAATGTAATAAATATCTAAATAGGAAGTATCTAAATTGAGGAGTGTTTTTTCAATCTCTCTTCGAATAGCTTCTTTTTTTAAATGACCTTCATTAAAATAAACTTTGCTAGCTATTATTACCTTATCTCTATTTGTATATTTTTTTATGGCTTTTCCTAATAATTTTTCACTCTCACCATCTGAATAACCATTGGCTGTATCAAAAAAATTGATACCTTTATTCAAACTATAACTGATGATGTTATAAGCATCATCATCATTTAAAGTCCATTCATACATAGCCTTTTGTTTACCAAAAGACATGCATCCTAAACAAATTCTAGAGACATCAAAATCACTATCTTCAAATTTAAAATATTTCATATATATCCTCCTATTCGCTTCTAAGACATGTAACTGGATCTTTTTTGCTTGCGATTCTTGATGGAATTAAACTAGCTAAATAAGTAAGACCAGTTGATAAAACAATAAGTAATACAGCATGGAGTGGATTTAAGAAAGCAATTTGACCTAAATGCACATCTTTAAAATTTAAATTCAGTATCAAAGATATTGGAAGCGATATAAGATAAGTGAAAATAACACCGATGCTTCCCGATAAAAAGCCGATTATCATTGCTTCTGCTTTAAACAATCTTCCAACATCCTTTTTTCTAGCACCAATACTTCTTAATACACCTATTTCTTTAGTTCTTTCAATAACTGATGTATAAATTAAAATAGCAATCATAATTGATGAGACAACAAGTGATATAGAAGCAAAAGAAATCAAAACAGCTGATATAACCGAGACTATTTGGCCAACTGTATCAGTGGCTAAGCCTCCTACATCCATATAATATATCTTATCTTTTTCAACTTTATCTTCATTATATTTGCCTAGATAATCAATGATATATCCTTTTGATGAATAATCAGTTGCATAAATTGTAATAGTCGAAACAAATTGAGCATACATTGATGGATCTATTGTACCTTCAAATTTAATTTTAGAATTATTAACATCACTTCCTAAATATAATCTATTAGTTAAATATTTATCTACAGAGTCATATTTTTCTAATTTTAATGATGAAGTTTCATTATTGACTCTAGTGACTTTATATGAATTTAAAAGAATTCCTAATTTAGCACTTGAAATACCTGAAAGTAAATTCATTTCACTTATTTTCTTTTCTTCCTCTTCATCAATTATTCGACTTAAAACGGTTGTGAAGGTAGTTTTTAAATTTTCATTCTTTTCAACCATGATATGATTTTTAAATTCCTTACCAATTTTAGAATCACCAAAATCAGTAAGTGATTGATACGTTAAAGATTTTGGATAATAAATACCTGAAGAAAGAATTGGTAGATCAGTTGTTTCTTTAGGCCTTAAAATAGTAGTTATCTTCAGTGTTCGATTATTAGAGTTATTATATAGTGCTTCATATTGTTCATTAGTTTTTGGTTCTAGATAAGTTTTAATATCTTTTTGAGTATAGTCTTTCATCAGCTCATCACTAAAAAATTGATCAATAAAATCATATAAAGCTATTGCACAATTTTCACGCTCAGTTTGATAATTACTAGATGTACTTAGTAAATTATCATTTAAATACTTTTTAATAGCTTTATTAGTGATATTATTCAAATTGACTTTATTGGTCACTATATCATTTATTAAATCTCCAACTTTTATATAATTTGAAAGCTTGTTAAAGCTTTCTGTTCCTACTTGATTAAGAAGCACTTGCATTAATACTTCTTGATTAGGTAAGTCAAAACAATCAGATAAATTCAATGTTTTACTTGAATCAGTTGCTAGTGATTTATCATCAGCCTTAAAATCACTAGCAACTG
>CALBLI010000032.1 GCA_937896065.1 uncultured Caryophanales bacterium | reverse complement strand
TCAATAATTAGATACAAAAGTTAAAACTTTATATTACAATATAATTTAATTTGTTAAATATCATCATTTTAGTTTGCTTAAATACTTTTTTTAATTTCTATACTCAAAATTATTTTCGTATACCTAACTTTTGACAATTTATCTAATAGATTAAACATTTATTTAAAACACTATCTTGTACATTTGTTAATAAGCAATAACTAGTCTTTAGATTTATCTTTATAAAAAGCAATATTTTCCATCCAAGGTATCTTCTTAGTAAATTCACCAGCTTCGGTTTGTGAAAATGCCGAGGCTAAAATTTCAAGTTTAGCGTCAACATCATCTAGAGAATGAATAACATATGCTTCAGGAGTTATAGGAGTTTTTATAGCACCAAATTCAGGTTTACCGTGATGAGAAACAATGATGTGAGATAAAGTTAAAAGTTTTTCTTCGTCCATATTAATTTTCTTACCTTCACTATATAAAACAATTGATCCTAAATCCAAGTGTCCTAAAAGATTTCCAGCTAAAGTATAGTTAGTTGCAATATATCCAGATAATTCTAATACTTTGCCAATATCATGAAGAAGACTTCCAGCAATCAAATAATCAGGATTTAGTAATGAATAATTTTCAGCTAATTTATAAGCATCATTACATATGCATAATGAATGATAAGCAAGACCTCCTAAAAATGCATGATGAACAGAGCAGGCAGCAGGAAATGTAAAATAATCTTTTTCAAACTTATTGATGACAGCTTCAACAAGAGTTTTAATCTCATTATCATTTATTTTAGAAATATATGCATAAATCTCTTTTTTAATTTCATCTATTGGAATAGGAGCTGAAGGGATAAGTTTTTCATAGTTGATATTTTTTAAATCAACTGGACTTAAATCATCAACCCTTATTTGTGGATGACCTTTATATGTTGAAATGACTCCTTCAACTGTCAACACTTGACCAGGTGTAACAAGTTGTTCATCACTTTCATCAATCTGCCATTTTCGTGCTTCAATTGTTCCACTTTTATCTTGAAAAGTGATTGACAAATATGGAGAGCCACTACTTGATATTCCCCTTGTTGCACTCTTAACAAGGAGAGTCATTTGAATAGGACCTTCTTGATTTAAAATATCTTTGATCATCTTTACCTCTTTTCTATATTCTAAAAATATTATTTTTATTTTAGCACAATTAATACTCAGTATTAAAATTAGAAGCTATAACTTCTTTTATTTCATCATAACTATATCCTTTAGTTAGCAATTTTTTAATGCACATATTTTCAAGTTCCTTATCATTATTTATATTTTTATATCTTCTTTCTAATAAAGTTCTAATCTTATGATAATCACTTTTTAACTTCACTTTCATTTTATTTTTATCTTCATTTAATTCAGCAATTGAAACGTTATTATAAAATTTATCAACGCAAGAAATAAATTGATTTTTACTAAATCCATGCATCAAAAAGAATTTAATTGTTTTATCTTTTCTATTTTTTATAAGCATCGAAGTATATTTTCTATATATATTAACAATTATATCATTAAAAAATTTATCATCATATAGACAAGTTTGATTTATATAATCAGTAATTTTTTCATCTTTGACATCATTCTTTTTAAGTTCAGTTTCAATATAATTTTTACTGTATCCTTTAAGATATAAAGTATCAACAAGTTGATATGCTTTGTCATTTTCATTAATTAAATTATTCTTATCATACTCAGAAATAATTTCATCTATATGTTTATTTGACAAGTTTTTGAATTTAGTTTGAAGTTTACAAACAAGTTCTTTTTTAAAATAAGTTCTATTAATTAAAAGCCTATTTAAATATGAATGAACTTGAAAATATTTCTCTTCATTTTCTAACTTTTGAACATCTTCTAATGTTAAATCTTTGCCTTTATAAAGATAATTATCTGTATAAAAATTTCTAGATATTTTAATTTTTTTAAAATTTAAAACTACTTCAACATTATTTTTTTTAAAAATAATGTCATTTATCTTATCAATAATTTTTTCTTCTGATGCTCTCATATATATTTTTTAATTCCTGAGTGTATTTTTCTAATGTATATTTGCTTTCAATATATTTATTATTCTCATCTAATATATAGTTTATATATTCATTATTTTTTATGTTTTCATCAGATAATGATGAAATGACAGGAATATTTAAATAGCACGCCAGCTGCAAATCATAATCATCTAATTTATTTCTTCTTGAATATAGATACGAACTTGCTTTATATATCAACAATCTATTGTAGTCTTTAGATGAATAAACATATTTTAAATCAAGTTGATATAATGAAGCAAAATCACTGCTTGATGAATCAATTAAAAAGCAGGGATAATATTCTTCATGCTTTTTTATTTCTTCAATAAATGAAAGTATCTCTTCACCATTAAATAAAGAAGTTTCCATCAAAATAGCTTTCTTATTTTGAGAAGGTATTTTAAAATCAACATCTTTATTTAAATTGCTGGTTGAAAAATAATCAAAACATGGATTTAAAATATAAACAGCTTTATCAATTCCCATATCTTCAATTCTTTTTTTAGCAACAAATGAATCAACTAAAAGTCGATCAACAAAAGTAAGTCTAGTTTGATAGTAAGTATATGATAGAATGGTTGAACTTTTTTTAACAGCTGATGGAAAAGCATAATTGGAAGAAAAGTCAAAACATTTAACTAAAAGTGGAGTTTGGCTTTTTAAAGAAATATGATTAAAAAGTTTATATAGTGGTGAATAAATAGATATTTGAATCAGTTCAATTCTTTTGTTATCTAAAGATTTTAAAACATCACTTTCTGATACATCTAATCGAGTATTATCAATAATTTGAATATCGATATTATCTTTTATCATTTCTTTGACTTTACTAAAAAGCTGCAATTCATTTACATTATCAATTACAACGCAAATTTTATAATCACTCATAATCTTCTTCCTCATCTGGATCAGAGGTTGTATTTGTTTTTTCTTCATAAATTTCTGGTCCATTAATTTTTATACCATTATCGCTAATATCTAAATTTGTCCCATCAATTTGTAATTTTTCAAGCATTTTTTTATCCTTGTTTCTTTTTCTTTCAAGTTTAGCTTTTTCTTTTTCGTTTCTTCTTTTTTGAGAAATTTCTAATTCTTTAGAAGTCAAATCAGTAACTTCTTTAGATAATTGTCTTTGCTTTAATAATTCCTCACTCTCTTTCAAAGCTTCAGCTAATTGTTTTTTTTGCTCTTCAAGTGTGTCCTGATTATCAACAATAGTCTCTTCAAGTGGTAAATCATTCATATATTTTCTAATTTTAAAGAACGATTTTTTTACATCCTCTTCACTTAAAAGCTGTTTTTTAGAATGAGTTTTCTTTTCTTTTTTAACTGGATTTAAATCAAAAGTGAACTCTCTTGTTTTATCATCAGCTGATTCATCAAAGTTGATGACTTCCAAATCAAAGATGGTGGCTGTATTATATCGCATCTCATCTCTTTTAGGAGTCCCTTTATAAAAGATGAAACATAATCCACCAACTATTAAATTAAAATAAAAGGTGAGTGTTCTCCATAAAATATTTGAAGCTGATATCAAAGAAGACAAATTAGCTTGCGAATTGACTGATGAGAATATATGAAGGTAGGTAGCTTGATAAGCAACCTCAGCTCCACCTGCTGGAATATATGATGAAATAAGCTGCAAATAACTAGAAGATGATATCAAATAAAAGACATTGATATCTTGGATATTCAATTTTAATGCCCATAAGCAAACAAGGGGTAAACAATTGGTGACTAGTTGTTTTAATATATTGACAAATATTAAAACTAATAATAACCATTTATTTTTTAAAAGCTTAGTGATCTCAAGTCGATATGTTACAAACCTGATAGTCCATTTTTTTCTAATCTCTTCTTCATCATCAGATAAATGAAGTTTCATATATATAGTAACTATAAAGTTAACAAAAAATCTATGTATTGGTTTACAAGTTGAAAGCAATATAATAGCTGCCAAAATAACTAATCCAATAGTTAGTCCAATCATTGATAACGGAAATAAAGTTAATGAATTATTAAACAATCCTAACGGGACATCTTTCATGATTGGGAAACCAATAATAGCTGCCACAAGTGAATACAAAACGAATATCAGCTGATAAACTAGATAATTCATAGTCAAAATTGATGCTGCATTTGGACCTTTAATATCTTGCTTTGTAAAAGTATATGCTTGAATGAAATTGGAACTCGTTTTAGAAAATGAAGCAATAAAATTACCAATTTGAGCATTCATTGTTCCTTGAAAGAAAGTATATTTTTTATTATATCTTTTAGCAAGGATTGTCAAAACAAGCCCATCAATTGATAAAAGAGCAAGAATTGTTAATATAACGACTATAAGCGGCAAAGCTTTTACTTCTGAAAGCACTTGAAAAGTACTTTTAGGATCGTCTTTTAAAATATAATATAATCCGAGAGCTGAAAGAATTATAATCAAAGATATTTTGATCACATTCTGAATAGTCTTGGACTTTTTCTTACTTATCTTTTTAGCCATTAATCAAGGGTTTTACAAACTAATTCAATTCTTCTTTGTATTTCATCTTTCCCAAGAATTTTTAATACATCATATAATTTTGGAGCTTGGGTAGAAGTAGAAACAGCGATTCTTATAAGTGATATGCAATCAGCATACCAGCCAACATATTTATCTGGATTTGCTTTATATATCTTACGATCATCTGCAAAATTATGCTTTAGGCCTTTTTCTTTCATTGCATTAAACCATTCAGTTTCATCCATATTTAAAGTCCTATCTAAGTCACTTGCAAAATCATTTAAGAATGACTTTATAACATCGACATTAATAAATTCAGAGAAAGGTAATTTATTTTCTTTAAGAAGTTTATCATAATTATCATTATAGAAGAATTCAATTTTATTATAAACATCTGAAAACTTCTCATAATCTTTTCTAGGTTTTTCTTGTTCTCTTTCAATATTGATAATCTTTTCAAATTTGTTAACATCACTTTCAATTAAAGAGGCAAGCTTATCATCATAATCTTTAGCCCAACTTAAGCATTGCTCTTTAAACTCTTCTTTTGTTAGTCTAGATAAAAGTTCTTTTGAAATGTTAGTCAATTTTGGTAAATCAAATAAGGCCCCATCAAGTGAGAATTTTTCAAAAGTCAATTTAAAATCATCAAGTGAAGCGTTTCTATTACCATCTAACCATTCTTCAAAATTAGAATTGGCAATTGTATATAGATACTCTTTAACACCTAATATTGGATAACCTTGTTCTAAGAAGAAGGAAGTAGCTGCTTCTTTATCTTTTCTCTTGGATAACTTTCTTCTATTTCCAGTTTCTAAATCATTGACCATGATGACAGGAAGATGAGCATAATATGGTGCTTTCCAGTCCATTGAAGCAAAAAGCTCAATATGAATTGGCAAAGATGATAGCCATTCTTCACCTCTGGTAACTAAATTAGTATGCATAAAATGATCATCAACTAAATGTGCAAAATGATAAGTTGGAAGGCCATCACTTTTTAAAATGACAATATCTTGATCATTTTCAGCTAAATCCAAATCGCCTCTTATCATATCATGAACTCTGATGTAATTTAAATGATTACCTTTTGATTTAAAACGGATGACATAAGGTTTTCCCTCTTTTATAAATTTGATCATCTCATCAATTGAATAATGTCTGCATTTAGCATATTCACCATAATATCCAGGAATAACATTATTAGCTTGTTGAACAAGCCTGAGTTCATCTAAATCTTGCTTAGAGCAAAAACATGGATATGCTCTTCCTTTTTTTATCAATTCTTTGATGACAACTTTATAAATATCAGCTCTTTTAGATTGAACGTAAGGGCCATAATTTCCTTCTTCATGATCACCATAATATCCTTCATCAAAAACAATTCCAAATTTTTTAAGCTGTCTTACTAAATCTAATCCTGTACCTTCAATTTCTCTTTTTTGATCTGTATCCTCTAATCTAAAAAAAGATACGCCACCGCTCTGTTTAGCAAACTTATCAGCAATCATTGCTGTAAATAGTGAACCTGTATGTAAAAATCCAGTTGGTGAAGGAGCAAATCTAGTTACAAAAGCACCTTCCTTTAAATTCCTATCAGGATATCTTTTTTCCAAATCACTGACTGTTTCCTTAACATCAGGGAATATTAATTCTGCTAATTCTTTATTTGTTGCCATATTCAATCTCCTTGTAATTATATTTTATAAATAAATTTATTTTTTAATCAAACGGTTTGATATAGAAAGCACCATACACTTGATTGATATCAGTCAATGTTATAAATGCTCTTTCATCTCTATTTCTCACCATCTTGATAGCTTTCTTGCTTTCACTTTTGGAAATGACCATGTAAATAATATAATTTTTATTTCCTGAAAAAGCACCTTTAGAATCAACAACTGTACATGCATGCGGGAAAGTATGAATCAAAACTGTTGGGACCATGCTATCAGTTGTAACAATTTGCATCTCTTGTTTCTTATTTTTTGTATTTATTAAATCCATAATCTTTGAAGAAACAAAGAAATAAACAATTGTATATAAAGCAGTTGTAACAATCTTTGATGGATCTTGTTTATTCCAAGAAGGATTTATATTATGCCCTAAAACAGAAAATAAAACATAAAGAATGACAGTGATTGAATTTAAAAATAGTGAATATTTACCAACGGATGTTGATTTCTTTTCAGAAATATAAATAGTTATACAATCATATCCACCAGTAGAAGTGCCAACAATCATTGCAAGACCGGATGAGATACCAGTACAGATACCTGCAAATAAAGCACGTGCTAGCATATCGTTATATAAATTGATGATATTATATATCCAACTATCTGGAATGACTGAATTAAACAAAGAAGTCAAGCCAACATTAACAAAAGTAAAGAAAGCAAATTGTTTAGATATTTTTGTAAAGCACAAAATGAAGATTGGAATATTTAATGAGAAATACAAAATTGACACTAAAAGTGATTCATAATTTGTGATATTTGCAAACATGGAAATAAATCTAATAATCGTTTGTGAAACACCACTTGCACCACCTGAAATAAGTCTAGTAGGTGAAATCAAATCATTTTCTGTAAAACCAGATGCGATAATATCAGCCTGTTTAAAAGAAGACATGTCATAGTCAGGATTAGAAGTAGCCCAAAATTTGACACATCTAACATCAGGTGCTGTAAAAGCTTTAAAACCATATGCAAAGAAAAAAGCAGATATAACTTCAACAATAAAAATAAGTACCCATTTAGAGTATTTCCTTATCTTAGAATGATCAATTAAGAAATCGGTCAATGAAGTTTTAATCTTTGATATTTTTTTATTCATAAAATCTTTATTAATACAAGTATATATAATATATAAATATAATTTTTTTTCAATCTAATTTTAAATAAAAAGAACTCAACTAGGAGTTTATGTACTTTGTGTATGTACGATGTTATTTTAACACTTTTTACGTTCCACATAGTGCCAATTCTACTATCACGATGAATTTCCTTAGCTGACGCTTATTGATTCAAAGAACATTTTATAACATTGTCATTAAAAAAATAACCCCTCCCCGGCGGTCAATCGTACTCACTCGGCCTCGGTTTCCATCTTGAACCTTCCTGTGTGCTCTTGCGTGAGTGACACAATCAACACAGGCTTTGCAGGTTGCTCGGCACGAACCGCTCGCCGCCTTGCTTGATGGGAACGATATGGTCTACCATTATCGCTCTCATTCTTTTACCCGCTTTCAAACACTCCGCACAAAACGGGTGCTGATTGAGTTGCTGCTTCCTCGCGTGCAACCATTCGGGTGTCTTATAAAAGTTCTTCGTGAAGTTATCTCGTCCGTACTCGTTGTATTGCTTGTCTACGAGC
>CALBLI010000031.1 GCA_937896065.1 uncultured Caryophanales bacterium | reverse complement strand
AAATTATGTTAAGTGAAGATTTTGCATTAGTTGGAACAGATAGAATGACATGGGATGAATTTTATAAAGAATATGTCATTACTTACAATGATCCTTATTTCATTGATAGAACATTCTATTTTAGATATAAAGGTAGAGAATATCAATTTGAATTTGTTGGTGAAAGAGATGAAGAGCATAAGAGATTTAATGGAAAATTGCTCATTGAATACTCTTATATATTTATAACTTTTGGTGTTGAAAATGGTTATGAAGGTTACCTTGTTGGTAGAAAAAATGCAATTTGCTATGATAATTTTAAAGAAGCGGTTGATAATGCAAAAATGGAAGATGGTAAAACATTAAAGGAAATATGGGATGATCCAGATAGCGAAGTATTAGCTTTTTCATAAAGTGCATTAATTAAAATTAAAAAAATTTAAAATATAAAAAAAGGAGCAAATATGAAATTTAATAAGAATTTAGAAAACTTTTTAACTAATAGACCTCTTTTTGCAAGATTTGAAAGTGCAAAATATGGCATCCCTATTTTATGGAAAAGCAAATTGAATATTGATAATGCATCATTATCAAATATTATTAATTTTACAAATATTAAGAACAGGGATATATCAAATGATATAGTTGAATGCTTTTCATTTGATTACAAATTGAATCCTTTATGGAGCAAACCATTTAAAAAAGTTGCTGAATTTAAATCTGCACGAGCTATATTAACACCTGATTTTTCAATTACTTCTTCTATGAAAGAAGCACAGATAATTGAAAATACATTCAAAAATAGATGGCTTGGATGTTTTTATCAGCAATATTCAATTGATGTAATACCAACCGTCTCTTGGGGAGAAAAGAATACATATGATATTTGTAGTCAGGGACTTGTCAAATATAATCCACTAGCAATTTCAACTGTCTGTGCAAACGACAAGAAAGTATTTTTAGAAGGCTTCAAATATTTTATAAACAAATTTGAGCCTGAATATATTATTTGCTATGGGAAGATAATTGAAGGGATGTATGGGAAGATAATTCAATACGATTATGAAGACGTATTTTCAAAAAATAAGAAACATGAAAAGATAAAATTATTTGATATTCCTAGATTGATTGAAATTCAAAAAAGTGATGTATTATAAAAAAAATTTTTTATACGATTAAAATATTTTTTTGACTTTGATTTGGCTTTGAAGCTCTGAAAATAATTCAAATGAGCCTAAATATTCAGAAAAAGCAGTTGAACCACCTGCAGCCATTGAATAAATTAAAGTTTCTTCAATACTTTTATTTTCAACTAAACCTTTGATAAACCCAGCAATGGATGAATCACCTGCACCGACTGCTGAAATTTGTTTTCCAGTTGCACAATTGCAAGAATAAATTGAGCCGTCTTCTGCAAAATAATAAGCGCCATCTTTTCCTAGTGTTACTAAGATAGATTTAGGTCCTATTTCTTTTAAACTCTTTGCACCAGCGATTATTTCATCTTTAGTTTTCAAATTTTTCTTGATGATATCACTCAGCTCTTCTTGATTAGGTTTAATCATGAAAGGGTGGGTAGGTAAAGCATTTACTAAAGCTTCATCTACTGAATCTAAAAAGACAGTAACATCTTTATTTTCAGTACATTTTTTAATTATTTCAGCATATAAGTGTTTATCTTCTTGACCAAGTGAACCAGCTAAAACCAAGATATCTTTATCACTTAATTTTGTGCTTAAGACATCAAATAATTTATCTAAACCTGCTTGTTTTATTTTAGGAGCAGCTGGATCAAATCTAGTATCTTGAGATGGACCTGTAATCATGACATCAATTCGTGATTCGGTTTCAGTATCAAGATAAATAGCTTCCTTAAATTCTTTATCAATCATTTCTTTGATAGTTTGACCGTTTTTCCCACCAATGGCAACAATAGGAATACTATCAACTTTTAAATTTTTTAGCATTCTAGAAACAGTGATTCCTTTACCACCTAAAGAAAGTCCTTTAGAAAGAGGTCTATTTACACCTCCAACTTTTAATTCTTTATCACCTAAATCTAAGGTGTAATCAATTGATGGGGCTATTGATAATGTATAAACCATGTTTGTATCCTCCTTTACATAGCTATTTCAATATTTTTAATCAAATTTTTATATTTTTCATCGACTTTGTCAATAATTAATGTTGGCCTTGAAAAATCAGAGAAAGTTGAAGAAGCAATATTTCCAATTTTAGTGTGATCAGCTAGAATAAAAACTTCATAGCATCTGCTCATTGCTTTAACTTTGATAGCACACTCTTCAGGATCAGGGGTCGTATATTTAGCTTGATAGTGAATACCATTTGTCCCAAAGAAACCAGTTGAGAAATTAAATTTATCTAGAAATTCTAAAGCAAATGAACCAATAAGAGCATTAGTTAAAAGCTTCAGCTCACCACAAGTAACATAACAAGGCAGACCATTTTCCATCAATCGGCTTGCAACTGTTGGAGAATTGGTTACAAATTTTAAATTTTTATTTTTAGGAATATAAGGTACCATGCTTGCAACAGTTGTTGAAGCATCTAAATAGATGAGTGATGAATTTTTTAAATGAGAGCAAGCAGCTTTAGCAACCATTTGCTTGATTTCAACTTCCGATTTTTCTCTTTCTAGATATTCGCGGTCAAGCCTTTCAAAAGTATATGTTCCAGAAAAATTTATAGTTGTTGCTCCACCATGGACACGAGTCAGTTTGTGCAAATCAGCTAATTTCTTAAGTTCACGTCTTATAGTAGATTCACTTATATTAAAATGAGCTGCTAAACTTTCAACTGAAACAAATTGTGAAGGAGAAGCATCGATTAGTTTCAAAATTTCTTCATCTCTTACTAAATTCATACACAACTATTTTAATTTAGTTAATAAGAACATTCAATTAATTAATAGCAAATTATGAATTTAAACTTGATTTAAATTCATTTATACTTGTTAAATATTCATTCTCATTTTGGCATCTGATAAGCTTTGTTTTTAAAATATTTGCATCAGGATAGCCTTTCAAATATTTTAAAGATATGCTTCTTAATTGATTGGTGGCAAGTCTACTATCTTTATATTTGTACATGAGTCTGACATGCTTAATTAACATATCTAACTGATTAGTGATGTTTTTACTTTCAATTTTTTTCCCTTCTTCAATAAAAATCATATCTTTAAAAATATCAGGATGACCAATAGCATTTTGACCAATCATAACAGCATCGGCGTTAGTATAATTTAGAATGTCCAGGAAATTATTAGCATCAATTGAACCATTACAAATGATGGGAATGTTTGATACTTCTTTTGCTCTTTTGATAACATCAAAGTGAACATTTCCCGAGAAAAATTCATTTCTTGTTCTCCCGTGTATACAAATAGCAGAGATACCAGTGTCATTTAGATTCTTGATAAGAGAATCAATATCTAGAATTTCAGAAAAACCGATTCTTATTTTAACAATTACAGGCTTTGATGAGACTTTGACCATATTTTTTAAAAGAGGATATAATTCATCTAGTCTTTTAAGCCAATAAGATCCAGCTTTTTGTTTGATGACTTTATTTACAGGGCATCCCACATTAAAATCTAAAAAATCATAGCTGGCATTATCTTCACAAATTTTGATAGCTTTTAAAATATGTTCTTCATCACCACCAAATAATTGGAGTGCTAATTTACTATCATTATTAAATTCTTTATCAAGATAAGTATCATTTATATCTTTCAATGTTGCTTTAGAATTATAAAACAAAGCTTCAGCGGATATCATCTCTGTATAATTTAGTGATGAACCATACAAAGATGCTAAATATCTTTGTGAGAAGTCAGTATAACCAGCAAGTGGAGCTAAAACATATCTATTTTTTAAAGTTATATCAGCTATTTTAAATGTTTTTATCATGATTTAAGGTTTCTAATTCTTGAAGAAATTTTAAGGCTTCATTTTCATCTAAAACTTTAACATTAGCTTTCTTTAATAGTTTAGTGGTTATTCCACTTCCATCAACAAGTTTATTTTTAAAGGTTCCATCATAGACATTATATACACCACAACTAGGTGATTTATCTTTTAAAATGGCTATTTTGATTTTAAATTTGATAGCAATACAATAAGCCCAATAAGCACCATCGTTGAAAAAATCAGTCACATCTTTACCGTTTTCAGTGATGACTCTTGTATTTGAAATTTCTGATTTATATCTAGGTGTTTTTAAACCACCATTAACTTCAGGACAGATAGGAATCAGATCATAATATTTAGTTAACTCTTTTAATTTCTTAACTTCATTATTTGTTCCATCATACTTACAATTTTCACCAAGTAAACAAGCAGATATTAATATCTTTTCTTTATTCATAACATTTAAGTATAACATAAAAATAAAATATATTGTATTTATTAAGTATATAGATATTTAGCTGTTAGGAAAAAATATCAAAGCTGAAACTTTGATATTAATTTTAATGATTAAATATTAAATTAATCGACCTCTTTATAAAATTCATTTAAAAAAGAAATCATATAATCTGTTCTTCTTATAGCTTCTTTTTTAGCATAATTAGTGTTCATCAAATTTTTTAAATGAAGAAGTTTGATATAAAAATGGGAGATGGTATCAGATGAAGATTTTTTATATTCTTCAAAAGATATATTATTATTTTTATCTGCATGTTTACTATATAATTGACGGTTATGTTTTCCACCGTATGCAAAAGCTCTAGCTATACCAATTGCTCCTATTGCATCTAATCTATCGGCATCTTGTACAATTTTAGCTTCAATAGTTTTAGGAGTAATCGTATCTTTTGCTTTGAAAGGCACTTCACTAATTATTTGGATTATTTTATTTGAAAGATTATTATCAATATTATTTTCATTTAAAAATTTTCTAGCATTTTCATAATCTACTGTATCAAATAATTTATAGTCATCAACATCATGAAGAAGAGAAGCTAATTGAATAATGAATAAATTTGCTTCTACTTGTTCATTTTGATAGATATTAATAGCATTGTTTAAAACTCTTATGGAATGATTATAGTCATGGCCAGTTGAATCATTTTCAAACAATTGTTTGATGTATTCTTTGCATTTTAAAACAATTTCTTCCTCTGTCATTTATTTAACTCCCTTCTTATTGCTTGCTCAATCTTTGTAAAATCAGCAGTACATTCAAATCTTTTAACAATCTCACCATTTTTAGAGATTATGAATGTAGTAAATGACCATTTGACTTTGTTATTTTTATCAAATAGTGGATCTATATTCGATACAATGGATACCATCGACTGATATAGTGGACTTGTAATATCAAAGCCCGAGAATTTTTTTGATGAACATAAATTGTTAAAAAACACTTCGTTTCGCATATCATCATCTATTTTTTTAGCAGTTTTATAAGTCACTTTATATTCTTCTTTTAAATAGGTAATTGTTTCAGATGTCGAATAAGCGTTTTGATTAAAAAAAGCTGATGTTGGGAAATTAATGATTTCTAATTCATCTTGATAACACGAATATAAATCCTGCATATTTGAAAAGAATGAAGATGCAAAAGGTGAAAATATAGCACCATTAAAAATAACAATAACTTTATTATAATAGTCACCTAAACTTTCAATTTTTTCTTCACATGTAGTGTAATTTAGTAAATAAGCATTATTTTTCATAAACACCTAGTAAGAAAGAAATATCATCATCGCTATATTCAACTTCACTATTTGAATCGCTGATGATACTTGAAAGTTCTTCTTTCTTTCGTTGAAGTTCTAAAACTCTTTCTTCAATAGTACCTTTAGAGATCAAACGGAAGACTGTCACTTTTTTATTTTGACCAATGCGATACGCCCGATCACTTGCTTGATTTTCACTAGCAATATTCCACCATGGATCTAAAATAATAACCGAATCAGCACCGATTAAATTTAAACCAGTTCCACCTGCTTTTAATGACACAAGCATCACTTTAATGTCATGTTCATAATTAAATTTATCAGCTAATTCAATTCTTTTTTTAGCTTTTGTTTCTCCAATTATTTTACCGGTATTTATTCCTTTATCAATCAGCAATTTTTCTAAATGATTTAAAATCGTTACAAATGAAGAGAACAATAAAACTTTGTGATTGCTGCTAACTAAGTCACCAATCATATTGAGTGCTTCTTCTAGCTTGCTTGATGTGATTTTATAGTCATCTAAAAATGAACTAGGGTCAATACTTATCTGTCTTAGCCTTGTGATATCAGCTAAAACTTCAATCTTGCTTTTAGATTTTGAAATAAAACTATTTTTAGCTTTAGATAAGAAAGCCTGATAAATCTTAGATGATTTTTCATCTAATGTGATATAGATTTCTTGAGTGACTTTAGGAGGCAGCTCATTTAAAACTTCATCCTTCTTTCTTCGTAAAACAAATGGTTTTATTAAAAGTTCCAATCTTCTTTTATTTTCATCAAAGTCATTATCAATATCTGTATATGTTTTAACAAAGTTTTTATAGTCATCAAAGTAACCTGGCAAAAGAAGATCAAAAATTGAATAGAGGTCAACTAAGGAATTTTGAATTGGAGTTCCAGTTAAAACAAGCTTATAATCAGCATCAATCATTTTAACAGCCAATGTCTTTTTAGCAAAAACATTTGCGATATTATGCCCTTCATCTAAAACAAGATAAGAGAAGGAAAAATCACTTAGTACATCAATATCTATTCGCAGTGACTCGTAAGAAATTATAAGAACAGTATTATTCTTATTTTTTACCTGTGTATATATCATTTGACGATTGTTTTTATCACCGTCAACTACAAACACTTTCTTTTTACTGTTCCATTTATAAAATTCATTTTGCCAATTATAGATAATTGATTTAGGTGAAACTATAATCAAAGGTTTATTTAAATCTTTAGTCTCTAAAAAAGCAATCAATTCAAGTGATTTACCTAGTCCCATATCATCAGCTAAAATACCTGCTAGATGATATCTATATAAAACTTCTAACCATTTGATAGCATCAAGTTGATAGTTTCTAAGAGGAGTTTTTTTATCAATACTAACATTTATAGAAGAATAGTCTCTTAATGTATTGAAAAAGCTTTTTAAGTTATCAGTCAAAGATAAATCATTGCTGTTTTTATATTCATTCAATTTAACAGCTTGATATAAAGGGAGTCTTTTACCTGTTAAAGTTGAATCAATTTCAAATTTATCAAATAAAGATAATTCATATCTATTGATAGTAGAGTTCAAATTAAAAATAGAATCTTTAAATTTGATGAATTTCTTTTTGTTTTTATAAGCTTCTAAAATCATTTTTAATTCATCTTGACTAAAAGTAGAAGAATCAATTGTTGTTTTAAACCAATCAATTCCTGATGATGTTATGATTTTAAATTTGAATGTTGAATTGGTGTTGACTTTTTTTAAATTATCGCTTAAGAATAATCGACAACAACTATTCAGCTTAGTAATATCAGTGGAAATAATCTCATAAATTTCATCATTATTTGTGATATTTTTTAATTGAGGGAGATTAAGTTTATTTAAAATATTAATAAAATTTAAATAGTCATCGCTGAGTGTTTCTTTTTTATATATGTCTTCACTCACTTCTAAACCATTCAATATATATTTTGTATATATTGATAGTTGTGAATATGTTTTGTTTTCATTTTCTGTGAGTTCAATATAATAATCTATCTCAGTTAAAAACTTTTCACTTTGTTTTAGAATTTCTTCTGCAACTGGTATTGATTTATCCAAATAAGGCACAACAGATGATATAAATTCACTCTTGTATAGAGAAGATGAAAAATCTTTATTATTTATTAAAAATTCAGTCAATATTTTTTCTTGAATATTTTTGAATTTAGATAAATATAAGAGCATGTTATTTTTATCAAGTGACAATGTTAAAAGATCATTAGATGTTATAAATTCACTTGTCTTTAAATCGCTTACTATCTTGCAGGTTGTTGAAATATAGGTGTTTATTTCTTTAATATCATGGTTGATTCGATATATTATGTTTTTAATGATGATGTGTCTTCTTGGATAATATTTTAAAACTGTTAAAAAATTAGAAAGATATTCATTTGAAAAATTAGAATGATAATGTCCCAATTGATCTCTACTTATTTTATAATAGCATTCTTTAAGTTCTAATAGAAATAATAGATCCTCATTATCAAATGAATATTTATTGATTGAGGAATTATTTTTATCAAAATCTCTAAAGAAAATGTACAAAGAGACATCGTTAGTCACATTGAATTCATCAATGTATCTAATTGATATATCTTTTTCATTAGAAATTTTATCGTAATCAGTATCTATAATAAGTGATTTAAATTTTGCTTTGATATTAGGTTTAGATTTAATTTTAATGTTTTTAACAAGATTGGTTAATGCTATTTTATTTTCATAATATCTTGGTATATCATCTTTATCTAGAAGAGCTAATTCGCAAATTAATGGATAGAGATATGAATATTCTTTTGCAAGTTCTTCTTCACTTTTATTTTTATCATGATTATAGATATATAAAGCAATAGCCGCTTTAATACTTTCATCATCTTTATCATAATAGCTATCCAATTTAAAAGTTTTATCTGGATATAATATAAATTTATAATTAGCTTGGCTAATATTAAAAGAATAGATAAGGGACATATCTTCTTTATTTAAACTTACACATATATCCAATTTATCTTCAATCAATGAAGTATAGATTAATTTAGATTTTAAAGATGAAAAAGCTAACTTTTCAATTTTATTTAATTCATCACTTGCAATATTTATTAAGTACATAATCCACCTAATTATATAAGATATTAAAATTTTTTAAATTTAACATTCTTGCTATGCTTTCATATTGATAAATAGCTATTTTATCATAATTTTCTTTTATATCACTGTTGATATTTAAGTCAAAAAAATAAATTAGATATTTAATAATAAAGCTATCAATATAATTTATTTTATATTTTATAAGAAGTTGAATTTTCTTGGTCAGAATCATTTTTATGTCTTTAAGTGATGATAATTCATTCTTAAATATATAAAAATATAATAATGGAAGATTGTTAAAACTGATATTTGATAAATGATTATCATATAATTTTAAAATTATATTTGTATCATTTTCGTTTAATAAAGAAAGTGGTTTATTTCTTTTTAAAGTAAAAAGTGATTTCAAAATAAAAATAAAATAAAGTAAACTATCAAATTGATAATTAGTATTAGCGATTTTATTTACAGAAGCATTTAAAACTTCTTCAATAATTGTATGATCAAAGTTTTTTTCAATCAAATAAAATACAATAGGAAATGTAATTTCAGGAATAGATAAATATCTGTCTAACAAATTTAAAATGATGATAAGTTGTTGTTTATCAATTCTATCAAATAAAAGAAGAGTGCTTAAATAATCTTTATTATCAATAGAATAAAGAATGTAATCGCACAAATTCTTTATGTCTATTTCTAAAAGGTAATTTTTTAATTTAAGATTATATTTTGTGACTTTAAAGCCTAAATAGTTATTTTCTCTTAAGAATGAATTAACAATGATATCTTTATTTATATTATTTTTTGCAAAATAGGAAAGTAACAAAGATGATATATTTAAATATTTCTCTTCTTTAAATAATTTATTCAAACTAACTTTACTGGGAGATAAATAGGTATTCAGTTTAGCTAAAAATTCATCGTATCTAGAAGGTGATATTGATGAAATATAATTATTTATTTTATCTAAAGGGCTCTCATCTTTTTCATTTTTTAATGACAAGAAGAATTTGTAAATATCATCATGTTCTTTATTTGAAGATATAGTGCTCATCATGTACCTCATAAAGTTATCTAAAAATTGTAACACAAATAATTTAAATTTTCCTTAAATTAAATGAAATAAAAAAGGCTATCTATATATAGATATAAATAGCCTCATAAATTTTAAAACTTTATTAATATCCCATATCAGGGGCAGGTGTAGCAGGAGCAGCTGGTTTTGGAAGCTCACTGACAACAGCCTCTGTTGTTACAAATAATGCTGTAATGCTTGCTGCATTTAACAAAGCAGAACGAGTGACTTTTGTTGGATCAATAATACCAGCTTTGAGCATATTTAAATATTCACCTGTTTTAGCATTGAAACCATAATCAGCTTTGTTAGATTTAACATTCTCAACAACATCTTCACCCTCATATCCAGCATTGATAGAAATTTGATATAAAGGAGCTGATAAGCTAGCTAAGACTAAATCAATACCTTTTTGAACATCAGCATTTTCATCAGTTAATTTACCTTTTAAAGTTCTATAAACTTGCATCAATGCAATACCGCCACCAGGGACAACGCCTTCTTCAACAGCAGCAGCTGTAGCATTTATTGCATCTTCTAAACGAAGTTTCTTTTCTTTTAATTCACTTTCAGTTGTAGCTCCAACTCTAATTAAAGCGACACCGCCAGATAATTTAGCAACTCTCTTTTGAAGATTCTTTTTATCATAATCAGATTTGGTTTCTTCAATTTGACCTTTAAGTTCTTTAATTCTATTATCAACATCAGATTTCTTGCCAGCACCATTGATAATTGTAGTTGAATCTTTGGTAACTCTGATTTTCTTAGCTGAGCCTAAATCATTGATAGTGATGTCTTTAAGCTCCATTGATAAATCCTTAGAATAGAAGTTAGCACCTGTTAAGATAGCAATATCTTGTAAGACATTCTTTTGATTATCGCCGAATTCAGGAGCTTTAACTGCGACAACATTGAAGGTTCCTCTCAATTTATTTAAGATAAGCGATGATTGAACATCATTATCTATATCATCAGCGATAATGAGTAATGGTTTATGTGCTTCAACAACAGATTGTAACATTGGAATCACATCTTGAATATTTGATAATTTTTGATCGGTTACCATAATATAAGCATTTTCAAGCTCAGCCACCATTCTTTCAGAGTCAGTTACCATATATGGTGAAACGTAACCTTTATCAAACTGCATACCCTGGACAACTTCTAAAGTAGTGTCAAAACCTTTTGATTCGTCAACTGAGATAACGCCATCTTTTCCAACTTTGTCCATTGCTTCTGCAATAATATTACCAATTGTTTCATCACCTGATGAAATGGTTGCAACTGAAGCAATATCAGAAGAAGTTGAAATTGATTTTGAAATTTTCATTAATTGATCACTTACTGCTTTAGCAGCTTTTTCAATACCAGCTCTAACAAAGACGGGATTTGCACCTTTATCAACAGCATTGAATCCTCTATGAATCATTTCTTGAGCTAAAACAGTAGCTGTAGTTGTACCATCACCTGCAACATCATTAGTTTTGTTAGCGACTTCATAAACAAGTTTGGCACCTAAGTTTTGCTCTTTATCTTCAAGTTCGATTTCTCTAGCGATAGAAACACCATCATTAACAATTTGTGGCGAACCAAAACCTTTATCTAAAGCAACATTTCTTCCTTTAGGTCCAAGCGTTAACTTGACAGTGTTAGCTAAAGCATCAACACCAGCTAACATATTATCTCTAGCTGATTTTCCATAAGTAATTTTTTTAGACATAATTTATTTCTCCTTAATTTATATTATTTTTTACTATCGACAACTGCGATTATATCTTTATCTTGAATGAGCATGAATTTATGGCCATGGTCCTCATAATCAGTGGTTGAATATTTTTTGTAAATGACAAGTTCGCCAACTTTGGCGACAACGCTGACTTTATTTCCTTTTTCATCAACAGTTCCAGGACCAACAGCAACAACTTTTGCACATGCTGAATCCTTATCAGTAGCAGTAGCTACAAAAATTGAACCTACTTTCTTTTCCTCGGGTAATTTTTCAAGGACAACATAATCTCTTAATGGTTTTATCATAATTAACCTCCAAATAATGTCTTGACGACCATGAATAATTATAAATAAAAAATTAGCAATTACAATAGCTAAGTGCTAAATTATTTAAAAATTAGTTTTTCAAACGGCTAAAATAGGGAAAATATACCGAGTTTTATACAAGTGAATATTTTTTAATCATATATTATCTTGATAGACTGAATTGTAAACTGACTATTGATTTTAAAAAAATAATCAACTATAATTTAGAGGTCAAAAAAATGGATCATTAGCTCAGTTGGTAGAGCAACTGACTCTTAATCAGTGGGCCAAGAGTTCGAGTCTCTTATGATCCACCATCTAAACCACGAATAATCGTGGTTTTTTTATTTTTCTCAGGAATTTATTTTTTCAACTTTTA
The DNA here is from genome assembly GCA_937896065.1 of uncultured Caryophanales bacterium. Lineage (GTDB taxonomy): Bacteria > Bacillota_I > Bacilli_A > RFN20 > CAG-288 > Enterosoma. The sequence continues at coordinate 48,425 of CALBLI010000031.1, read as the reverse complement.
ATAAATTAATTTCCTTTCTTTGACTTAAAAAAAACTATGCCGTAATAAAAAAAGAATATTTAATTATATAAATAAAAGAGTTTTTATTAATTTAGATTTATGATTTTAACTTTCATGCAACAGCATTTTAAAAAATGATAAAAAGATTTACATAATAAAAAAAGTTATAAAGGATAACCTCTATAACTTTTTTATTTTAAAGATTAAATTTCAATCTACTTACCAGACCATTTCCAATTTGCGATTTCTGGCATATCAACACCATATTCATGGATATATTGTTTATGTTCAACAAGTTTATTGGACATTTTTTGATATAAATAAGCACCTGTATTTCCAAGTTGTGGAAGTCTTAAAAGGGCATCCTGAACTAAATGATATCGATCAATATCATTTTGAACTCTCATATCAAATGGAGTGGTGATTGTCCCTTCTTCTTTATAACCTCTAACATGAAGATTCTTATTTGTTCTTCGATAAGTTAATTCATGAATCAAAGTTGGATAGCCATGGAAATTGAAGATGATGGGCTTATCCTTAGTGAATAACATATCATATTCACTATCTGATAATCCGTGTGGATGCTCACTTTTTGGTTGTAACTTAAATAAGTCAACAACATTGATTACTCTGATTTTAAGCTGTGGAAGTTCCTTATTTAAGATAGAAACAGCAGCTAATGTTTCTAAAGTTGGTGTTTCACCTGCACATGCCATGACTAAATCTGGTTCACTACCTTGATCGTTGCTTGCCCAATCCCAAATAGAGATTCCTTGAGTACAATGAACAACTGCTTCCTCCATAGAAAGCCATTGTGGACGAGGATGCTTACTTGCAACAACTACATTTACATAATTTCTACTCTTCAAGCAGTGGTCCATTGTTGAAATCAAACAATTAGCATCAGGTGGTAGATAAAGTCTTACAACATCAGCTTTTTTATTAGCAATGTGATCCATGAAACCAGGATCTTGATGCGTGAAACCATTATGATCCTGCTGCCAAACATTACTTGCTAAAATGAGATTTAAAGAAGAAATCTTTTGCCTCCAAGGAAGTTGATTACAAACTTTTAACCATTTAGCATGTTGAGCAACCATAGAATCAATAATTCTGATGAAGGCCTCATAAGAAGCAAAGAAACCATGTCTACCAGTTAAAAGATATCCTTCAAGCCAACCTTCACATAAATGTTCAGATAGCATAGAATCAATTACTCTTCCATCACTATTTAAAAATTCATCAGTTTTTAAAGTTTCAGCATCAAATTGACGATTAGTAACTTCAAATATTGAATTTAATCTATTTGATAATGTTTCATCAGGTCCAAAGACTCTAAAGTTTCTATTTTCAGCATTATCTTTGATGACATCTCTAATGAATTTGCCAAGTTCGGTCATATCTTGACCATCTTTTTCACCATGCTTTTTGATATCAAAAGCATAATTTCTAAAATCAGGCATTCTCAAATCTTTTAAAAGAAGACCACCATTAGCATGTGGATTAGAACCAAGACGTGCATTACCTTTTGGACATAATTCTCTAATTTCAGGTTTAATATGGCCGGCCTTATCAAATAACTGCTCTGGCTTATATGATTTTAACCAATCATTTAATTCTTTTAAATGAGCTTTTCTATCAGCAGCAGTATCCATTGGTATTGGAACTTGATGTGCTCTAAATGATCCTTCAATTTGTTTTCCATCAACAATTTTTGGACCAGTCCATCCTTTAGGAGCTCTTAAAACAATCATAGGCCAGACAGGTCTAGATGCGTCTTTTTTATCTCTTGCATGTTTTTGAATAGCTTTAATTTCTTCAATGACTGTATCCATTGTTTGAGCCATCAAAGCGTGCATTTTCAGAGGATCACTGCCTTCAACAAAATAAGGTTTCCAACCATTACCTTCCAAAAACTTAGTTAATTCTTCTTTGGAAATTCTACTTAGTATAGTTGGATTTGCAATTTTATATCCATTTAAGTGAAGAATAGGTAAAACAGCACCATCAGTGATTGGGTTTAAAAATTTATTAGATTGCCAACTAGTTGCAAGTGGACCTGTTTCAGCTTCACCATCACCAACAACGACAGTTGCAATCAAATCAGGATTATCAAAAACTGCACCAAAACCATGTGCTAATGAATAACCTAATTCACCACCTTCATTGATACTTCCAGGAGTCTCAGGTGCACAATGAGATGGGACACCACCTGGGAATGAGAATTGTTTGAATAATTTTTGAAGTCCAGCTTTATCCATGGTTATATTTGGATAAACTTCTGAATAGGTTCCTTCAATATAATCATTTGAAATAAAGAAATTTCCACCATGACCTGGACCACTAAGTAATATCATATCTAGATCATATCTTTTGATTACTCTATTTAAATGTGTGTAAACAAAATTTTGACCTGGAACTGTACCCCAATGTCCGACAATCTTCTTTTTGATGTCAGAATCTTTTAAATCTCTTTCAAGAAGAGGGTTGTCAAGTAAGTAAAGTTGACAAGCCGATAAATAATTTGCAGTTCTAAAATATGCATACATTCTAGAAAGCAGTTCCTTAGTAATTGGACCTTTTTCTAAAATTTCTTCTTTTTTAGAAACACTATTTTTTGTTGACATAATAAAACCTCCGTTTAGTAAAAATATTTTATCACTAAACGTGGTCTATTAATAGTATGTATAAACTATATTGAATGTGTCTAATCGATCAAACTATATATTATCACTGCATGATATGTGATAACTTGAAATTATAAAATCGCCTTTGTTAATATCATCTTGGAAAAGATTGCTAGCTTCCATTTTAGAACCGATGAAAGTTGCAGGGCTTGAAGTGACTGATCTAGTAAATCCTTGCAAGTTATTTGTTTCACTTTCTTTATCTTCAATCTTTAAAGTACAATTATAAAAATATGAACCATCTTTAATTGTTCTGTTAAAAGTTATAATCAATTTTCCATTACATAAAGCTTTAATATATTGGCTAGTTAAAGGTCTTATATTTGTATAACCATTTTGAAGATTGTGTGTTACATAATACTGTTTATCTGTGCTATTATGATAAATTCTAAAATAATAATTGTTGGTGTTTGATTTGTAATCACTTAACGAGAATTGATAATCAAAATCGATTTCACTACTAGATAATAAAGTATTAAATTCAGTGATGACATTACCATTGTCATCAACTAATTTCCCAGTGTATTGCAGTTTGTATGAGATTGATACATTCTTTTTAGTTGCAGCTATGACTACATTGTTACCATTATCAACAATTTTTGAGGATTCACCTTTTTTTAATGTGATAGGAAGAGTTGGTAAATCACATTCACCAGTGAAAGTTAAATCAGTAGTGCTTGGTATTATTATATTTTGAATATATTTTGAATTATCAAGGCCAACCTTAACTCCATTATTAGCCTGAACTTCTTTTAAAGAGGAACCATCAGGTATTAAAAGTTTTATGGTATAGTTATGGTTAGTATAATAAGCTCCGTTATCATTATTGATTGGAACAATATAACTACTAGCACCACTATCAAAAATAACGTCGGTTGTTGTTTGATAACTTCCGTCAGTCATATCAAGTATTTGAACTTTCATTCCCGGAATTTTATCAAGTGATGATGTAATTTTACTGCTTTCATTATAAGAGAAAATATCACCTCTTATAATAGGTTGCTTTGGAATAGATGAGATTGTAAGCGTGATTTCAGGTGAGGCTGATGGAATTTTAAATGAGTAAATTTTAGTTTCGCTTGTTGACGAATCATCACTAGGATTGATGATTGTTCCATTCAATTTAATATTTTCAATTTTATAGTAATCTTTAGGGGTAATTTTGATATTAGCTTGTTCATTAGCTTGATAATAATTTTTATAATTAGTTATTATAAAACTACTAGCATCATTACTTTCTATATTTAGTTTGATAGTACTTTGATCATAACTGACTACGATATCAAATACTAGTTGGGTGACATCACTTGGAATTAGATAGTAAAAAATATCATTTACTATTTGCTGAGTGATATCTTCACCATTAAGCTTGATAGTTTTAAATGAATAGCCTTCGCTCTTTGAAAAACGCAAATATAAAGAATCTCCAGGTGAGAATGATTCTTTGCTTTCATCTAAAAATCTAACACTCACATATTTTGCTAAGTCAGCAGGAGTATAATTGAACACTGGAACTATTTTTTTGATGTCTTCGGTAATGGTAATAACAAGTACCTGATCATTTTCAGCTACTATATATTTATATCTTAAATTCACATCAGGCTCGATGATTATATTATTTATTTTCACAATCAAATTATGACCAGTCATATTGTTGATGGAAAAATTCATTTCCTCTCCAACTTTATATACATCACGCAAGTCGACAACATCAGTTTTACCAGGCTTGCTAAGTATTTTCACTTCATACCATATTGATTGTTTAGAAGATGAATAAGAGGTTGTAGATGACTGAACTGATGAGGGCGTAGTTGATAAACTTGCAGGTGTACTATTTTTATTGCAAGAAGATAAAGCCATAGTAACAGCGGGGATAAATAAGGTTAAAGATTTTTTAGAATTTTTGGTTTTCATAGGTTCACCTCCCCATTTGAGATTGATATCATCCATAAGTGATTACTTTTGTGTCAAGTTTAATTGTGTTAAAAAAACTTGATATCCTTGCTTTTCAAAATATGAAGCGACTGCTTTTAAATATTTTTTATCTTTAGAAAGTGCAAAACAAGTTGAACCTGTTCCTGACATTCCACTAAGAGGTAGATTCATATTATTCATTTGAAATAAAATATCTGATATGATTGGTAACTTTGAAATAGCAGGCTTAGTCAAAACATTTATTAAATTAGCTTGTATTTTATCCTCATCATCTATTCTTAAAGCTGAGATGAGTTCATCAATATTTGGATGAATTATGTCATCTTTCATATCATCATATAAGCTATAGACTTCTTTAGTTGATAAACCAGTGCTTGGTTTAACTAACAAAACGTGATAAGGGCATTTAATTTCTATTTCTTCTAATTCCTCGCCTACTTTTCTTACACGAGCGGGTTTGTTTTTAATGAAAAAAGATACATCACTACCTATCTGTTTTGCAAGTGAGTAAGGACCATAATTATCATTGATTTTATTCGCTAACAGAGCTGGAAGCTCTTTGACAATACTAGCGGCATCTGAACTACCTCCACCAAGGCCAGCTTCAACAGGTATACGTTTATAAATGTAGATTTTAAAATTATCAGTAAATTTGTGATCAGCTTTCAAAGCAAATAGAGCTTTATAAACTAAATTAGTTTCATCACATGGAATTTTTTCATCGTTTGAAAAAAGATAAGTATTATATTTTGCACCTAACTTTGTAATTTCAAGTGTATCATGCAAAAAAAGTGGAACTGTCACCATATCAATGTCATGATACCCATTTTCAAGTTTTCCAAGTACATTAATGGCTAAATTGATTTTAGCATATGCTTTAATAGTTAATGTGTTCATATTTTTAATAACGATATATTTTAGTAATATTTTGTGAGTTATTCAATTTTTTAAAATATAAATTAAATAAATATTTAACATTTTTTATAAATACTAAAAATTGCTTTTTATTATATCATTTTTAATTTAAACAAAAAAAATAAATAAATTTATTTGTTACAATATCAAATATTCAAGCATTGATAGCAATAAAAAACCTGGCACATTAAAAAAACTGAAAAATAGTAAAATTTACAACTTAAAAATTAGCTAAAATCAGCGATTTGGAGGGCTATTGTTCTATTAGTTTTCTTGATTTTTCATATATATAGTATTAAAATATAATGATTTTATAACCTTACTAGTTTTTATAAGGGAGGATTATGCCTATGTCAAAGAAAAATAAACTCTTTAGTCTTACGGTACTTGCTTCAATGTTAGCTGTGACTGGCTGTACACCAACAAGTGCTTCTTCAAACACTGAGAATAGCCAAAAAGAAGTCTCTGAAGCCAAGTTTGTAGATGTTGAGTTTTTAGATAAAACTGTTTTGTACGATGGCAAAGTCCATGGGCTTGAAATTACAGGAAATTTACCAGAAGGGGTTTCTGTTACATATTCAGACAATAATGCACAAGTTAATACTGGTGACTATACAATAACTGCCTATTTTAGCGACAATAAAGGAACAAATTACCAAAAGAAAGAAGCTACATTGCGTATTGTTGATTCTACTGGTGCAAATGAGATTTGGAATAATTTACGTTTCCAAGGCAATGAAACTAATTTCGTTTATGATGGACAAGAACATTCACTTGCTGTTGATCCAAATACTATTCCCGAAGGCTATGAAGTTTCAAGATATACAAACAACAAAGCGATATCTGTTGGTCAATATCCAGTAACTGTTTATATGCGAAATAAAGTGAGTAAGGTTGAAGTTTATAGCAAAACAACAATCATGAATATCACTAAAGCTGATTATGATATGTCGAATGTTGTTTTCAAATCAAAACAATACGCCTATGATGGCAAGAAGCATGAGCTTACAGTTGAAGGACTTACTGAAGATATCCAGGTTGTCGTTAGTTATACAAACAATGGTAGAACAACTATTGGTACTCAGGAAGTTACAGCTTCTTTTAAATCGACGAATTTGAATTATAAAGATCCAGCACCATTAACTGCTAATCTTACTATTTTGGCTAATGCTGAGGTTGTTAAAGTTAATGTTTTTGCTTATTACAACGGAACTAATGTACCTGTTGTAAGACCAGATGGAACTGTTTGTAATCCAAGTGATAAAGACTATACTGGGTATGAGATTTCTCTTCCTGTTGGTGGCACTTTAGATCCAAATGATTTGCCTGTTTTAGCCGTTAAAAAAGCTGATGGTACTTATATCCCTGCTCCTAAGGGTGCATATACAACTGAAAATGGATATGATGAATCATTAGTTACTGAGGTTGTAAAACAAGACACAGCTATTAACTTGAGCGTCACTTATACTCCTAGACAATACACAATTGTTTACCAAGGCACAAATTCTAAAGACGATAGCTCACGTCCTATCCGTTATACTTTTGATGAACAATTGAATTTACCAACTCCAAATATGAATGATGGTTATGAATTTACTGGTTGGAGTTATACGACTAATTATGATGTGACAACAGATCCACATTATGCATCAAAACCAGCTGATGCTGCTAAATATCATTCAGGAACAGTTGGCACTGATGGTGTTATTGCCAGTAAAACTCTTGTCGGTGATTTAGTATTAACTGTCAATTCAAGACAAATAGGTGCATCAGCATCAATTGCTGATCAACAAGTTGTTTATAACGGCAAACAACAAGATATTACAATCAATAATAAAGATCCAAAGTATGTTTATGAACTCATTTATAAATCTGCTAATGGCATCACTGAATCTTCATCACCTAAAAATGTTGGAACTTATCATGTAACTTTAAATGTATATACTGATGCTACCAAAAAAGAAATGGCACAAGCACCACAAGAAGCAGTTTTTACAATTGTTAAAGCTAAATTAAAGAATTTAGGTAAAAAGACTGCTGATAATAGTATTGTTATTGCTGACGGAAGTGCTGGTGTTGTTCCTATTCAAAACACTAAAGGTGAAAATGTTCAGGCAGTGTTTACCACTTCTGATGATGCAAGTACAGCATATGATTTAGAGAAAAATGTATTTACCTATACATATGATGGTTTACCAAAAGAAGTGAATATTAAGGTTTCTACTATCAGTGGCAGAGTTTTGACACTCAGAACTAATCAACAAAATAATGATTTCCCATTTATACCACACATATCTTATGTGAAGGTTGAAAATGGTGTTTATGGTAGCACTTCAAATGATGCACCAACAAATGCTGGTACTTATGAAGTTAGTGTCACATTCTCAACTTTAAATAGTGAATCAACCAATTATGAAGAATTGGTAGATATGAAAACGACATTAGTTATCAATAAGAAGAATGTCGAAGATGCAATTGATACAGCTATTAGCGAAGGTATTGCAAATAAAAATACATTGTGGAAAGACTATAATGGTAATTCTCACTCTAATCAAACTCCAGCTTTTTCATTCAAATATCAAGCTGGTAAAGAATATTCAGTTTATTTTGATATAGCTTCTTCAAATAGTTTCCCTAAAGGCGTTGAAGTAGATTATTATAGTGGTGAGAAATCATCAACTGCTGGTACAAAAACGGCAAGAGTTTATTTTAAAGTCACTGATCCAAATATTGAAGTTCCAAATTATCGTGAAATTCAATATGTTATCACCGATGAATCAACTGCTGTTTTGTTCTATGACGCTAACAATTTAAATGGTAACCCAATTGCTAGTTATGCGGTTGAAAAAGGACAAAGATCACCTCTTCCATCAACTAGGGGAGATGAGAGTGCATATTATGGCTATGATACATATTATTATTTATATGGTTCATATAATGCAGATACTCAAACAGGTACTGATGCAACCAACAATTTACTAGCAGTAAGTGGTGATGAAATACGTGTTGTAGTTGTAAGAAAACCACATACATATAATATTAAATATGTTATTTCTGAATTAGCTGATAATAGCATGAATAAGACTACTTATACAGTTGTTGATGATAATGATGAAGAACATAAATTAAAAGTCCCTACCTTACAAGATTCAAGATTCTTGGGTTGGTATTTAGATCCTAATTTCAATTCTAGCCTTATTAGTAATGGCACATATTATAAAAATATTTTAGCCCCTAAAGACTATCGTGATATTGTTTTATATGCTAAGTTTGAAACTAAGACACCTACAGTCTTCTTCTATACTAGTGAAGATGAAGTTGGTGATGGTGGAGCTGGTACTGGAAATGTCTACGCTCAAATCACTAATACCTTTGGTGAAAAATATATTCTTCCTGAAAGCAACCCTACAAGAGAAGGAAGAGTTTTTAAGTACTGGTATATCATGAAAGATGGTGTTAAAACTCAAGTTAATGAAACCTTAACTGTCTATCAATCTATTGATCACGCTGTATATGCTGAATGGGAATATCAAGAATATCGTGTTACTGTAACATATAAGAAGAAAGAAGCAGCAGATTATATTTGGGTTGAGAGTGCATCTACCTTTGTAGTTAAATATAATTCGCTCCTTAATACTGCAACAAATATTGATACTACTGATAAAACTAACGTAACTTTGAATAATCTTTTAAATACAGTTAATGCTGCTGCAAATGCAATGGGCTATGATTTTGAAGGCTTCTATTATACAAATGGACAAAAAGTTGATTTAGAAAAAGATATTTTTGATTACACTAATAACCAACAGATAAGTGCAAGACTTAAAGCTAAGAACTACAATATCAAATTTGTTTTCATTAAAGCTGAGAAAGATAATGTAGGAACAAATAGACTTTATCCTAATTTTGTTGCTAATAAAATAGCAGCTGATACGACAATTACAACTTCTACCGATAGTTTGATTAATTTCCCTGATGCTGCTTTATTAAATAGAGATGGCTATACTTTAACTGCTTTAACAAAAGTAGTTCCAAATGATGATTTATCAGTTACTTCTGTAAATTTGGAACAAATAACAAATTTGACCCAAGCCAGTATTCTTACACCTAAACTTTTAAATTCACTTCTAGATAAAAATGGCGATATCACTATAGCTATTGAATATCTTAGTCTTTCATATACAATCACATTTGTTGATGAGGAAGGTAAATTATTAAATGGTCAAGATAATAGACCAAGTGTTGGCACTAATAATAGTGGTGTAGTAACTGTAGAATATAAAAAAGCTGTTACTTATCCAACACCTGTATTAACTAATACTGCTAAATATAGAGGCTATGAATTTGAAGCTTGGGAATATGAAGGAAATAATTATTCTGGTGCTTCTGTTTATGAATTTTCAAAAAACATCACTGTTAAATTAAAGGTTAAAGCTAAATCAGTCAATGTCGTCTTCTACAACTTCGGTGGTGCTGAATTAACTGATTTAACTGGCATTTATAAAAATAATATAGGTGGTTCATACACATTGCCAACTGCCACTCCTGCTTCAAATGGTAAAACATTTGTTGGGTGGGTAACCAAATCTAAATATGATCAAGTGAAAGCTACTGCTGGTGTTAATAAAGCTCAACTTTATTATTACAATAAGACTAGAAATGCTACCACTTTAAAATCTGAGAAAAGCTATTATTATAATCAAAATGGTGAAGATTTTGTCACATCAGTTACACCTGTTGAGCAAAAAGACTTTGATACTACAGGTGAAGGCTTATTTGCACTATATGCTGTCTTCGTTGATAATGAATATGAAATCAATATCCAATACATTGTTCAAGATGGGCTTGGAAATGAAACTACAAGAATCATGAAAGCTGCTTCTCCATTTATTAAGACATATAACGATAATGGAATTTCTACTTGGGATTCTAATATCTATGTTGAAGATAGCGTAAATGCTGGTAGATTAATTGCTTTAGGTATTGATAATACTACCCAGAAGAATTTCTTACCCAATAGAGCTGGATATGATTTAACTTCTTTAACATTTGGTACGACGGCTTTATTTACTATTCCTAATGGCAAATCTGCCTTTGAATTGGGTTATAAAGCTAAACCAGGTGATTACAATCCAGATGAAGCTAAAGACATCAGTTGGTCAACTCCAATGTCTTTAACTGCTGAATACAGAGCTAAAGTTATTGATTCAGTTATTACTACTAAGTCAAAAACTAAAGTAAGTAAGACAAATCAAACTGGCACCAGAAAAGTTATTGATCCTAATACAGGTGCTGAAATTACTAAAACATTCACTGATCTTACCATTGAAGAAACACAAATAACAAATTCAACTACCAATATGAATCAAACATATGGTGCTAAATTGTTATTACCAAATGATCCTGTCTTAGATGGTTATAGTTTTAAGAAATGGGTCAGAACTGATGAAAAGGGTGAAAAATACTATATCAGTTCAGGAACTGGTTATGTTGAATATACTGTCAATAATGATACAGTTGTCAATAATTATGGCATTTATAAGAAAGTTGATAGTAATTATGTTCTTCAAACAATACCAGTTGGTACTAAAGTATATATTTTGGCTGAATATGAAAAGAGTCCTGTCAATTTCACCTTCTCAGGTTTAAATAGTGATGGACAAAGAGTTGGTGTTTTAACTAACAAACCTGAGGAAATTGTTGATGCTGAAGTTGTTGAATTCTATAAAACTAACAAATTCGGATATCAGATTTATGTTGATCAAACAACTGGAAATAAGAAATTTAAATATTTTGATAGTTCAAGTAAGAAATTGGTTGAAATATCATTACCTGAAATAAAAGAAAAGAATGGCTACAATACTGGTAAATGGACTGTTACTATGGAAGTAGATGATAGTATCTATGATTTTAATGATGGTAATAAACTTGTAACTGCAAGAAAAGTTGCTAAAACTGTTGATTTAGAAGACTTTGCTGATCAAATTTTAGCAAATGATAGCAGTATTTCAAATGTTTCAGCTTCAATCACATATGTTCCAAAGAAAGTTGAAATTTCTTATTACAATAATACTGAACTATTCAGTACAGCTGAAGCAAGTTATTCACAAAAATTCACATTACCTACAATCGAAGCTAGTGAAGGTAAAACTTTTGCTGGTTGGAGACTTATCAAATTAAAGAAAACTGGTCAAACCTTTGAAGAAGTCGAAACTGAAACTATTATTAATTCAGGTTCTGTCACTCTTGATAACTTCAATTACATCTCAATAGATGATAAAGGTACGACAACTCTTGCTGATGATACATATTCAATCAGATTCAGAGCGGTCTTTGTTGACAAATCATATAAGATTAAGTTCAATATCAATAACATCACAAGTGAATATATTCAAGATTCAGCTGGTGTATATGATTTTGCTATCACAAATGGTACGCCATTCTATAAAGTTTTATTAGGAAGTGACAATGATGCTGGTTTGCAAATCAAGTTATTGCAAAAGTTAGGACTTGATCCTACTCAATTTGCACTCGTCATCAAATCACAAAAAGCTAAAGAACAAGGAAGTCAAAAAGATATTTATTGTTTTGCAGATTATGCAAATGGTCGTTATACATCAAAAGCCTTTGCTGCCGCTTATACAAACCTTGATTCTGAAGAAGACGCATACAGCTATTCTGAACATGGTTCTGTTTTCTCTGTTGGTCTTGTTTATCTTAAAAATAAGATTAATACTCAATTCTTTGAATTTGCAGATGATGCTCAAACTAAAACAGCTACACTTACTGGTTTAAATGGTAACAATATTGCTACAAGCACTAATGCCTTATATAAGACAAATGGAAATATTTGGTTACCTAGCTATGTTATGATGGGTGATTCTTCTGAATCTATTTACAAGATAAATAAAGTTGGTGCTAGCTTCTTATATAACAATCAAAATGGTCTTGAAAAAGTAAAGGACTTTGCTAAAGCTATCACTATTCCTGATACAATCACTGAATTTGAAAAAGGTGCCTTTGCTATTATGAATGGTTCTAACGTAGCTGCATTAAACATTGATTGTCCACTACTTACTAAGGTCAATTATCTTGGAACAGTTGCTTCATGGAATAATATTAAATTTAACGATGTTTCAAGTAATCCAATGTATTTAGTCTATCAAAACTGCTTCTACAAGAATAATCTTCAAACACTTCAAATGTCCTGGATTGATAGTGTAGGTACCACTTTACAATTGCCAAAAGTATCCATCATCAAAAAGTACACATTTATTAACCTATCTTACTTAAATAAAGTAATTGTTCCAGCTAATATTAATGAATTTGAAGAAGATTGCTTTAAGATTACAGATGATAGAGATTGTCCAGCTACTGGTGGAAACTATATCGGCGTTGAAAGATATGCAACTGATGAACTTCTTGCAAAAAGTGGTTACTTTATCAGGCAAAATCAACTAACCTCAGTTGAATATGAAAGCACAATTGAAAACTGGGCTCATATCACTTTTGGAAGCAAATACTCAACACCAATGTCACTTGCTAAATTTGAGAACGGTGATAGATCAACAACTCCTATTGCTGATTTGAAAGCTAATGGAAATAGTATCCGTAACCTTGATGGTACTTCTCTTATTGAAGTCAAAGATTATGCTTTCTATTGTGTTGGTAAGTTGGAATTATTTACTCATTCATCAGCTTTAAAGACTATCGGTAAATATGCTTTCTCAAGAACAGGTCTTAAATCTGTTTCACTTTCTTCAAGTGTTGAAAATATTGGTGAAGGTTGTTTTGCTTATAATCAAAATTTGACATCTGTTAATATCAGTTCTGCTTTGAAGAAAATAGCGATACATACTTTTATTAAATATAAAACTAAAGCTACCTTGAGCGGAGTGGAAACATTTGATATAACAATTAATGGTACAACTAGTGATTATAATCAAATTTCATTAGATTCTAACTATTTTGGCTTCTTAAATTCTTCATTCCCAATTAATATGGTAGATGGTGCTGCAACTATTCAAAACGAGATGATAATTCGTTTTAGATTGAAGACAAATGGTGATAATGATTTCAAGAATATCTGTTCAGATACTGAACTTAAGGAAGATAGGAAAGGATTTATTAACTGTCTTACTGGTAATACTGGACCAAATGCTTAATAAATAAAATGATTTGTGGAGGAAATTAATAATGAGAAACAACAAAAAATCTAAATTATTCTCTTTAGCCGTCTTAACTTCTATGATTATGCCACTTGTTACAAGTTGTGAACCAACTGCTAATAAGTCACAAGATGCAACAAGCAATGAAGATAAGAAAAATGAAAATATACCTGAATCTGTTTATAAAGATGTCGGAGTTGCTTTTAATGATGCAACATACATTTATGATGGACAAGAAAAAGTATTAAAATGTGACGAAAGTTCCCTCCCAGCTGGAGTCACAGTTACTTATGAAAACAATACTAGAACTGCCATTGGTACAAATGTTGTTACTGCTAAATTTAAAGGTAGTGATGGAACTCTTTACAAAGATAAAACTGCTAAACTCATTATTAAAGCTCCAAATGATGGAACCATCAATTGGTATTCACTAATCACTTTCAATGCAAAAACTTTTGAATATGATGGAAATGAGCACTCTATTTATATTGATAATGAAGAGAGCGTTATTCCTGATGGTTTTGCTGTAAAATATGAAAATAATGGTAAAGTTGATGCTGGTATATATACAGTAACTGCTAGAGTATATAATAAAAATACCGGTGTATCACATTATACAGCTCAAGCGACAATCACCATCAAAAAGAAAACTTTTGATATGGCTGCTATTAAAGCCAATTTAAGATTCAATGCTGACTCAACTTCAATTGAAGGTGGTGAAACATATTACAATTATGATTATTCACCTGTTGTAACTCACCGTCTTGAAATAGTTGCTGGTCTTGATTCCAGACTCAAAGCTTTCTATTCTAATAATGAGAGAACAGAAGAAGGTATCAATATTGTTAAAATTTATTTTACATCTCAAGATAAAAATTATGAAGATCCATCATCAATAACTGTCAATATGAGAGTTAGAATCACCAATGGTGTTAAGATTTCTTTCTATCGCAATCAGACTCAAATATTAGATTCTATTACGGTTTCTGGTGGTGATAATTGTCCACTTACTGCTGATGAACTTATCAGTCGTGCTCAGAAATTGACTATTGCTGAAGGTTATATTGTTTCGCTTACTGATGAAAATAAAAATAAGTTGCTCAATGTAACTCAAAATGTTGATATTTATTTTACTTTCACACCAAGAAAATATAAAGTAACATATTCATTATCTAATTTTATTAGCAATGATAATATCACTGAATATACTTATGGCGAAGTGCCTGATAGTTCTAATAGATACAATCTTGTTGCACCTGTTGTTAATGATGGCTATTATTTTGAAGGTTGGTATTTAAGACCTGATTATTCTGAAAGCTCAAGAGTCACTTCTCTTGGTACTGTAGCAAGTGATATTACTATATATGGACATGTAATTAGAAATAATACATCAGTTATGAGTTTTATTTCTAAAAACTTTGTTTACGATGGAAAGGCTAAAACTTTAGCTGTTGAAGGCAATTTACCTAGCGATATCAATATTGATTATACTTATTATAAATTAACAAAAGAAGAAGGCAAAACTGATTATACTGTAAGTGAGCTTGATGAAGCACCAAGTGAAATAGGTGTTTATAAAGTTATTGCCAAATTTACTGATAAAGTCGGTACTAAATATGCAAGTGATATGTCAGCTTTTTTAACTATTGTTGAAAGTAGTTATGATGATGATTTGGTTTTTTCAGCCACATCATTTGATTACAACGCTTCTTATAAACCATATCCTGAGGTAAGCAATGTTCCAGCTGATGTCACAGTCAAATATGTTTATTATATTTATAAAACAACAACTGATAAGAGTAATGTTTCAACATCAACTTTATATACATATGATGTAACATTACCTGCTGATCAAGTGGATGATACTCATTTTAATACTCTCCCTGTTGAACCAGGCAATTATTTAGTTGAAGCTATCTTTACTGTTCCTTCTACTCATGAAGAGATTGAAAACATGTATTCTTATTTGACAATCAATAAATTAAGAATCGTGATTGATAAGGATAGAGTTTTCCCAGATGTTGTTCAAGGTTTTGTTTCTGGTGAAGAAGTCACCATCAATCCTATAACAAGTGCTATTCCAACGAAAGATGGTAAACCTCTTGCTACTGTTTCAGCTGTTGTAAATAATGTCAGATCAACAGTTGGTAGTCAAATAGCTACTGCCTATTTTAAAGCAACTGATCCTGAACATTATTATGATCCAGATCCAATTGATGCAATACTAACTGTCAATCAAAATAATTCGCATCGTGTCAATTTCTATTATATCAATTCAACAACTGGAACAATTCAACAAATCGGTTCCACTAGACTTGTAGCTGATGGCACAGCTGCTTCTGCTCCTATTATCGATAGAACAAAGATGATGGCTGAAGGTGGCTTAAGATTCACAACTGGAAATGACGATTTCTTTACAGCTGATTATTTTGCTGCTTTTGATCAAAAGTGGTTCCCATGTGATGAAGATGGTCATATTATCGATGGTGAATCAAATATTGAAAATGTTATAGCAGATACTAATTTTGTTTTGACATATGTTCCAAAGAAATATACTGTCAATTTCAATGTCACAAATGGCACTAAATTAGATCCTATTTCATATGTAGCATATCATCCTTTCTATTCTGCCTATTATGAAAAGACTGATGGTGATACAACTACAAATGTTTATAACGGTTTCTCATTTAAAGCAACAAACACTAAAAGTGCTACTGCCAATAATTATTTCACATTCTTAGGTTGGCTCGAACAAATTCCAACTGATCCTAATGTTGATAGAAGTGATTTATATATTAAAAATGATAAGACTATTAATGGTCATGAATATTTATTTGCTTATGGAAATCATACCTTGACAGCTGATATCAGAGGTAATGCTTATAATGTCACTTTGAGAGCTGAAATTAAAACGGCTACTTCGACAACCTATCAAGACATCAACAATGGAACATTTAAAGCAAGATATTTGACTGCTCTTTCAACTTCTTCATATGATGCAACTGATAAAAAAATTGATCAAGCTGTGACTTGGGGATATGATTTTGCAGATAAAACCATTGAAAACTTTAGTCAATATTATAAAGAAGATGATAGTTCATTATATTCTTTCATCGGATATTATGATGAATTTGGAAATCAACTCACTAAAGATAGCATTTTAAATAGTCCTAAAGATCAAAAGATCACTTTAAAATTTGATGTTAAAAAAGTTACTGTTTCTTTCTTATATGGAAATGGTAATGATAATATAACTCAAACATGGAACTATAATGATACCTTAGGTAAAACTGGTACAACACAAGTAACAGGTACTTGTTATTTGCCAGCTGATCCTACAAGAGATGGCTACAAATTCTTAGGTTGGACTTATTTAAAAGATCAGGTCCTTGAGCTTTCACCTAAAGCTGATGGCTCTAATCCAGATATAAGATACGATGCTTCTGGTAGTGGTGTTTTAATTGTCGGTTATGCTGGAACCACTGCTAAAAAGATTTCTGAAATTTTAAGTGAGGTAAATGGAGTTAAATTTGCTGATCGTGTTGAACTTAAAGCTGTTTGGGTCAAGCAGGCAATCACTGTCACTTATTTAACTAATAATGAAGCAAGTGATCCTGATAAACCAACAATTAAAAACAGCTCAACAGTTCTTGCTTGGAAATCAACTAAGACTGTCTATTATTCTGATACTTTTGGAAGTGATGCTGCTCCTGAACTTGAGGCACCATCATATAAATTCTTAGGTTGGTATTATGGTGATACTAAAATTACAAAAGACAATGTTGTCAACTTCACTGGTGCTAATAATAACATCATATTAACAGCAATGTGGGAAACAGTTGAATATGATATCACATATATTTTAAATAATGATTCAACTGAATCTACTATCACACAGACAGTTAGATTTGATGCAACTTATACTATTCCTGATTTTACGGCTCCAGTTGGATGTACATCATATACGGTATCTTTATTTGATTTAACTGGTGCTGCTATAACTAATTTCATTATCTCTAATAAAGATGCGGATTTAGCTAAAACAAACAACTTAGTAAATAAGTCATTTAAGAAACTTGGTATTCATCAATCATTTGTTGCTGTCTTATCATGGACTGGTGAAGAAGTTTATTTATCATTTAAAGAAGAAGATGGAGTGACTACTACTAAAGATTCACAAGGAAATAATATTGCCGATAGAAAAACCAATTTCAAAGTTGCATATGGTACTTTACCAACACCTGTGAAGAAAGGTTATACTTTCGGTGGTTGGTTCTATGGTACAACTAGAATCACGACTGAAACTTTAGTATCAACTACTGATTCTTTACCACCAACTATTGAAGTTAATGGTGCAACTTATAAGAATTTGATTTTGAAAGCTAAATGGCTTGCAAATTCATATGTTATCAATTATTCACCAAATAATGGTTCTAATGCTCAAGCTGTCACTGTCAATTTTAATGACAAGGTGTTTTTACCTAAAAACTATACTAAGAAAGGCTATATCTTAAATGGTTGGTTAGATGATGATGGAACAGTTTATAGAGAAGACTTTACTTATACTTTTGATACTGATATCAATTTGAGAGCTAACTGGGTAGCTAAAACTTATAAAGTAAGTTATTATGATGTTAATGGTGCTTTTAAAACCAGTAAGGAAGTTCAGTTTGGTCAAAAATTTAATGAAATTCTTGCTACATATCCATATGAACAATTCTTCCCAGGCAAGGAATATGACGTTGATGGAAGTGATTTACCATTTTCAGCAAATGCTTATGCTTTCGATGCTAGTGTTCCACAATTTGTCTTAGATAATGGTTCAATAGTTGATTTAAATTCATATATTTGTAACCAAGATTTAGATTCAGGTGATGAAATTCGTTTAACTGCTTATGGTAAACCTAAGACATTTACAATCACCTTTGATTTAAATAGAAGTAAAGATGTCGATGGCTTAGTTGAAGGCGATGCTTCTGATGATGTAGCTACTATTATGTCATGTACATATGGTCAACCATTTACACCACTTTCAGCACCTACTAGAAAAGGTTTCACCTTTGTTTCATGGCAATATAAACATGTCTTCAATGCTAGTGAAAAATTATATGGTGAATTAGCAGCTGATGAATCAATCAACTTCAATTCATTCAACCAAATCACTGATTTGATTGCAACTGCTCAATGGAAAGCTATTTCTTATCGTGTAACATTCAATTATTACAATTCAGATAAAGGTAATGAATCACAAATCTATTCTTACTTTGACGATAATGGAAATGCTAAACAAGATGTCTATGTTGGAAGTAAGGTTCAAATGCCAGATGGCAACAGTGAATATTTACCAAAACATTATAAATTCTTATATTGGCAAAATGAAAGAGATTCAACCCAAAAGATTTATTCAGATCAAGAATATGTTTTCAGTGAAACTCAAGACTTATCATTTAGAGCTGTTTATCAAGAAGAACTAGATGAAGAATATCAAAAATTATTTGTTAATTTAAAATTTGTCAATGCCGCTGGCACTGAGATTGCTCATTTTGATGATGTATATTGCGGTAAACAATTATCTGGTTTACCAGCCAATTCTAAATTTACTTATGGATCAGCTACTTTAGAAACCGACACAGCTGGTATGCTTGTCAATCCATTTACTAGATTTGATTCTGAAGGCAATGATAGATATGGAGTGGGTAAATATATCACATTAACTGCTGCACCAGTTATTTCTGACTTTACTGTTACCAATAAAGCTGAAATTGAAGCTAAACATACTAAGGGTACGACTTTGGATTTAGCTATCGTCTTACAAGGCAGCAACGTTCCTTCAATTGCTGATGCAATAAGTAGTGGTCTATTATCAATCACTTCTTCTAAACCAAGTGTTTGCTTAGTAAATGGTACTAAATTAACCTTTAATGCAATAGGTGAATGTCAACTGACTGTCAAAGTAAATAACATTACACAAGTATTCAATATAGTCGTTGGATAATATAAAAAATGACCTTTTATCAAGAAGATAGAAGGTCATTTTTATGTTAAAATAATAATATATGGAAAAAGAAATATCTAAACGAGAAAAACTATTGCTCCTTTTAAAAACAGCAACTAATCCATTTTCAAGCGATGAAAAGATAACTGATGTTTTAAATATTTTCAAAAATTCAAGTAATTTCGATGGACTGAATCATTTAATTTTGCTCGATGATTATTTTAAAGATGATAGCATCTTCTTTTTGACTGAAGATGAAGCGATTTTAGAAGCTAAGAAAGCTGTAAGTGAGAATAATAAAATAGGTTATTATTATTTGTATTTACTTTATTTAGATAAAGATAAAAAATATGCACTAGATTGCTTGCTCAAGATAATTGATTCATCTTTTCCAAGAGCTGATTTAGCTTATGCTAATCATCTTTATAATGGAGATATTATAAAGAAAGATGAAAAACTTGCATTTAAATATTATCAAAATGCTGCTAAATATAATTTTAAAGAAGGATATTATGGGATGATGTTAATATTAGAAAAGAATCATCATTATGAAGAAGCTAATCAAGTTTATAATGAAGCTAAAAAGAAAGGGATCGAACTGCCAGGAGTGGTGATTTAAATGAAGAAAGTATTGATAGTAGCTGCATCTTATTTTAAAGAAGATGACATCATTTTTGATGATGATTATTATAAAGTTGCTGTTGATAACGGATATATGCATTTTTATGATAATAAAATTACCTGTGATCTGCTTGTTGGTGATTTTGATACATTAAAGATCAGCGACTTCTCATATGCTAAAAAAGTTATCGAATTGAACCCTCAAAAAGATGATACTGATACTTTCTATATTGTTAAATATTTATTAAATGAAGGATATGACGATTTCACATTTTATGGTTGCTTAGGAAATAGAAATGATATGACTTTTTCTTCTTATTCGATTCTTTATTATCTTTTAAAGAAACGAAAGAAAGCTATTTTAATTTCTGATGATGAAGAAGTTATTTTATTATCAAAAGAATATAATTCTAGTTATGTTTTTTCAACAGTTGGAGTTAAATTTTCATTACTTTCACTCAGTTATGAAAGCGATGTTAGATTAGTTGGTTATCAATATGATTATGAGGGTAAGATGAGTTTAGATACTCCACTTGGCATCTCAAATGTTGTTAAAAACAGCGATAATATAATAAGTATAAAAGAAGGTATTCTTTTATTATTTATTCATAAAAAGTAGTCTTTTTTATCCTCTTTTAAAATAGTTTAAAAAATGTAAAGAAAAGTAAGAAACTTTAAAATAAAAATAAAGTTGTTAAGTGATATTATTTGTTTATTAATGATATATTTAACCATTAAAAAAATAAAGATATATTTTTTTAATTTTTTTGTTTAATTATGCCATCTAGCTAGCGTTTTTATCTTAAAAATGGTATAATATTTAAGGGATAAATAAATGAATAGTGATAGTGAAAATAACATCTTCAAAATACATGATAGTTACATTACATTAGGACAGGTTTTAAAACATTTCAACCTCATTTCTACAGGTGGTGAAGCTAAGTTGTTTTTAAATGAAAACGATGTTTATGTAAACATGTCACTTGAAAGAAGGAGGGGAAGAAAGATATACCCTGGTGACAAAGTCACCTATCTTGATAAAACTTACTTGATATGTTTATCAGAAAAATAGTTTTAGACAATTATAGATCTTATTCACACTTAGAAATTGAAATTAATTCATTTAAAAACTATATATATGGTGTAAATGGTACAGGCAAAACCTCAATATTAGAAGCCATTTACTTTCTCAGTGTAGGAAGAAGTTTTCTTAAAACTGAACAAGGATCTTTAATTAAATTTGATAGCAAGTATGCTAAAGCGTCGATTCTTTTAGAAGATAAGAAAGAAAAACATATTTTGACTACTTCATTAACTAAAGATGGTAAAGATTTCTATCTTGATGATAATAAGCTTAAAAACGCTTCTGAATTATTATCGTATCTTAGTGCTTTCTATTTTAATCCTGAGTCGGTATTTCTTTTTAAAGAAGAACCAGCTCTCAGACGCAAACTATTTGATATTGTTCTTTGCCAGATTGATAAAAAATATCTGTATTCATTATCTAGATATAAAAAAATTCTTAAAGAAAGAAATTTAGCCCTGAGCAAAGGCTATGATCAAGATGTCATTGATGTGTTAAGAGATGAACTTGTCAATTTATCTTATTATCTTGTTTATCAAAGAAGAAAAGTGGTTTCGTTTATCAATAAAGAAATAAGTCGAATCTATTCACAAATTTTTGGAAGTGAAAGAGAAGTCAAACTGCTTTATAAAACGACATCACCTTTAGATGATGATAAAGAGGAATTCATAAATAGTGCTAAGAAGATATTTGATTTAAATAAAAGCAGAGAAAATATCTCCAAAATGACACTGATTGGACCGCATCGAGATAACTTTATTTTGAACCTAGATAACAAAGATATCTCATTTTATTCATCTCAAGGAGAAAATAGAATCGGAGCTTTAGCTTTAAAATTGACTCTTCATAAGTATGAATCGCTGATTTTAAATAAAGTACCAATCTTTCTTCTTGATGATATCTTATCTGATTTAGATGATGATAAAAAAAGAAATCTTCTAAATTATTTAGATGATAAAATGCAGGTATTTATCACAGGCGTTAATAAAATTGACTTACCAACTTATGATTTATTTGAAATTCAAGATCACCAAATAAGGAGAATATAAATATGGAAGAAAAAGAAAAAAATGAAATCTCGGCTGAAGAAAGAAGAAGACTGATCACTGAGAAACAAAAAGCTAAGGTTGAAAAAGTAGCTAAAGATGAATCTAATTCTAAACCAGCAAATGAGATGAAGATTCAAGCTGAAAAAAAAGAAGCTGAAGATTTTTCAGAAGAACACATTGAGCATGTTTCTTTAGATGAAAATAGTGAAGAAAAAGCTTTGAAAGCTAAAGAAGAATATACTGGCAGTGATATTGAAATTCTTCAAGGCTTAGAAGCTGTCAGACAACGTCCTGGTATGTACATTGGTACAACTGCTTCAAAAGGTTTACATCATTTAGTAAGAGAAGCTGTTGATAATGGTATTGATGAAGCGATGGCAGGATATTGTAAACACATAAAAGTGACTATTCTTCCTGCTGATGAACTTACTAGTATCAACAGAATAAGAGTCGAAGATGATGGAAGAGGTATTCCTTGCGACATCAATGCTCAAACAGGTTTATCAACTGTTGAAACTGTTTATACTATTCTCCATGCTGGTGGTAAATTCAATGCTAAAACTGGTTATAAAATTTCAGGTGGTCTTCATGGTATTGGTGTAAAAGCTGTCAATGCTTTATCCACTTATGTAAAAGTAACCGTTTATCGTGAAGGAAAGATTCATGAGATTGAATTTAGAAATGGTGGAAAGACAGTTCATCCACTAGAAGTTGTTGGTACTTGCCCAATTGAAAAAACAGGTACAACTGTTGAGTTTTGTCCTGACCCATTGATTTTTACTGAGACAACAACATTTGATTTTACAACCATCAATAATTATTTAAGACAAACAGCTTATTTGACTCGCGGTATTGAAATTACACTTACTGATTTAAGAGATAAAGACAATATTTTAAAATCACATTATAAATTTGATAATGGTATTGAAGAATATGTCTCTTATATAAATGAAAGCAAAGATAAAGTTTTTGACAAAGTTGTCTATGTAAGAGGCGAATCGACAATTGCTGCTAAAGGTATCAATGAAGGAACGACAACTATCATTGCTGAATGTGCTATTCAACCAACTAAAGGTGCAATGATGAATATGTATTCCTTTTGTAATAATATCAGAACTATTGGCGGTGGTACCCATGAAGAAGGCTTTAGACTCGCTATTGGTCGTGAATTGAATAATTATTTTAGAAGCAAAGAATGGCTTAAAGATAAAGATGAGAACTATCGTTCTGAAGACTGCTTAGAAGGATTGACCGTCGTTTTATCAATCAAGCATTCATCTCCTCAATATGAAGGACAAGTCAAAGATAAACTTGGAAATGAAGAGGTTAGAAAAGTTGTCTCATCAATTGTTGGTGACTACCTTAGAACTTGGTTACTTGAAAATCCTAAAGAGGGTAAATTATGGTATGAAAGAGTCAATCTAGCTTTCAAAGGAAGAAAAGCTGCTGAGAAAGCTAAAGCTCAAGCTATGGGCAAATTATCGGCATCTGGTGGTATGCCTGACAAATTGACTGATTGTGTTTCTAAACTTCCTGAAGAAAGAGAATTATTTATCGTTGAAGGTAATTCAGCTGGTGGTTCAGCTGTTCAAGGAAGAGATGCAACAACTCAAGCTATTTTGCCATTGAGAGGTAAAATTTTAAATATTGAAAAGGCTCAAGCTGTCAGAATTGAAAAGAATGCTGAAATCTATAATCTTGTTACTGCAATTGGTGCTGGACAAGGTGAGAATTTTGATATTTCCAAAATCAAATATCATAAAGTTATCATTATGACTGATGCTGATGTTGATGGTTCCCATATCCGCATTCTTTTGATGACGTTCTTTTATCGTTTTATGAGACCACTTATTGAAAATGGTAATTTATATATCGCTTTGCCTCCACTTTATAGACTAACTTATCAAGGAAAACATTATTATGCTTTTAATGACGAAGAATTAGATAATATCAAATCAAAACTTCCAGCTAATAGCAGATATCAACTTCAAAGATACAAAGGTTTAGGTGAAATGGATCCAAACCAACTCAATGAAACAACCATGGATAAAAATCATCGTCGTATGCTACAAGTTACTATCGAGGATGCTGAAGCTTCAAATGATGTATTGATTGATTTGATGGGTGAAAATGTTGAACCTCGAAAAGATTTCATCACTGCAAATGCTAAATTTGTTAAAAATCTTGATATTTAAAAAGGAGATTGTTTATGTTATTAGATGAAGATAAATTAGAAAACGAAGAAAATATTGAAAATGAAGAATCTTCTAAAGAAGATACTTCAGCTCCAATTGAGGGATTACAAGAAGGTATTGTTTCAGGTATCATCAAAGATGAATTTGAAACTGAGATGAAATCATCATTTTTAGATTATGCTGTTTCAACTTTGACAAGCCGTGCTATTCCTGATGCTAGAGATGGTTTGAAACCTGTTCAAAGAAGAATCATCTATGGTATGTGGAATGTTGGTATCACTCCAGATAAACCATTTAAAAAATCAGCTCGTATTACCGGTGAGGTCATGGGTAAATACCATCCACATGGTAACTCATCCATTTATCTTGCAATGTGTAGAATGGCTCAAGACTTTGCTATGCGTTATACACTTGTTCAGGGGCATGGAAACTTTGGCTCTTCTGATGGTGATGAACCAGCTGCTGAAAGATATACAGAAGCAAGGCTTGCCAAACTTGCTTTAGAAATGTGCAAAGATATTGATAAAGATACTGTTCCTTTTATTGATACCTATGATTCTGATGGAACTGAACCTACTGTCTTGCCTTCAAGATTTCCAAATCTTTTATGCAATGAGACTAGTGGTATTGCCGTCGGTATGGCAACATCGATCCCCCCACATAATTTAGTTGAAACTATAACAGGTATTCAGGAGGTTATCAAAAATCCTGAAATGACAACTTTGGAATTGATGAATTATATCAAAGGTCCTGATTTTCCTTGCGGTGGCATCATTTTAGGTCGTGCTGGAATCAGACGTTATTTTGAAACAGGTCGAGGTTCTGTTAAAGTAAGAAGTAAGTATTTCATCAATGATTTAGGAAATCATCAAGAGATTGTCTTCACTGAGCTTCCTTATATGGTCAATAAAAGGGATTTAGCTAAAAAAATTGTCAATTTGGTTGATTCAAAAGTCATTGATGGTATCTCATCAGTCGCTGATTATTCATCAAGCAAGATGGGTACTAAATTTACTATTATCTTAAAAAAGAATGCTAATGCTGATTTAGTTTTAAATCATCTTTTCCATTACACTGCTTTGCAGTCATCATTTGCTGTCAATATGCTTGCTATTGATAATGGAACTCCCAAAGTCTTGAACATGAGACAAGCTATTGATATTTATATCAAGCATCAAGAGAATATTATTACTAATAGAACTAATTTCTTACTCAAAAAAGCAACAGCTAGAATTCATATCATCGATGGTATTATCACCATCACTGATGCAATTGATGAGACTGTCAAAATTATTCGCACATCAAAAACCAATGATGAAGCTGCTATTCGCTTGAAAGAAAGATTCTCTTTAGATGATGAACAAGTTAAAGCTATTTTAGATATGACACTTAGAAGACTTACTGGTCTTGAATATCAAAAATATGTTGATGAGAAAATGGCATTAGAAGATGATTGTAAGAAATATAATCTCATCTTAAATGATTATTCATATTTAAAACAAACACTGATTGATGAACTTGAACAAATCAAGAAGACATATGGAGATGATCGTCGAACTGAAATTTCTGATGCAGATTATGATGAAAGTGATGAAGATTTGATTCCTAATAAAGAAATCCTTATTCTTCTTACTGAAAATGGTTATATTAAGCGAGTTGATCCATCTGAATTTAAAATTCAACATAGAGGCGGAGTCGGTGTTAAAGGAATGTCTACTAAAGATGATGACACCGTCAAGATATTAAGACATTCCAAAACCAAGACGGATGTATTATTCTTTACTAATACTGGTCGTGTTTATCATTCACGTGGATATCAAATTCAAGAAGGAAGTAGAACCAGCAAAGGTATACCTATTGTCAACTTCCTAGATTTGAAAGAAGGCGAGTCTATCTCATCAATTGTCTCAATGGATGATTATTCTGAAAACTCATATTTGTTCTTTGCTACTAAAGAAGGTGTTGTCAAACGCTGTTTCGCTAAAGATTTTGAAAACATCAATGCTAATGGAAAAATAGCTATTTCACTTCATGATGGCGATGAATTATTAGATGTTAAAAATACTGATGGCACATCTAGAATATCATTAGCATCAAGTGATGGAAAACTTTGCTCATTTGATGAAAATGAAGTCCGTGCAATGGGAAGAACAGCATCAGGAGTTAGAGGTATTTCACTAATCGGTGATAATAAAGTTGTTGGACTTGTTTCTTCAATTGATGGCAATCGTATCTTCTCATTATCAAGTTTGGGTATGGGTAAGATAACTTCTTCTGATGAATATCGTGTTACTCATCGTGGTTCAAAAGGTGTTATCACTATGAAAGTTGGTGAAGGTAAAGGCGATTTGATCACTGTTAAAACGGTAAATGGTGATGAAAATATCATCATCATCACCGATCAAGGAACAACCATCAAGACATCTTTATCTCAAGTAAGAGATACTGGAAGAAACTCAGTAGGCGTCAAAATGATCAGATTAAAAGATGATGAGGTCATCTCATCATGCTGCATTGAACCAAGTGAAGAAGAATACGAAGCTAAAGAAGAAAATGCAGTTGAAGAAAATGTCCAAGAAAAAGAAGACGAAAATATCTTAAAAGAACTCATTAAAAACTCAGAAAATGATGATAGTGAAGAATAATGAAAACATATATAGTAGGTGATTTTCAAAATCAAAATAATTTCTCAATCGCAATCAGAAAATTTTTAAAAAATTATGCATCTAAAATTGGTGATGAATTAGTCAGCAATGCTTATGAAGCTGATTATATTTTGACTTATGCTGACTTTAAAAACATCGCATTACTAAGTCAAATAGGTGGGAAGAAAAAAGTTAAAGTTTTAGTAGCAATTGATGATAATGATGTCATTATGAAAGATAAACAGCTGCTTCTTAATTCTACTTTCAATCAGTTCTACACAAATGTTGATGAAATATTGGTTTTAAGTGAATTTGAAAAAAATGTTTTAATATCCAATAACATCACTACTAAAATAACGGTAATTGATGCTATTGACAAAGAAGCTGAAGGTGATATTAAATTTAAAAATGCTTTTAAAAATAATTATCAGTTGCTTGAAAAAGATGCGATCATTTCTTTTTCAAAATTCACTGATAATAATGAGTTTCTTCTATTTGAAAAGCTGGTTAGAAACCTACCTGATAAGATGTTTTTCTATTTTGATAGCAATGATAGAGAAATCATCAACAAGTCACTTCAAGAAAGACTAGTTTTATCTAAGAATGTCAAATATTATAAATATTTTCCGTGTGAATTATATCCTTCAATGTTTTATAATGTTAAAGCACTTCTTATCACATCAAAAATGGCATCGTATCCGACAGTCATCTTAGACTTTATAAATAGGGGAATACCACTTATTACTTCCCCTACTGTCAATATGAAAGACATTATAAATGAGAAAACTTCTCATATTTGTTATAACTATGAAGATTTTTTCTTCAGTTTGAAGAAATTATCTTAATGTATTTAAAGGCGTTATAACAATTATTTTATTGATACTTGCTATAAATATAAAAAAAGATTATTATTAATTGATTTACGAGGTACAAATATGTTAGACATAAAATATATTTTAGAAAACATGGATGATGTTATCAGAAGATTAAATTTAAGAACTGGTGATTATTCTTATTTAAGAGAATTAACTTCACTTGATAAAGAAAGAAAAGATAATATTATCAAATGTGATGAACTTAAAGCTCAAAGAAATGCTCAATCTAAACAGATTGGTGCATTGAAAGCTAAAGGATTAAATGATGAAGCTGATAAACTTCTTGCACAAGTTTCTTTTGATAAAGAAGAAATAAATAGACTTGATATTGAAAGAGCTAAGATTGAAGAGAAAATTCATGAAATCTTACTTGAAACACCTAATTTAACTGATGATTCTTTACCTATTGGAAGTGATGATAGCTACAATAGACCTGAGAAATATTATTTAGAACCTACTAGATTTTCTTTTAAACCATTATCGCATTGGGAACTTGGAAATAAACTTGGATATTTTGATCAAGATAGAGCTGCTAAAGTCACTGGTTCAAGGTTCACATTCTATTTAGGTGCCTTTGCTAGACTTGAAAGAGCTATTTCCTCATTTATGTTAGATACACATGCTAGCAGAGGATATTTAGAGGTATTACCTCCATATCTTGTCAATACTGATTCATTAACAGGTTCTGGCCAGCTTCCTAAATTTGCAGATCAAGCATATAAAAGTGATAACACTGGTGATACTTTCTGGCTCATTCCAACAGCTGAAGTCCCTGTAACTAATTATTATCGTAATGAAATATTAAATATCACTGATTTACCTAAATGGTTCTGTGCTTATTCTTCTTGCTTTAGAGCTGAAGCAGGTGCAGCAGGAAGAGATACCAGAGGAATTATAAGACAACATCAATTCCAAAAAGTTGAACTTGTTAAATTCACAACTCCTGAAACATCATTTGATGAACTTGAAGAACTGACTAGAGAAGCTGAAACTATTCTCGAATTGTTAAAGCTTCCTTATAGACGTGTATGTTTATCAACAGGTGATGTTGGCTTCTCATCTGCTAAAACATATGACTTAGAAGTGTTTATGCCTTCATATAATGAATATGAATTAGTTGATGGTATGTATGAGAGCAAATATCCAGTGTATAAAGAGATTTCATCTTGTTCTAATGATACTGACTATCAAGCTAGAAGAATGAATATCAGATTTAAACGTTCAAAAGATAGTAAGACTGAATTTGTTCATATGCTGAATGGTTCAGGATTAGCTGTTGGAAGAACAACAGCTGCCATCATTGAAAATTATCAAAATGAAGATGGTAGTATCACTGTTCCTGAAGTATTGCGTCCTTATATGCATATGGATGTGATCAAATAAAATAAAATATTAAAATAAAAATCTCACTCAGTTGAAGTGAGATTTTTTATTTGCTTTTTAATCTATTTTGTTATTCTTTATTATCAGTAACACTTGTGTTTTCAACTTCTTTTTCAAGACCGACAGTGTCGCTTATTGGTAAAGATATAATGATTCCTTGACCTTTGCTATCTAAACCGGCTTCATCATAGATAGCTTTCATGACATCATCTTTGATATCTTTTCTAACAACGATATAAACAATTTCTTTTTCAGGTTGAATGACAACACCATAATATTTAGCAAGTTCACTATTACCAGTTCCACGTGCAACGGAAATTGTTCCACCACGTGCTCCTTTTTTTCTAGCAGCCTCCATCACTAAATCAGTCAATCCTTTATTGACTATAGCCATTATAAGTTCAAAATCATTTTCTTTATTTTGAATTATTTCTTCTTTATTTTCTTCTTTTGACATCGTTCGTTCCTCCTTGTTGTAATCGGATAAATATTTATAAACTACAATTCCTGAAACAGATGAAACAGGAAGAGTAAATGCGATACCTTTGCTTGCTTTGGATATGCTAAATCTTTTTTTTATGATGTCAAGATATTCCTTGACTTCATTTTTTCTAACAATAGTCAAAACTAAATCTTTTTTAGTTGTCGATTCATTTCCAAGAAGCGATATGATATCAGCTGGTGGCATTGAATGAGCAAACATGCTGATTGATAAGCTGGCACCATGTTTTGAAAAAGTATCAGTAAAGTAAGCACCTTGATTTCGACTTACAATTGTTACAAGCAAAAGAAGAGAATGAACTTTTTCTCTCTTTTCAAAAGGAGGAAGATGTTCATCTTTATTCTTTTTTAAATTTTTTGATAATTCATTTAAGAGAATGCTTTTCTTTCTTCTAAACATAATTTCTCCTTAAAGTGGCAAATGAATGACTTGCGAGTCATCAATTTCTTTAATTTTACTTCTTGCTTTATTATAGTTGATCTTAGTTTTAATTACTGCAAGGATACCGACAAGTTCACAAACAATAATAGGAAGAATTGCCATAATACCAACAACGCCAAAACCATTTCTCATGAGCATTTCACCATAACTGGAAGAATCACTATATTTCACAGCAGTGAAACCAATCATCATAGGAAGGAAAAAACAAGACGCCATTGTTCCAGTTGCAACACCAGCAGCATCAATTGCAATACCAACATATATTTCAGGTGTTAAATATGATAGTGAGATTGCTAATATAAATAATGGAATAACAAAATAGACAAGTTCAATATTAAAATTGATTCTGAATATATTTAAAGAGACTGCAATTGCTGTTGATAAACAAAGAGCTACGTAAATGATAAGTTCAGAAATAACACCACCTGATACTTCTGAGACATTAGTTGCTAAAACTTTAACTGCAGGTTCAGCAAGCATTGAGATAAAACCGAATAAGAAAGCAACTAATATAAATATAAAAAGAGAAGATTCATGCTTTGCAAAATACTGACCAAATTGACTTGCAAAAGGAATGAATCCAGATTCAGCACCTAAGAAGAATAAAACCAAACCGACAAAAGTATAAGCAAAGCCAACAAAAATAGAAATCAAAACTTTTTTTGAATTTTTAAAGAAAAAGTTGAATATAATGAAAAACGCAATTAATGGTGCCATCGATATTGCAACATCTTTAATTGATGAAACTAAGTTTTCAACATATAGCTCACTTATTGCCGGATAACTATTCAATTGATGCATCATTTCATCAGTGCCGCTTGCAACATTAAATTTACCTACAAGATTGTTTTGAATTGAACCTATAGCACCAGTATTTTTTAAAATGAGTGAATAGATGATAACCAGTAATACAGTTCCCATTGAGCATAAACCAGAATAGCCAAATGAATCATCTTCAGCATTTGATCCACCCATAGTTCGTGCAACAGCCATACCCATTGCTAAAATAAAAGGCACTGTTACAACACCAGTTGTAACACCACCAGCATCAAAAGCAATTGAGAAAAAGCTTTGATCAGCTAAACAACCTAATGTGAATATTAGACCATAACCAATTGTTAACCAGTATTTGATTCTCTTATCAAAGACAACTCTTAAAATAGCTAAAACCATGAAGATTCCAACTCCGATTGCAGCAACAACAATCAAAGTCCAATCTGGACCATTAGGTGCAATTCTTGAAGCTAAAACTGTCAAATCAGGTTCAGCAAGAGTTGCTAAAAAACCAAGTAATCCTCCAATTATAAGAAGTAGAATTATTGATTTTCTTTTTGTCAAAGTAGCACCGACTATTTCACCAATTTTAGCAATTGATTTTTCAACACCAAGTGAAAACAAAGTGGTTCCAAGAATTAGTGGTACAACTGATATTAAAAGAGAAGTTAAAACTGGTCCAAATTTTGAAGCATCGGCCTCAACTGAAAAACCAGGTATTGCAAAGTTGACAATAATCATCACAGTCACGATTGGCAAGATAGCAAGACAAGCTTCTTTAAGTTTAGCTAATACTTCTTTATGCATATGCATTAATTTTAAATAAAATATCTAAAAAATAAAAGCAATATAAATATTATTTAGTGGAAAAATTATAATTACATATTCAATAAATATCTAATCAGTATCGAAGATATTATGTTAAAATTATTTTAGTAAAGAAATACTTTTCAATATTGAAAGCGATTTCTTTTTATGCTACAATAAATCGAGTGGTGAAAGTTATGAAAGAAATTATTATTACTGTCAAAAATTCAGGTGGTCTCACTTCTAGATCATCAGCTGAACTTGTTGAAGAAGCAAATCATTATCACTGCCATGTAAGTATGAAACTTGATAGTGGTGAAGAATGTGATTTAAAATCTATTATGAATGTTTTTGCGATGCCTTTTGTCCCACCAAATACAAATATAAAAATTACATTTGATGGTGACGATGAACAGCAAGCATTAGATGGCTTCAATAAGCTTATTAAAGAATTTAGTTTTTAAAAATAAAAGACTATCTATAATCATTATGTGACTAGATAGTCTTTTTTATTGCTTATAAATTGAATAATTTTGTTAATATGTCAAGTATTTCTTTATAATTTGGCTGATTGAATGGTCTATTACCCTTTATAGCTAAATATGTTTTATTTTTAAATTTGATAACTAGAAAGAATTTTAACATCAAATCATCTTTATTATATTCATATAATTGGCAGCGGTATTCTGAACCTAAATATGCTTCAGTTAAATCTAATAATTTATTTAAAAGAGAATTTATTTTAGCAAGTTTAATGATGCTATTTGCATTATCAATTTCAACTTTATCACCATCTATTTTAAGATAGTGATAATTGACATCTTCAATTGATTTGACATCTCTTTTGTATAAATTTATTTCAGTAACATCTTCAATTTTCATAATTGCTCCTTCATAAAAAGCGGTTTAAAAAGTTCATCAATGACATGTAGATATGGTGGTTCTAATTTAAAGTAGTGGTAACTTACTTTTTTATTATCTTTAAAATTCAGTTCTATCTTTATATAGTCTAACTTTTCTTCTTTTTTGATATTAGAAGCTGGGAAATCAAGAATGTATACTTTTTTAAATAAAACAAGTAGCAAAGTATCTAAATAGTCTTTGATATTTAATGTTGTATCAAATATTTCTTTTTTTTCTTTGTTTTCTATCAGAGTTATTATTCCGTCAGAGTTAAAGCATACTTCCTTGTAATTAGCTTCATCCTTTTTATTTAAATAATAAAAGGATGAAAAAGTAGAAATGTAGTTATTTAATAAAGAGCCGTCTTCACTATCAACATTAAAATCATGATTGCATGATTCACAGTGAGCACCTATTGTTTTAAAAACAGTATCATGAAAATAGGATATATTATCCTTACCACATCTAGGACAAATTACACTCATATAAAGTCCTCCTCATTCAAATTGACTTCTTTTAAAAGAATTATATATTCATCTTTGGTTAACTCTCGATACTTACCTAATGGTAAATCATTTAAAAATAGTGGACCAAAAGAAATTCTATTTAGCTTTATTACATCATAGTTGTATTTGCCAAACAATCTTTTAATCTCATGATACTTACCTTCAGTTATAGTTATAAGTGCATTATAATCATCGACGATTTCAAGTTTAGCAGGTTTAGTTATTTCACCTTTACCAATGTCATTTGGTTGATTAAATTTTTCAATTAACTCATTTTTCAAAAGGTGATTGACTTTTACTTCGTAAGTTTTACTAACGTGATATTTAGGACTGGTAAGTCTTTGATTTAAAATGCCATTATCTGTTATGAGTAAAAGCCCGGTTGTATCATAATCTAATCTGCCAACTAATCTTAAAGTCTTTCGATATACATCAGGAATAAGATTCATGACAGAAGGATACCTTTCATCAATAAGTGATGATATATATCCTTCAGGTTTATTGATCATCAAAACAATATTAGATATATCTTTTATAACATTGCCATCAACTGTAATTACATCACCATCAATGATTTTATATCCGACATCCAAAATGACTTCACTATTAACTTTTACTCTTTTATTTAAGATCAATTTTTTTACTGATTTACGCGAACCAAATCCATTTTTTGATAAAAAACCATCTAATCTCATATATATGCTAGTCTTCTAAATTTGATTCGATATTATCAGTTAATATTTGAATCTTTTTTGTTGTTTTTAAATAAGATAGAACGCCATATATAGCAAAAACAAGAGTGATACAAATAACGGCAATGAGCGAAGTTGAAAAGAGAATCGTAGTTGCAATTTTAGACTCATTTAAGCTAGGTATTGGCGAATGATTTGATATAGTCTGTGAAACAATAATCAAAGCTAAAATATAAAAAGGAATACTACTGCATTCTCTTCCATCAATTTTAATTTTATTATCAAATAATTTAAATGCAATCAAACCAAGAATCAAACCAAGCAGAATAAAAAAAACAAATCCGCATTCAGATTTAATTTGCTGAAGTAGTGCAAACTTATTTAATTTGTCGGCAAATTGGAAATAGATTGAAACAAACACTATAAATGAAGAAATTGTAATATTTGAATATAAAGAAATAAACGTAAATATTGCAATCATAAACGCGACTAGTGAATAAGCACCAAAATTATTTAAAGCAAGAACATCGCTCAAGTTAACAAAATATAAAATAATGACTATAGTAGCAGAAGAAGCAAAGTTTATAAGCATTTTTAACCAATTAGTTTTTTTAATCAAAGCGACAATTATGGAAGCGATGAAATTGATGATGATAATAGCTAAATAAATGTATCCGATTGTGTATAGGTAATTTTCTTTTAAATAAAATAGTGGGAATGCAAAAAAGAAAATAATACCGATTGCAGAGCCTAAATAAAAAGTCCAATTTTTAAAAAGATCGTTTTTTAAATCATCATCATTAAGCTTATAGTGGGCAAACTTTTTAAAAAAGTCAGTCCTAAAAAAAGGAATCATTTCAAATAAACCATAGATGAAACCTTGAACAAGCAAAATAATATAGTCTATAACTTTTTTCATGTTAAAATTATAACGCAAAAACAAATTTATTTAAACTGCTATTCAAACTGCATAAAAAAGAGGATATTAATATGAACAAAATCATTGCTAATCTTAAATTGAAAGAGAATATAACTTATATCATGCTATCTATATTTTCATTACTTTCAACGCTCCTTTATTTTGCTCCATATTATGTGACAATTATTCAGGATAAAAGAACATTAGTTTCTGGTTACTCTGCCTTTAATTACTTAGAAGACACTGGAACTTCTTTATATTATTCAGTTTCAATGTTTATAGTAGCTTTAGCTTTATTTGCTATTCTTTTTTCTTTTTCACTATTTGTTCTTATATCAAATTATCAAAAAAAATTGAGAAGATTTTTAATAAGTTCTTCTATTCTTGTTTGTATTATAATTTTTGAATTTGTAGGCATTTATTATTCTTCTAAAATAGCATCAGGTGTTAAATGCGATGTCTATGCCTTATTGACGCCATATATTAGTCTTGTTATTTTATTTATTCATTTATTTTTGACCAATAAATTTAGAGAAAATAAGATTGATGAAAATAAAAAAATAATTTAAGTAAAATTAAAGTTGATTGAATTTATTTTTAAAATTTCTAAACATAAAATTATCTTTAAACTTTGATTTTAAAATTTTTACTCTAAATGAGTTAATATTTTATTTTCATAAAGCTTTAGAAACTATAGCAACTTTTATAATATGAATAAGTTTTTTCATAATATTTTTAATAAATGCAAACTATTATTGTTAAATTGAAGTTTGCATGCAATTACTTCACTTAGTAGTGGCTAATTATTTGACATATATATGTAATATATATATAATATTTCATAGGCAATTATTGCGTCTTTTTTAGGAGGGTATACTATGGCTAGAAAAAATAAACTTATTCATATAGCTTTACTCGCTTCACTTTTCACTTTTTCAATCTCAAGTTGTAAACTCACAGATAATGAATCTAAATCAACGGAAGTTAAAAAACTAGATTTATCTGGTGTTGTATTTGAGGATGCTAGTGTTTCATATGATGGCAAACCACATTCAATTTTTGCTAAAAATGTTCCATCAGGTATCTCTGTCACTTATGAAAATAATGGTGCTATTTTACTTGGCTCACATCGTATTGTTGCTCATTTTTCTAAAAAAACAAGCGGAACATCAGCATCTGAAAGATATGAAGAAGTTGTTAAAATTGCTTACCTCACAATTACTAAAGACGCAACAAGTATTGATGAGACATTGAGTGAAAAACTAGATAGACTAGTATTTCCTGATATGAATGTCACATATACTGGCTCACAATACACTGTAAAATTACAAAATCCAGAAGATATTCCTTCTGGTTTTACTGCTATTTATAGCAATAATGTTCAAGTTGCTGCTGGTGAATATGTTGCAACTTGTAAAATTGTCAAATCAGACACCATGGTTGCTTATAAAACTTTGAGTAGCAAAATCATTATTGCTAAAGCTGAAATTGACATCAAAGATGTTGTCTTCAAGGACACTTCTTATCCATCAGATGGTAAAATTCATATAATTGAACCTACTAATGTTCCTGATAAAGTCACCTATAGATATGAATTAGTTTCAAGTACAACTGGTGATAATTTAGATGCTAACGCCATCATAAATGTTGGTTCTAAAACAGTTAGAGCTGTTTTCTCAGTTGATCCAGCTTCTGGACTTGATGCAAGCAATTACACAATTGTTAATTCAGCTGATGCTGATAGAACAAATAATAAAAAGACAGCCACTATTTCAATTTTGCAAGCTGGTGCTTTGCAATATACAGTCAAATACATTGTTAGACATTATGAAGAAAGTTTGAATTCAGATAATTCTATTACTAGAATTCCAAAATATGACTTGGATAATGATGGCAATGAAGTTGTCTATTCTCAAAATATTATTAACACAAATTTCGGTAATTACATCAAAAAATCAAATTTAGTTGAAAGAGAAGGATATGAAATTGTTGTTAGAGATGAAAAATATAACGACATTTTAACTGAAGATGGATTTTTGGTTGGTGAAGGTGCAACAGGTGGAGATATTATCGTTGAATATGTCCCTATAATTTATAACGTTGACTTTAATGTTGAACATGGTCAAATAAATTCAAGAACCTACACAATTGAAGAAAGTTTGAACTTACTTGATCCTAATCTTGATGATAGTCATAGATTTGTTGGTTGGTATACCGATAGTGGATATAGTATACCTGTATCTACTTTGAAAGGATTGACCGGCAATAGAGTTATCTATGGTAGGGCTATTGAAGATGATGAACTTTTTACTTTTACTGTTAAAAATACAACCACTATTTGGGATGGTAATGGAAAAAGTATTGAAGTCTCAGGGCTTTATTCTGAAAATGATATTGCTGTCAAATATGAGTATTATGGTTTTGATTCCAATGGCATGCAATATCAATTGAATGCTCAAGATGAAAATGTAAGACCTACTGAGGTTGGCAAATATATTGTTAAAGTTAGATTCTTTACTAAAAAAATTGATCAATCAACGGGTATGTCTTACGTAACTAATGAAGAAAGATATAAAGCTATCAATGCTTATCTTATCATTGAACCTAAAAATGTTGATTCAGAAAGCAATGCTAATTTCAAAAATACTACTTTTGAATGGACAGGTAATGCTAGTACTGGTAATTACCCTGTTTTAACTAACTATCCTCAAAGTGCAACTGATTTAACGTATGCATATTACGATTCTAATATGAAAGCTTTGGGCTCTAGTAAACCTACTGAACCTGGAACTTATTATTCTTATGCTAGTTATAAATTACAGGATGGTACTCAAGAAGGTTTAACTAAGACTTTTAAAGCCACCTTCACTATCACTAAAAAGAGTTATACATTAGATTTTATCAATAATGTTATTGCCAAGGTTGTCAACACAACTTATGAAATTAAAGGTGATAAAGTTGCTATTCGCCCTGAAGGTGGAAATGAAGTTGAAGAAAATCTAAAGAATTATGAAACTAGTGGATTTTATTTAAAGAATTTAGAATTTGGTGGAACCTTTGTAGTCGGTGGAGGTGTTACTTGTACTGCCACAAGAGTTGATAGCAATACTCTTAAGTTTGTTTTTAGCAATAATGCTTATCCAACATTATTGTTAAAATTAAATAATAATAAGATTGCTTATAATGATTTTGGAACGGTTGAAGTAGCAGGTCACTATGCTTTTGAGCAAGAAGTTAATGCTGAACATTATCTTCTTCCAGCAAGTATTTATCGCACTCTTACTGCTTATACTACTGGTACCAATAAAGTCACATTTAAAAATGCTGATGGTGCTGTTATAAGCACAGTTTCAGTTAAAACTGGTTCTTCAGTTGCGGCTCCTTCAACATCTGATTATACGCTTCCTGCACCAGGTCTTAATATTAATGCAAAGGATTATGAAATCTATTGGAAAAGTGATAACAAATTCTCATCATTAGATAAGATAATGGGCGATACTGTTTTTACTTTATCTACTAGACTTAAAGAATATACTTTGAGATTTGAAGTTGATCCTGATTCAATTGGTACAATTGAGAGAATAGGAGATCAAAAATTCACTGCAACTTCTACTGGTCAATTTTATAATATCAACACTGATAATTTAGTAAAAAGCGGATATAACTTTGCCGGCTTTTACATGTATGATGTAAATGGCAATAGAGTCACTATCGAATCTTCAAGCAAATTTTCTGATGCTAGTAAGAAGCTTACGAGTGATGGTTCTTGCTCTAATTATGTTGTTTATATGCAAACTGTAGCTTTAACTACAACTGGTATTTTTGATGCTAATGGTGGAACTTTAAATGGTAATAGAGAACTCACTCAAACATTTGGAAAACCATATAACTTACC
The DNA here is from genome assembly GCA_937896065.1 of uncultured Caryophanales bacterium. Taxonomy (GTDB): domain Bacteria; phylum Bacillota_I; class Bacilli_A; order RFN20; family CAG-288; genus Enterosoma. The sequence goes on along the minus strand of CALBLI010000031.1, from coordinate 9,434 downwards.
AACTATAAATCCAACAATTGAAGGTGGTTATGTCTTTTTGGGCTGGTCACTTAACGGTTCAATAATTGCTTCAAACACAATTTATAGTCAATATACTACTAAAGCTTTAAATTTCAAAGCGGAGTATTCTAAACCAACAAATACTGTTACATTCTTACCTGAAAATGGTGACGAATTTACCTCATTTGATATTACAATTGGTGAAGAAATACCAATGCCACTTGTTTCACCAAAGAAGAGTGGCTACATATTTACAGGTTGGTATTCATCAGATGGTGTCAAACTTGAAAAAGGGAATAAATTTTTAGGTTCTACTTCAATTGTCTACTCAGCTAGATATGAAGCAATAAATGTTACTATCAAATATCATAATAATGAATTAGGCAAACAAAATGTTGATGAAACTATTGAAATACTTACAACAGTTAGTGGAACATATGGTGGTAAAATTCCTCAAGCAACAAATCAAACTGGTTTAATAGTATATCCACCATCACTTACTGGATATACTTTTTTAGGTTGGTCATTAGATGGTAAAAATTTGATTACAAGTGACTCTCTCATCGATCAATTTGTATCGACTACAGTTGATGAAGAATTAGTTTATTCTTTGGATATCTATCCTGTTTATAAAAACAATAATTATAAGATTACCTATGCTTTCAAAGTTGAAGGTATGTTAAATAAGATATCTAATGTCATTTATAATCAAAATGTTGATTTAGAAACTGCTCCTAATCGTACTGGTTATTATTTTGATGGCTGGTATACTACAAGCGATTGTCAAGCAGGCACTAATTTTAAAGATGATATCTTACCAAATCCTAGTGTTCCTACAGTCAATGCTAATTGTTATCCATATGAAAGAGACATCGTTTTATATGCTAAATGGGTCAGAAAAGAATACAAAGTTACTTTCAGATATGTTAAGGATGGTAAGAATACTGATTTCACTTTACCCAATAGAAATGCTTATGGTGAACTTCTAACATCTGTTGGTAATTCTAGAACTTGGCTTACTAAAGATGAGATTTATACTAATGCTGGTCTTAATATGTCACAAGCTTTGATACCAGTTTTTACATATTCAAACGGATCAGTTGTTAAAGAAGGCGATGCATTTATTTATGATCCAGTTGTTCATGAAAAAGAAGAAGCTGATAAAAATAAAGTTTATGATAAAGAAAATCCTGATAATAACGTTGTTATTATCTATATAAGATCAACAATCAATGATTTCTTCAATATTTCTTATATTGCAGATAATGAAGGACTACCAACTGTTCAAAGTGTAGTTGGTAATGCTGATTTTAATTTAGCTTTACCTCCTATTAGAGAAGGTAAGAAATTCAAATCATATTATTACTATTATAAAGATGCTGATGGAAGCACTAAAAAATATTATTTGACTGATACTGGTAAAGCAGATGGTATTGCTTTAACAAAATGGAACATTTCAAATGCCAATACTGCTAAAAATGGTGTTGTTGATTATGTATTATATGCTGAATTTGAACCTTTAAAATATCGTCTATTTATTAGAACAAATGATCAACAATCACTTCTTGGATACAATGATGATAAGAGTGAAAAATATGTCGTAACCTATTTTGGTGAAGCATATAATATTTCATCAAACGGATATGGTACTGTCTTTAAAACATATGTTGATAATAAACTTAAAGAATTAGGCTATCGATTTGATTATTGGAGAGATAATTATGGAAATGTTATTACTACCAATACCATTTTAACTAATCCTAATGCTGTTGATATTGATTCATCTACTAATAACACTGACGGCATTTATTTATATGCTCAAGTGAAAGCTTTAAATTACATTATTACTTACTTACCAGATAATAATTCTAATCCATATGTTATCAATGTAAGCTATAACGCAGCATATTCAAAAATGGGAAATCCAACCAAACAAGGTTTCAGATTTTCAGGCTGGAAATATTATAAAGCTGATAAATTTAATTTGGACAATTACCGAAATAATACTTTACCAGCTGATGCACTTATTACTGATATGAATGAAATATCATTCAATCAAACATGCGATGTTATCGCTATTGCTCAATATGTTGGTGATGAATATACAATCACTTATAAATATAATATCTTAAAATACGAAAACAATGCTATTACAGTTGACACAGTAGAATCAACAAGCAATGTCAAATATAAAGATAGTTATACTGTCAAATCATTTACTGATTTTAATTTGACTGCAGGTAATATAAATAACAATTACAAATTGTATTTAAGATTATATGAATTCGTTGGTTGGAAAGATGAACAAACTCTTGTTATTTATAAACCAGGTGAAGAAATTCCTGAATATTTGAAGACAGCTGATTCTTCTTTTGTTGCAGTTTATACACCTAGAGAATTCACTATTCAATTCACATATGTGACTCAAGAAAAGAATACAAATACGGGAACAACTATTTCAACTACTAAAGTTGCTAAAAGAGAAAATGTTGCTTTAGGTGATTCAATTGAAGCTCCTAAAGATCCAATTCCTGGTGGAAATACAACCTATGGTGATAATAAAGTTTGGAAACCAGTCATTAATGGAAATGTATCAACTGATCCTAATTCAGGTATTGATCCTTTAAGCACTGAAGTTATCAATATAAGTAATATTGCTTTAGATTTCTATAAAAATGATGCTGATAAAACCGGTATGAAAAATTTATGGGATGCTATTGTCAAGTTAACAGATAATACTTTATCTGACTTTTTAGTGCGTGAATATAAATTGAATGCTTCTACTAATTATGGTTATTATCAAATTGTTTTAGATAACAATGATAGTTGGACTTTAACAGGTAATACTGTTTATGATGTTTATGGTAATCTTGAAAACAATGGTGGAGATCGTGGAACCAAGATTAAACTTCCAAATATTGTCAAAACAATTAGTGATGGTGGAAGCTTTAAAAAACGCCAACCAGGTTCAACTGAAGCTGATGCTGTGAATGTTAATTTTAATAGGGATTTATCCACGAAATATACTTACAAAATGGATGACAAAACCTATAAGCCATATTTGAGAACAGTTTATGTCATAAATGGTTCTTATTATCTTGATGGAGATTATTCACCAATTTCTATTACTGGTAACTATGATGATCCTACTACCTTCTATGCATTTACAACTTATTTAGCTGGTAACTCTACAGCATCTTCATATAGTGAATTATTCAATTTCACATTGAAAGATGAAGATGGGAACCCACTTAAAGCTCATATTGTCGATAATGGTATGTCAACAGTTGATGAATCAACCACATTAGATAGTGTCAATGAGATCGGCTTTGCTGGCTTTATGAATAGAGAATATACGACAACAAATCTATTAGCTAATGAAGTTTATATTCCTTATTTCTATTATGATGGAATCAAAATAAGAAGAGTAACTGCTATTGTCAATGATTCTGCTAATAATGGTGCTTTTGAAAATGTAACTTATGCAGCTAAATATTATATTCCAAATTCAATTAATTTCATTGATGAGAATTCATTTTTAAATACTAGAACAACTGTCGGTGCAAATGGTGTAGCAGGCAGTGATAAAATAATCGTTTATTATGCAGATTCATTAAGTTATTTTGATACTTTTGTTGATGTTCAGGATTTAGCTGTCATTAAAAATGAAATTATTATGGCTTTAAATATTGATAGTATGACCTATGAATATGATAAAGCAGCTGATCCATTTGCTGGATATTCTAGCCATATGAGATTTGATGGAAGAACACATGCTAATATGAATCATCGTTCATTTGCAACTGCTTCTTCATATACTGTTTTGTCATATTTAAATGAAGTAAAAGGTAGCTCATATACTCCATGGGAGGAATATGTTAGACGACTTTATTATTCTAAAAATAATACTTCAAGAACTATTACTATCTATAAAGGTTTGAATGAAGCTCTTACTTATGCTACTGATATTTTGAAAATTAAAAATAGTATCATGGCATTTTCGAGTACTGCTGATGATTATGGTAGTGGTTTAATTTCAGAACAAGAAAATCAAAAATCGACTCTATATCCATACTTTATGTATATAGGTACGCCTATCAGTTTTGCTAGAACTTACTATTCACGTCAAAGAATAAATAAGCTCAAGATTGATGATAGTGAAGATTTACCAGTAGAAGATGATGGTAGTAAATTATATAAAGATAGACCATATTATAAGATTGATAAGTTTTATCTTGCTATGCCATACAAAGTTGGTGAAGAAAAACAAGGTGAGGCCACTATAAATCATACTGCTAAAGAAAATATTTTTGTTGATTCAAAAAATATTGCTAATGTTAAGAATTTGACGGCTATCTATTTAGAAACTTCTAAGAACATTGTAAGCAAGTTATATGGTGAAGATCCCAATTATTTTACAGATAATGGTGATCCTGAAGAGAGTTACTCAGATTCTAATTTTGTAACATGTTACAAGAGTTTTACTGATAGCTCAGATAGTATAACCTTAGATTATCTTTATAATGGAGATGATGAGGCTAATGGTGTAACAGGTGCTGCTTATTTTATAAAAACACTTATTGCAGGCGGAGAAAAAGCTGATAAGTTAAGAGAAAATTATAAGAGTAAGTGCGTTGATTTTGTTTTCAATAGTGATGGAACAGTGCATACAACAAATACCAAATATTCACGCTTTATTGCTACTAAAAATTATCAAACAAAGTCTATTGAATATCTATTTTTAGGAACATATAATGACTTCTTAAATCTTGGTAAAGATACTGTTGATAAATATCGTGGATCAACTATTAACTTTATTTATAATGAGAATCTAAAAGAATATGCTGAAGATGATCCTCTAGCTATTATTGATGAGAATTCAACTCTTCAAAGAATATTCTTAGGAACATCTGGTGAATACTTAGATACTTTATCAAATGATACTATCACTGAACAAAGAAATAAAAATCAATTTGTTTATTGTTTCACAAGTGATGATGATTATAAACTCATCGGATTCTATTTAGGTGATGTTGATCATTTCTTATCTACTAATTTAAAAGATGGTATGAATAATGATGTCAAAAAGGCTGGTGAGATATATCAGTGTTTGCAGACATCTAACTCAACACTTCAGACCATTAGATACACTTCATATATTTATTTATCAGATAATGCAAGTGAAGGTCCAACTGAATTCTTTAGTTATAAACGAAAAGGTTGGAAATATGATACTGATAATAAAAAAATTGTTGAAGGTGATGAATATAATGTATCTATCAAGTTATACAAAGGTGAAGATACAATCATTTATAATGCTAAAGTAAGTGATACTACTGGTGATAGTTTAGGCGCATATTACACTAATACTGCTAAAGTTTTAGCTACGAAAGTTTATGATGGCTCTGAAGGAAGAGTAGTTGCTGTTTTAAGACAAGATTTTGCTAAAGATTCCATAAATGAAAATACTACAATAAATTCTAAAAATCTTGAACTTGCTTACATTGGAAGGCTCACTGCTGGTAATGATGCTATTTCAAATATTTTAAATCAAAAAACCAAATATGGTTTAGATGAGGTTAAACATTTTGCATACTATATAAATAATAGTCTTGGTTCTAGTATCGTTTATTATTTCCAATTAGATGCTTCAGCTTCAATATCATTTAATGGAAAAATTTATGGCTCGCAAGATGAAAAGACATATAATGATTACTTCTTTAATAGTAACCGTGTAAATGCTGTTAACACCAATAATGGTGAGACTCCACATTATTATGTCAATGTGAATATGAAACAATTGCTTCTTGATACTTCTTCACTTGAAAGTGATTTACAAGAAGAATTCAAATCAAATGTTATAAAAGCTCCATACAAATATGATGGAACAAGTGCTTTTGATATCTCAACCTTTAGAAATACTTATTTAGGAACTGTTGATGAATATATTGAAGCTTTGAGTGGAGTATTAAAGCTTCAGGTTGATGCCGCTAATGGGACCATTAGTTATGATACTTCAGATGAAGCACAAGCTAATATAAATAGACTCATGCCTTTTGATAATATTGATGCTGCATCGAATAAATTCTTATTTGCTAAACCTGCTTGGACTATGAGTAGTGTAGAAGCTGAAGATGACATGGGATTGATATATCTTAATATAGATAGTTATAATACCCCTTCTAATGAGAATATTAAGAGCCTTGTAGATTTGTATTACTCTCTACAAAACAATTCTAACGACAACGATAAGTTATATGAAGTGCTTAAAGATGAAAATAATAAGAAACGTTTAATTTCGGTTGTCAATTTAAATCTGTATTTGAAGTCTAATAATTATAATGAAGACAAAGCTGTTTTGGAAGATATTTATTTCTATCCATTCACAGTTGAAAATGGTGGATATGATTTAGCATATAAGTGCAGTGATGGTTCCTTAACGTTTAGTGATAACTTTATTTATTTTGCGGGCATTGCTGATGACTTTGATAAAACGAAGGAGATAAAATCTTACGTTAATTACATTGGTCTTGCAACAGATATTCTAAGATATCATAAAAACTATATCTATTATAAAGAAAATTCATTCTATTCCCTTTTGAATTCAACTGAAGTTAACACTACTGGATTAAGTGATAAGTCAATGATGTCTTTCTATTCTGGAACTCCAAAGATGGTTGAAGAAGATACTAATGGATTTAAGTTGATTGGGACAAATGCAACAGCTTCTATCCAAAATGATCCTTTCTATGAAGCTCATCCTCAATTTGCTCAATTATTTATTAAGAGTGTAAATGGTGAACTTTCTACAACAAATGTTGAATTATTACATAACATAAGAAGACATAGTTATGTTGTTCTTATAGATGATATGTCTGCTGATATATCGACGAAAAGTCTTAGTACAACTAAAACTTATGCACTAGTTGATTACATAAGTGATTCAAGTGTAGGTGCTTTATATGATGAATTCATTTTCAATAATAGTGGTCTTACTGGACTTAATGCAACTATTGGAGATAAAGCTAAAGAATTAATTACTATTTCAGGTAGAAATTTCTTCATTATTAGAGGTAACGATTCTTCTAATGGTATCTTTACTCAAAAAGGAAACAATTTATCTGATTATATTACTACTGTTGATTCAAATGCTGTTGATAACATGGGTGTTCCATATTATTTCAATAATAATGATCAATATAAGTTTGATGATGCTACATTATATGAAATTTACCGTAATAAATTTATCTTGCAAGCCGGTTATGATTCTATGAGTACAGAAGCTGATATAACTTGTAGAAATGTTAAACTTCTTTTCTTAGGAAGTGCAAGTAATTACATGCAAAATGCAACAAGTGATAAGTTTTTCACTAATGATAAGTTAAGAAGTTACATGTATCCAGCAGCTGGTACAACTTATTCAAGAAAATTTGCTAATCTTACAAATGGTACTGCTTGGGCTGGTAATACATTAGCTATCAATTATGCTGAAGTATCACTTGATGAGGATGGTAAAGAGATTTTAGATGATTTAAAACCAGGTATAGGTGTAACTATTAAAACATTGATTCCATTTTTGATTAGAGATACTAATGAATCTACTCCTATTTGGAATCAAATAACAATGAAGATATCAAATAGACTAAGTAATGCTGTCTTGCGTCTATATTCGTTTTTATATGAAACTAGATTTAAATATGTGACTCCATATTTAACTAAAGAACAACAAAATTTCAAAATTGAACATGCTGGTGGTTTATCTCCTATTGTAACTGTCTACTTAAAAGACGCTTCAACTGTAGCAGGTGTAACTCAATATACATGTGATCCAAAGACTGGTCAAATGGTAACTGATAACACTGATGGTACAATTAATGGACAATATGTTGAAAATAAGCTGTATATTGGAAGAAACGTCTATATGAATAATACTGTAAGCGAAACAACAGGTGTTGAGACTTCAACTTATGGTATCAAATATGAAGATATAGAAAGTTTTGCTGATGGGCCAGATACAGAAGTTGATACTTCTTCAATAACAGAAGGTCAAACTCGTTTCTATTATATCCCTGAAAATGAGAGAGCCATTATGCTTGCTAAACATACTGCTTATTTCCCAGTTACATACTATACAAGATTTTATGATCAGAGTTCCTCAACTGGTGGCTGGCATGGAACTAATATGCCAATAACGTTTGGTGATACATATTTTGATTCTTTAGCAATGTTCTATAACAAAGAATTAAGAAATATAGACATGTCTACTTTGGATACTACTACATCAGAAGGAAAAGAAGAAATAGAAAAACTTGTTTCAAAAGGTGAAATCTTATATGCAGCATATTTAAATAAAGTTGCATCATATGAACAAGAACATGATCTTATTAATAATGATGGCTATGGTAATGCTGATAAAACAAAGTTTAATAATGGTTTGTGGGACACTTCTCCATTCTTGCTTCGTAATTATTATTTACCTTCTAAAGTAAATCCTAACACTGGAGCAGATAGTGCAAAAACACGTATAAATTCAGATTCATGTGTTGATTGGTTAGGATTTGTTGCTTGTAGACAAAGTGGTGATATATCAGTAAGTGTAACTGATGATAGTGGTACAGTTACAGATACTGTGGTACAACACGATGTTATGGCTCCTTCAGTTATTGGTATTAGTCCTTTCTATAGTAATAAAGATGCCTTAACTGATACATGGGAAACAGAAGCTGCTGATGGTACTAAGACAACTCATACAAAATATATTGATATTATTGGTGCATTCAACTTTTTATCATCAGGTGCATTTGGTCTTGCAAACAAAGGTACGGCTCATGAATATACTAATTCGGCGTCTGCAACGGACAATACAATGGGTGCATCTCATCCATTAAAGATTTGGAAACAATACTTTATTGATACTCAACAAAATCAAAATCTTAATAACCTATATGTGCGTAATAGATTTATGGTATATAAGTATGTTAGTTTATTTACTTATGGTAATTATACAAAAAGTATTTTATATGGAAACCGTATTGGATTATTGGATAGTTATGGTACACATGGCTACACAGGTGTTGAGTCAATTTATCGGGGGGTTGAATATGCAAGTAAAGATGCAACTGATGAATTGGCTGTAATTTATAAGCATTGTGGTAATACTGAAGTGCAGTATTTGTTACCATTACACACAATGGATGATAAGGCAGGAAGAGAAGCCGAATAACTATTATAAGTGTCAGTAACGTTGATGCTGTTTTTAGTTTTTATTTTTTCGGGTAATGACTTAGACCATCTTAGTAAAGCTGCATAATCAAATTCAATATTATTTGGAGTAGGTAAAGTGTTTGTAAGGTGTAGAATATATGTAAGCGTCAATAACTATCTCATTTTCCGAAGTCCATTTCTTAAAAAATCCCATGGTTATCGAGTTTTAA
>CALBLI010000030.1 GCA_937896065.1 uncultured Caryophanales bacterium | reverse complement strand
CTATATTTATTTAACTACTTATTTAATTATTGCTTTGATGTATTTAGTATTAACTGTCTTAACTACACTTATATTAAAATATATTGCGTATAAAGTCGATGGAAAGAAGATAAAGTTTTCTTTAAAAAATAGTTTATTCCACTATTCAAATAAAAGAATATTAACTAAAAATATATAGAGGTAATTTATGAAAGTATTAGAAGTCGAACATTTAGCAAAAACATTTGATGATGTTAAAATTTTAAAAGATATTTCCTTCTCGGTTGACAAAGGTGAATGCTTAACAATCATCGGCTCATCAGGAAGTGGCAAGTCAACATTATTACGATGCTTAAATCTTTTAGAAACACCTGATTCAGGTGCTATCTATTTCCATGATGAAGATATTCTTCAAAAAGGTGTCAACGTCAACAAAATTCGTTCTAAAATGACAATGGTTTTTCAGTCATTTAATTTGTTTAACAATATGGATGTATTAAAAAATTGTGTCATTGCCCAGGAAAAAGTTTTAAAAAGAAATAAAGAAGAAGCTACTAAAATTGCAATGGAAAATCTAAAGAAAGTTGGCATGCTTGATCGCGTTCATTATAAAATTAAAGAAATATCAGGTGGTCAAAAACAGCGTGTTGCTATCGCAAGAGCCTTATCTATGTCACCTGATATTATACTTTTTGATGAACCTACAAGTGCTCTTGACCCTGAAATGGTAAATGAAGTTTTAAAAGTTATGAAAGATTTAGCTGATAGTAAAATCACAATGATTGTTGTAACTCATGAGATGAGATTTGCTAAAGAAGTGTCTGATAAAGTAATCTTCATGGATAAAGGATATATTGTTGAAGAAGGAACTCCCAAATATATATTTGAAGAAAGTACAAATGAAAGATTAAATAGTTTTTTACAAAAGGATTAAAAATTATCTTCTACATTGGAAGAACACATAAATAGATTCCAAGAAATTGAACAATAGCACCCGCTAAAACAACAAAATGCCAAATGAAGTGAGCAACTTTTTTCTTTCTAAAAACGGCAAAAGGAATCATTCCAAGTGAATAAATAACTCCGCCAAGAAGAATATAGAAAAGCAGCCAATAGTCTTTATTTATTACCCAATAAGGTAAAAATACTAAAGCTGACCAACCCAAAACAAAATAGAGAGTGTAATGCAACCATCTGATTCTTCCGGGCCCAAAAACAGCTACAAAAGTAATACCTGTTATAACAAGTGCCCATTGAATTATGCATAATGTTATTCCCACCCAAGTATATCCCATTCTAATTGGTGTGTATACTAATAAAAGTGGAGTAAATGTTCCAGCTAACTGCAAATATATAGTTGAATAGTCAAACCGACGAAAGACTCTTTTAACAGTGCTTCCACTTCTAAAAGAATGATATAGACAAGAAAATAACATTTGAAGAATAAAACAAATTCCATAAATACTGCTTGCAACAAGCTTGAGAGAAGTATCAGATATTTGTAACATCAGAATTAAAAAAGCAAGACCAATTATAGCACCAACACCATGGGTAACTGAGTTACCAATCTCTTCTAAAACACCTCTTTTTGGTGGCTCATTTTTAATTCTATTCTCACGTTTTTTATCGAGTTTCAATTGAAATTTAGAAGCTTTAAGAGGATTTTTTAAAGTCAATCTATCTAACTTATATTGATCTTTTAACTCTTCGAGTTCAAGATGTTTTTCATCTTTGATCAAATTTTTATTTTTGACATAATCAAAATATAATTGATCATATTGCTGTTTTAATTCTTTAATTTCTTTTTTATTCATAACAAGTAAAAATTATATCACTAAAATAGTGACATAAATATAAAAATGAGAGCAACTAATTTGATTATATAACCAAATTAGTTACTTGTTTTATTTACCATAACTAGTTATTGCAAAGAAATCAGGACCGGTATGAGCAGCAATGATGGGTGATTCTAAAGTTACATGCACTTCAATACTTGGATAATCGGCTTTGATCATCTTTTCAAGCTCACTTATTTTATCAGGTGCATCAGAGTGAACTAACCAAACAGATTTAGTCAGTTTTTCATCAAAATGTGATTTGAATAATGAATATAAATGCTCTAGTGCTTTTTTATCACCACGTATTTTATCAATTGTTTGCAGTTTGCCTATTTCATCAATTTTTAAAACAGGTCTAATCTTTAACATTTTACCAAATGTTGCAGAAAGTGGTGATATTCTACCACCACGTTTAAGATAATCTAAATCAGGGACTACAAAATAGGTGTGAATATTTTTGATACTATCTTTTAAATCATTATAGTTATCATCAATTGATTTACCATCACTAAGATTTTTACTTGCTCTTTCGATGATGAGATTTTCTCCGCATGTTGCTTGCAAAGAATCAAGTGACATGATTTTAACATTTTTATCTTTATATTCTTCATTTAGTTGTTTAGAAATATTTAGTGAAGAGTTATAGGTTCCACTTAAGCCACTAGATAGGCAAATATATAAAACTGATTTACCTTCATCTAATATCTTTTTAAAGAAATCTTGATAAATGAAAGGAGTGATTTGACTGGTTTTAGTTGTATCATTATTTCTTTGAGAATTATATAAAGCATACAATTCTTTATCATCAACAAAGCCATTATCAACTAGCATCTTATCATTTAAGGAATATTCCATTGGAATGACTTTGATATTATTTTTCAATAATTCTTCTTTAGGATAGTCGCAACTTGCATCAACAACAATTAAATAATCATTATTCATTTTTAACCTCGTAAATAGTTATTAGATAACTATTCTTTATACACAAATATTTTAGTTAAAAAAAAGATAGATACAAGTTTCAATTGTAACACTTTTGTGTAATAATATACATATTATGTCAAAAAGTGTATATAAAAAACCTGATCGTCGTATTATTAAGACTAAGACAAGCATCATCACTGCTCTATTTAGACTACTTGAGCATACGGATTATAATAAAATAACAATTGAAGATATTGTTAAAGAAGCAAATATTGCGAGGAAAACTTTTTATCTTCATTTTTCATGTAAAGATGATGTTGTTTTTCAATTCAAAGAAATCATGTATGCTTATTGTAAAAATGAAATTGATGATGTTTTTAAAAGTGACAAGCATTCAATTCATGATCTTTTCACGGTTGTAAAAGAAATAATAAAAAGATATTATCAGCAACTAAAATTTATATTTACTAAAGAGACAAATATTGTCTATTTTTCTAAATTTTTATCGGATATATTTGCTTATTATTTAGATTTGATACTCACTAGAGAATACAGTATAAATCAGATAAGAAAAGAATACTACTATTCTTTTTATAGTGAGGGTTTCACAAAATCTTTTATTTATTGGATACAAAAAGAAGATATATCGCTTGACGAGTATATCTCCATTCTTGAACTGATTTGTTTTAATGGTGGAAATAGAATATTACAAGGTAAGGAAATCTAAAATATCTCTAATAACTGTATCCTTATCAATTTCATTTAATATTTCATGTCTCATATTTGGATAAATGATGCATTTTACTTTTTTCACACCATATTTTTGATACATCTTTGCTAAGGCTAAAGGTCCTTTAGAATAGCAACCGACAGGATCATCTTCTCCAGCAACGATTAAAATATTTTCATCTGGAGATAGTCTTTTTAAGTTTGCTTTTTTATTGATTTGAGATAAACCATAAGTAAATTCTTTATAGAATCCCCATGTATTATAGTGACCACAATATGGGTCGTTAATATAATTTTGAACATTCTCCTGATTATGGGATAACCAATCAAATTCAGTTTTAGGGTTTTTGATCTTTTTATTATTACTTCCTAAAAGAAGTTTAGTCATAAATTTAGATTCTTTTTTATCTTTCTTTTTTGTGTAAAAAAGATTGCAAATAAAATGGGCAAATTTATAAGTTGATGGTCTAGGTCCAACACCACCCATATTAACAACTTTATCAACAGCATGTGGATATTTTAAAATGAAATTCTGAACAAGAATAGATCCCATAGAATGTCCCATCAAATAAACAGGAAGACCAGTCTTTTTGTATTCATCAATTTTTAGTTTTAAAGCTAGCATCGTATTATTCCAGGCGTTACTTGGCCAAATTTGTTGCTCTTCAACACTGTTTGCATTTTGCCCTTGACCAAAATGGTCAAAGAAATCAACGTTGATTCCTTTTTCATTTAATTTCGTTGCAAAGTATTCATATCTTTCGGAGTGCTCATCCATACCAGTTATTGCAACTAAATATGCTTTAGGTTGCTCTACGGGAAATGATGTTCCTTTAAGTGAATAGTTATCATTTATTTTTTGAATTAATAAACTCATATTTTTTCTCCTTGGTAGTAATATTATATAACATTTATACATTATTTTAATTGCCTAAAGCTATATAAATGATGTAGAACTATAAAAATATATATAGAAAACATATCAAGCAAATTTTGACTGACAAAACATAATAAAAAGATTAATTTATTTTATAATTGATTATTAACTTCAATTTAGAACATTAAATCAATTTGTAATTAGGTAATGTGATATAATTTTTTTGTAGGTGATTAAAAATGACAAATGATAAAAAAGAAATAGAGAAAAAAATAGATGAAGTTTTAGATAAAATTAGACCATTTTTAGCACGTGAAGGTGGAAATGTTGTTTTAGATCGTTTTGATATTGATACTGGCATCTGCTACGTGAATATGATTGGAGCATGTGCTGGTTGCTCTTTAGCAAGTTATGATGTATCTGAATCTATTGAAGTTATGCTTATGGATGAAGTTGAAGAGGTTAAAAAAGTTGAACTTGTTCAAGATGAAGTCCAACAAGATTATTCTGATTTATTAAGACAATTACAAGAAGAACAACTTGCAAGTGCTGAACTTGAAAAAATTAGAAAAGAACGCGAAGAAAAAGATAAGAAAGATTAATTTTAAATACTTAAGGTTGAAGATATTGCTAGATTTAAAAATAAACTGGCTTGGCTTAATACTTAAATTTTAACCTTGTATTTTTATTGTTGAAAATATATACTTTAAATAGAGGTTACATATGAAAAAGTTAGCTAGATTTACTTGCTCATATTCATTCTCTTTATTAGAGATATTTATTTCTCTTTTATCTAGCCAAACAAATATAAAAATTGATAAAAATAATGTCCAATCTTATTTAAATCCTGATTGTGATAGTGTTTTTAATTATATTGATAATAATTTTTTATATTTTGTAAATGAATATAATAAGACAGTCACTGATGATAGTTATTTTAATGCATCATATGTTGAAAATCATTTTGATATATTAGTAAATGTTGATGGTGATAATCAAAAAGGAATATTCATTGATTTTGATAAAGATAATGGTTATGCTCTTCTTATTGATAATTATGAATTTTTAGATTTTAAGATAGTAGGGAAGTCGCCTTATTATGACATTGATTTAAATTGCAAGCATGTTTATACAAATAATAATTATTACTATATTAATAATAAAAATGAAGCTGTTCCAACAAGTGAAGACATAATTAGCGATAATTTAATTAATCAAACATATAGAAATAAAATTTATGATGGGCAAACACATTCCGGATCTAGTACTATAACTGATTTAGATAAATATGTTTATGATTATTATGGTGATGGTTGGAGCTTGTGTAAAAGTTTTGAAAATACTAGGAAAAATATTTTGAATCAAAGCGACTTATCATGCTATTTACAACATAATAATGAAGGACTTACAAGTTCCGAAGGTAATTGTTGGCTGGTTTCAGCTTATAATATTTTGCAACAGTTTCAATATAAAAATAAAGATTTGCCTAAATATTTTGAAACGATTTATTATAATCCAAAAGTAGAAGAAACAGAAACATATCATAAATATTTTGACAAAAATGATAATAATATATCTGATAAGTTAGATAATGGAATATTTGAATATGAATTAAATCCCAACACAGCTTTCCCAATTTTATATACAAAAATAAGAAAATATGCTTTAAATGATAAAAAACTTAATATTGAATCAGGACAAACTGCTTTTAAAACTTGCAATTTAGTTCAAGAAGTTGCTTCTTTATATGATATGCTAATAATGGCAAATACTCATTTTAATTGGAAATTGTATATATACCCATTAATTAAAAATTTAGATGATGGTTATCCATTATTATGGCCAACATCAACTGACACTTATGGTGCACATACAATGATAGTTGTTGGATATAGTAAATATGAAAAAAGAGAAAGAACATTCTTGTGGTTTTATAAAACACGCCACAAAATTTTTTATCAAATAATAGATGGATGGAATAGAGAACCAGTATATTATGATATGAATAGACATATTGGCCCATCAATTATTGGTGAATTCTCATATAAGAAATGGTATTGGTGGTTAACATGGGCGTGGTAAAATTTAAAAAAGTATTTATATTAATAACATCTTTTTTAACGATGATATCTTCTTGTTTTGTAACAGATCCCAAAGGAATGCCCATCCAATTAAAATATTTTGATCAGGAGTACACATCATTTTTATATAAAGAATATTTGATTGATGATGAAGAAAATAAGAAATTTATATATAGGATAACAAGTTATCATTATCAAGATACAGATATTTATAATTTTGTGCTACGCATGCAAAAATTTTACAATTGGAATGAAGATTACAAATTCAAAGAATTGAAGAGCGATTTTAGAGTCTATGATACTTATACTGAAAGTTATGTTAAACGATTAACAGAAACAAATATGGCGGATTGCTTTCAATTAAAATCAGTGGAATATAGAGAAATATACATATATTATGATGATATTTATGCTGAATTAAACGAAGAAATTTTTCAAAAATATGATTTTTCTATTTGTGTTGGAGATTATGATGGATACACGAAAAATAGAAATCTTAAATATCCTTCAGATACGCTTGACTAGATTAGATAAGCTCTCTAAAACAAGTTAACAAATATTCATGGTTGATATATATTAGATAAGCAATAAAAATATAAATAAATATGCAATATTTATTTTATAATGTGATAAAATTTTATGTTGTGAGGTAATTAAAAATGGATGAAAAAAAGTTTATAGTTGAAACTAGTGCACATCATATTCATGTCACTCAGGAAACACTTGAAAAATTATTTGGTGAAGGTGCCCAACTTGAAGTAAAGAAAATGCTTTCTCAACCTGGTCAATTTGCTTCAAATCAAAGATTAGATGTTGTCTATCATGCTAGCATTAAAAACAAAGTTACTGGTGAAGTTGAACATAAAGATTTCACATTAAAGAATTTGTCAATTCTAGGACCAGTCAGAAAAGAAAATCAAGTTGAGATTTCAATGACTGAAGCAAGAAGTTTAAAAGCTAATGTCCCTGTTAGAGAATCAGGTGATGTTAAAGGCTCATGTCCATGCACTTTAGTCAACCCATTAAATGGTAACAAGGTTGATATTGATGAAGGAATGATCATTGCTAAAAGACACATCCATATGACTGAAAAAGATGCTCAAGATTTCAATGTTAAAAATGGTGACATCGTTGCTGTTAAAATCGTCTCTGCTAATGGTAGAAGTGCAATTTTAGGCGATACTGTTATCCGTGTTTCAGATAAATATGCATTAGCAATGCACATTGATACTGATGAATCTAATGCTGTTGGTGGCTTAGCTTCTGGAGTATTTGGTACACTTGTTAAAGTGGATTTCTAATTAAAATAATATGCCTAATTTTCTAGCTCATCATTTATTTGCTAAAGACTTATTTCAATTAAAGAATCAAGATTTAAAATATGAAGACAGAAGTTTTTTAAAAAACAATTTCTTCTATCTTACTTGGGGAAGTCAAGGACCTGATCCATTATTTTATAACGGACTGAATTTTAGAAATGGTTTCCATTTAATTACTGCTTTAAAGAAAACTGGTAATAAACTTCATAAAGATAATTTTGAAAAATTATTATCAATAATGTGTGAAAAATATAATACTATTAAAGAATTCAAAACAGATGCAATTAAATCTTTTATTGTAGGTCAATTTGCTCACTATATGCTTGATAGTTACACTCATCCTTTTATTCTCTATAAGTCTGGCTTTAATGAAGAAGGTAGAATTAAAGGTAAATATCATTATGCTCATGCACATTATGAAATGCTAATTGATGCATCACTTGCTGAAAGTAGAAATATGGGATTTTTTAAAGATTATCCTTATTATTATTTGTTAAATGATGATAAAAAATTTGATATCATTAATAAATTTATGTATGAAGTATTAAAAACATATTTTAAAGATATTAAGATATATCAAAAGATTTATAAATCTGGTGCTAAAAACATGTACACATTTATTAAATTTGTTAATACTGGTAGTAAAGCAAGAACTTTTATATTTACTAATACTTCTTTATCTGCTATGAGAGTTACTAAGAAAAAAGTTGAAAAAGATGTTTTAAATTTAAAAAATGATATATGGCTTGATCCAACAACAGGTAAAGAAGAAAAAGCATCATTTATCGATTTATATAATGAAGCATTTAAAAATGTAGTAGAATTATATGATGTAGTCAAAGACAAAGATGACTTGCAAGTTGAGTATTTTAAAAAATATTTAAGTGGATTAGATTATTATGGTAAAAATAAAGATAGTAAGCTAACTTATTGCGAAGAACGTAAAAAATAAACAAGGAGATATTTTATATATGGAAAAAGAATTTACTTACTTACCAAAAGGAACTTGTTCAACCAAGATGATATTTGTAATTGATGACAATGATGTTATCAAAACATTTACAGTTGAAAATGGTTGCAATGGTAACTTAAAAGGCATTAAAAACTTGATTGAAGGTATGAAAGTTGATGATGTTATTAACAAATTATCAGGCATTACTTGCCGAACTAGACCAACTTCATGTCCTGATCAAATTGCCGCTGCTTTAAAACAGTATCGAGGTTCTAATGAATAACCAAGTCAAGAATTTATTCACCAGCGAATCAGTATCAGAAGGACATCCAGATAAAATTTGTGATCGCATTTCTGATGCTATTTTAGATGCTTGTTTAGAGAAAGATGAATATAGTCGAACCGCTGTTGAATGTCTTATAACTAGAAACAAGCTTATAATATCAGGTGAGATAACAACAAATGCTCACATTGATTATGCAAAGATTGCTAAAAATGTTGTTAAAGATATCGGCTATGATGATGAAAAGAAGGGTTTAGATTATAAGACAATGGAAGTTGAAACTTATATTTCTAAGCAATCTAGTGATATCGCCTTAGGCGTTGACTCAAATAAAGAAAAAGATATTGGGGCAGGCGATCAAGGGATCATGTTTGGTTATGCAACCGATGAAACTGAAAATTATATGCCTCTTGCTATTTCAATTGCTCATAAACTTGTTAGAGTAGCTACTAATAAAAGAAAAGAAGGTCTTTTGACTTTTGCAAGACCTGATATGAAAAGCCAAGTAACCATTGATTATACATCGGATAAATCTAAAGTTAATGCTGTTGTTTTTTCTATGCAACATGATGAAGAAATTGAAATTGAAAGACTAAGGGATATTGTAAAAAGAGAAGTCATTGTACCTGTTTTAGATTCTTTTGATATTGATTATAAAGATGCTGAATATTACATAAATCCAACTGGTAGATTTACAATCGGTGGTCCTAAAGCTGATACTGGTCTTACAGGAAGAAAATTAATTGTTGATACATATGGAGGATATGCTCCACATGGTGGTGGTGCATTTTCTGGAAAAGATGCAACTAAAGTTGATAGATCTGCTTGTTATATGGCAAGATATGCAGCTAAAAATATAGTTGCAGCTAAACTTGCTAAAAAGTGCTTAATTCAAGTCTCATATGCAATCGGTATAAGCGATCCTGTTTCAATAAATGTCAATACATTTGGTACTGAAACCATTTCTCATGATAAAATTCTAGCTATGTTATTAGATAAGAATATTTTTGATTTTACGCCAAGTGGAATAATTAAAAATTTCTCCTTATTTAAACCATCATTTAAGTATCAAGATTTGGCAAGCTATGGTCATTTTGGAAGACCAGATTTAGATTTGCCATATGAAAAACTTGATAAAGTTGAATTATTAAAAAAGTATTAATTTATGAATAATAAGGATGAAGATCAAGAAAGAACACCTTTCCTTGACGCATATGTTGAATATGTAAAATCAAATCCGGTGTGTTTTGATGTCCCTGGACATAAACGCGGACATTTTATAACTGATTTATCAAGAAAGATATCACCTGTTTTGCTTGATTATGATGTTAATGCACCATATGGACTTGATAATTTATATAATCCTAAAACTTATATTTTAGAAAGTGAAAAATTAGCTAGTAGAGCCTTTCATGCTTCAAGATGCTATTTTTTAGTCAATGGAACAACTGGTGGAATACTGACTATGTTTTTATCATGCCTTAAAAGTCATGATAAAGTTATTCTTCCAAGAAACATTCATAAATCAGTCATTAATGCTTTAATATTATCTGGAGCAGTACCTATTTTTATAAATCCAATAATCGATGAAGAACTTGGAATTGCCGAAGGAATAACAATTCAATCCATTGAAGAAAAAATAAATGAAAATCCTGATGCTAAAGCTATTTTTTTGATCAATCCTACATATTATGGAATCACATCAAATTTAAAAGAAATAGTCAAATTAGCACACAGTAAAAATATTATTGTTATGGTTGATGAGGCACATGGCTCTAATTTTGTTTTTTCTGATAAACTACCAATATCAGCAATGGATGCAGGTGCTGATATATCTTCTTTATCAATTCATAAAAACTCAGGAAGTCTTACTCAATCATCAATTATCTTAACTCAAGGTGATAGAATTGATGATTTTCAGGTCAAGAAAGCTTTTTCAATGCTTTCATCAACATCTCCTAATTCACTTCTTTTATGTTCCCTTGATGCTGCACGTAAAGAAATGGCAATAAGAGGCAAAGAGATTATTGATGATAATTTAAAATTAGCAAGTTATGCAAGGGACAATTTAAAGAAAATAAAAGGCATAAAAGTTATTGATAAATCATATATTGATAAAATGAAGTCAAGCGGTGTATATGATATTGATTTAACAAAAATTGTCATTGATGTGACTGGATTAAACATGTATGGATATGAAGTATATAAACTTCTTAGAATGAAATACAATATTCAAGTTGAACTTGGCGAAGTGTCATTGATTTTGATTTTGATTGGTCCAGGAAGTACAAAAGAAGATGTTGATAAATTATTAATTGCTTTAACAGATATTTCGAAAAATAATGAAGAAAATGAAAAAATTGATATCCCTAAATTCAAATTCTCGTATTCACAGAGCTTGGTTAAGCCAACGATTGCTTTTGATGCACCATATAAAATAGTCAGTATTGATGATTGTATTGGTGAAATATCAGTTGAGACGGTTATGGCTTATCCTCCTGGTATACCTATTTTGATTCCTGGTGAAATAATCACTAAAGATGAAGTGTCACTAATCAAATTTTATATTGAAAAAGGTGGTGAAGTTTTAAAAGATAGTGATGAGCTTCACATGAAAGTTATTGACACTAAAAAATGGAAATTATCAGAGGATTTTGATAACAAAATTGATATTTAATTTTATATAAAATTTTAATATGTGTTTATTCTTTAGAAGCTTGTTTCTCTTTTTCCTTCTCTAAGCTTTCCTGTTCATCTAAAGAAGCTAAATCTGAATTCATGAGAATTTCAAGTCTTTCATTATATTTTTTCTTAGAAGCTTTTTCTTTGACAAATTTGTTCATGTAAATAATGGTTGTAATTATAAACCCAACCATAGCAATAACCATAAGTTCAGAACCAAAGATTCTCCAATCTAAAACAGATGATCTTTTAAGAAAAACTGAAAATTGAATCATAGCTTGAGCAACTGGATCATTTGAAATATTAGAGATATTATAAGCATAACAGCCTAAAATTCCTAAAATCAATCCAGTCAAAAAGATGACACCAAAAATAGAATACCAAACAATTTCAGCAATGGTAAACTTAAATTTGATTTTGCTAGTATCTTCTATTTCTTGTTCAAAATTAACCTCATTTAATTTATCGTTAGCCTGAGCAACAATTTCTTCTTCCTTAATATTTTCATCATTATTTGGATTCATTATTATCTTCCTCCTTTGTAGCAGTTTCTTCATTGCTATCTTCTTTATTTTCTTCTTGATTATTTAAAGCTTCTTTTTGAAGATTTAATTCAAATTGAGTAACTTCTTTTCCAATTGCTAAGAATTCATCATTAACTTTTTCTTGAGAAGAAGTTAATATTTTATCAAAATAACTAGTATAAATCTCAAAATATTTATTCATATCAGTGGTATGTTTCTTGCCAGTGAATATTTCGCTATCTTCATATATGTTTTGTCTACATATTTTAAATTCTGGATCATCGTCACCATATGTATTTAAAGCAGTAACAAATGATTGATTTAAAGTGTGGAATTCATTTTCAACCATTCTAAATGATGGATCATTATTCAAATTAAAATTAGGATCGGATTTTGGATCAGCTACGCTATTTGTTTGAGAATAAACTTGAGTATAAGTTTTAGCAGTTTCATTTAATTCTTTGAATTTACTTACAAGAAGAATTGAACCGACTTTAGCCGCAAAAGCATGGAAATATCTGATATCATCATTTACTAAATTAACAAATAAGTCTTCAGCAAGATTTTTACTCTTTAAAAATTCAATACCGCTTTTTAAGAAACTCTCAAGATAAGATCTAAGCTCAACAATAGAAGAATACAATTCAACAATCAAAGATTCTTCGACAACAACATTACCATGAATATCAGCAGTAATGATTCTTCCTTTTTCAGAGTAACAATCTTCAATAAAATATTTCATCATTTCAAGAAGATGTTCACCTCTTTCACCATTGTTTTTAGCATTGATATAGAAAGGTGAATCTTCACCAGTCAATTCAACTAATGCTTTATATCTAGTTAGTCTTTCTTCATTAGAAAAAGGGCTTTGTGATTTTTTAGGAAGACAATACCACAAAGTGTTTTCAACAATTCTTGATATAGTAGCTATAGTCAATACGTTTCTTTCTTCAATATTCATAATTTACCTCAAAAAAATAAACACACATTTAATATTATAAGAAATTTAAGTGATATTTAAAAGCTTTAATTAATAACTATGCAATGTTTTTAATATAGTCATCTTTTAAAAGAGACTCATCATCTAAATATTTTTGAATTTGATATTCATAATCGACAATATGATTAGCATATTTTTTTACCTCATCACTGGCATGTGACATGCAAAAAGAATGTGGAAAAGTTTTAAACATGGAAACATCATTATAAGAATCACCGATGACAATAACATCATTTTTATCAATTTTATATGCATTGCAAAAATCAGTTAGGCCTTGACCTTTTGTTACTCCTTTTGATGTCACTTCAATTGAACCATCAGTTAAAGCTAGTGTTAGCTCATCTTTAAAACTTTCATTTAATGCTAAAAATGTTTCTTTTGTTTTATCAAGTTTTTTCTTTCCAAAAGAAAAAACAGGCATAATTTTATAATTAACATTGTGCTGAAGTGAGTCAAGAAGAGCATCTTCACCAGCAACCATTTTTTCACGATAAAAGCCATTTAAGAAATTACCTACCTTAAACACTGTTCTAAGATAATGAGGTATGTTTTCATCAAAACAATAATAAACTTTATCACTATCATCTAAAAGAAACCAGCAAAATAAGGAATAGTTATCTTTGATAGTCAAATAAAACTTAGCAGCTAAATTAGGATCTAAAGGTTTTTTGTTAGTGACTTCTTTTTTATTCTTATCGATGTAAAAAGAACCATTACAACCCATAAAATATAATTTATGCTTTAAAAGTTTTTCTAGGTTGTGCAACATGCCTGTGTTTCTTCCAGATGCGATAATAATATCTTTTTTAGCATCAAGAAAAGATAACAAAAATTTTTTATTTCGTTGTGATAGCCCAGATATACATTTTTTAGGATAAAAAAGGGTACCATCTAAATCAGTCGCAAGCAATCTAATCATTAAAACCTCAACATAAAAATTATATCAAAATAAAAAGCTACCTGATAGTAGATTACTATAAGGTAGCTAAATTAATCTAGGAAATTAATTAGGAATGAACTTCAATGACACCGTATCCGTGATCTTCTCTTTCATAAATAACATTTACAAGACCAGTTGAAGAATCAAGATAGATGAAGAAAGAATGACCTAAAGCGTCCATTCTAGTAAGAGCTTCTTCAGCATCCATTGGTGCTAAATTTAATGCTTTCTTTTTGACAATATCGAGTTTATCATCATCAATATCACTTTCTAAAACATGCTCTAAAAGCAAATCTTTTGAAAGTGAATTCTTCTTATTACCTTTTGATAAACGAGTTTTAGTCTTTCTCATTTGCTTATCAAGTTTTTCACAAACTAAATCAACAGCAGAATAGAAGTCTTCATCAATAGCTCTAGCTCTCAGCATAAAATCAGAAGATGTGATGGTTGCTTCAACGCTTTTACCTCCAGAAACTAGTGAGATTGTGACTACGCATTTGCTATCATCTGCAGATTTAAAATAGCGTTCAAAATTACCAAATTTGTTCTCACAAGTTTTCTTCATAGACTCTGATAACTTTACTTCTTTGCATACATATTCGAATTTCATACTGTATGTCCTCCTTATCTATATTATAAGTTGAGAAAGGGCTTTTTTAAATAGATAAAGGCAAAATTTGTAAAAATAACAATAAAAAAAGTGCAAATAAAAAATAGTTTAATAACAAAACTATTGAGTAAATGTCTTATTTTCACTAAATTATATGCGTAATGAAAAATTACAAAGATAAATCGGACACTATTTCAGATGATTCTGAAACTTTAAATATACATACTACTGCTGAATCAATAAATCTTGATATTAATCAAGATAGTAGTGTTACAACTATGCCTGATTGTAACGTAGATGAAGATATTAAAGATATAGATAAGGTGTTTAACGACAAGCGTGCTAAGAAAAAGAAAATAGTAACTATTACCTTAGTTACTACTCTTTCAGTTATTTTTGCATTAATTGGTGCAGTCGGTGGATATTTTTTATACAACATCACAACTCCCAAAAAAGATAATATTGTATTTGCAGCTGGTGAAGTAGCTACTGAACAAGATATTAAAAATATTCAGAATTCACTTTCTAAAAATTCAATCTTAAATGATTATAAAGATAATCCTTATAAACTCATCAATTATTCACTTAATAACTTTGCAAATGCTAAATACTCATTAGTCATTGGGAAAGGGCAAGCAGTAGCTATGGGCGTTAGTCAAAATATTGAATCAGCAACCTTTAGAACACCTGATGTGATATTTAACCAAAATGTATCTTCATCTAGCGTTGTATCTACTGCTAATAGATATTATGACAAAATGAATAATGAAGTCATTCAATATGAATGCAGCAAGAAAGAAGATTGGGCAAACGCTTCTTCAACGACGGCTAATTACGATGACTATATAGCTCGCTTTGGAAAATTATTATCTGGCATATATTACTGTACTAAAGATAGTGAAAAGACACCGATAAGTGATAAGTTTTTATCTCTTGAAAAAACTGAATATGAAAGTAGCAATGATGCAAGTAAATTCCCAGTCAACTCTATTATCATTTATGCTATTGCAAGTAAAACTATCAATAAAAGTTCACTTGAAAAGGTTGGTGAAAATTACAAAGTGACACTTTCATTAAAAAAGACTGGTGAAAGTTATTATTCGGTTCAAATGAAGACGACAGGCGGTTTAAAATCAGCACCTGTATTTGATCCAAGCGTAAATAAGTTAGAATTTACATTAGATAGCGAATTAAATATTATTTCAAGCGTATTCACTGATAAATATAAAGCTGACGTGGGCCTTATGTCAGCTGATACCACTCAGACACTCACTCAGTATTATTATCATGGTGATACACCAACGTTTGAAGGTGTAGAAGTAAAAATTCCTGACATTAGTGAAACTGAGTTTAATGGATATCAATTGTTCAAATAGGAGGGTTGTATGAAAAAGTTTATTTTGTATTCTTTAGCATCGATTATATCTCTAACCGCATCATCATCTGCGGTATATTTTGGATTAAAAATTGCTGATAATTTCAAACGTGTTGATGATATTGAAGAAGATGAAGATAATGAAGATGTTGTGGAGGAAAGTAACTTTTCTAAAACACTAAACAATTTGATGACATCTAAGCAAATCGAGTCTTCATCTATTACTTTAAATCTAACATCAATCAATTTTCCTGGTGATTTAAATATTAACCTCTCAAATGTTAAAATTGATATTTCAGATTTACAAAAACTATCCTTAAAAGCAACTATCAATATCAAATACAATTCTATTGATGAGACTTTGAATATTGCATATCAAGGAAATACATCAACTGCTTATGTATCATATGCTTCTAAAGCGTATATGCTTCAGCTAAAACCTACTCTCTCCTCTTTGATTTCACTAATTAAAGGATTAGGTATCAATATTCCAAGTATAGGTTCTGCTTCTTTTGACCTATCTTCTTTAACTTCAGCAATCTCTTTAGATAACTTTAAAGTTACTGAAAGTAATACTATGGATGGTTTTGCATACACTTTAGATTTTGATGATATGAATATAGGTGGTAAAGTCATTTCAGGAATTTCGCTTATTCTTGAAAGTGATAAAGAGTTCAATATCAAATCAATAAGAATCAATGAGAATAATGGACAAAATGGAAAGATAAATCTTTCAGATATGGTTCAATTATCTCTTTCTGGCAATGTGAGTGCTAGAAAAGATTCTGATTTTAAAAATGATGATAGTGGTTATACTGATATTTCTTCATCGACTAATTCAATAGTCACAACACTTAGTAAATTGTTAAATGAAAAGAGAGTCGATGCTGCTTTCTCACTTGATTTCAAAAATAATTCAACCACTGGTTTAAAATCTTCAAAAGTTGATGGTAATCTAAAAGTTGATTTATCAAATGTAGCTTTAAAAGATATAACTAAAGGTGAATTTGAACTCTCTTTAAATCATCATAATGAACATGAAAATTTGAATTTGATAAATGCTCATTATAAAAATTCAACCACATATTTAAAAGTTAATGATCTATTTAAAGGTAAAATCAGAAATTCAACTATTGATGATTTATTTTCATTAATTTCTAATGCTGTAAATGAAAATATGTATCAAGAGATTGAAAAGCAGCTCAACACTGTTTTATCTAAGATTGATTTAAATAAATTAAAAGATATCGACTTGAACGTCTATAAAGGATATATCAAAGATTTTTATTTTGATAATTCTATTTTAAAACTAACTATCAATGCAAAATTATTCAATTTAGGCGATTATGATATCAATATTGAGATCAATTTTGATAACAATCAAATATCTAATATCTCATTAAAAGGAATGAGATATCAAGATTATGAATTTGATTTTGCTTTGACTCCAACCTTCCCTGAGGGTGTCAATTTTTCAACAATTGAAGGTGAATATAAAGATTATCAAGGAATGGTGCCAATCTTTTCGACACTTTTAAATTATATAGATAAAAGACAAGCAAGCATCAATTATTCACTTGTATATTCTTCACAATCATCTTCTTATTCAGCTAGTGGTAAATTATCAGCTGATTTAAAAGGGGTTGACAATTTATCACTTCTCGGTTTACAAAATGGCAATTATTATGTATCTTTTGATACCAAAATCAAAGATAATAGTCAAAATCTAAATCTTATTTACCAGGATCAAAATATTTATTTTGATTACAACAATGGTGTTTTTAAACAATCGATTTCAAATACAGAAGTAGATAAAATAAAGAATGTTATTTCATCTAATTCAACTGGTGAAATGAATGATGCTTTTTCAAATATTAATAATATTATTAAAGAGATAAGTTCATCAAAGCAATATCAAGAAGACATAAGTAAGATTAAAGCTGGTTCTCTTAGACCGCTAGAATCATTTATTTCAATTGATAAAGATAATTTAAATGCCGATAAACTTATATTAGAATTAAATGTTCCATATGTTTTAAAAAATACTTCGCTTGAAAATAAAGTGGGCGCTATAACATTAACACTGGATACAAATGATAATGAAATTGAAAATATTTCAGTTAGTTCAACTATTGATCAAACCAGTTCTATTTCTTTTTCATTAAATTTTGAAGAATATGACTCATCATATTTATTAAATGATGAGAAGAAAAAATTATATCGTGAGATAACCGATGCTGATAAGCTTGCTCAATCATTTTATTCATTACCTTTAATAAATCAGAAAGAATTTTCGTTAAAATTAGCAGGTAAAGTTTTAGACGACCAAAATAATAAAATTGCTGAAATAGCATCAGGCTCAGGTATCGCTGTTGATTATAAAGATAAAAACAAGCCTAATGCATATGGAAGCTTAACTATAAATCATCCTTCCCTTGATACATTGTTAAGTGATAGTAAAGTCAACTACAATAAATATGTTGATCAAAAAATTAGATTCAAATATCAAACTATTGAAGAAAATTCAACACTAGATGGTCAATTTGTTGCTGAATATAATGATAAAATGCATATTTTATTAAAATCATCAACAATATCTGAAGTTTTAAATAATGTTAAATTAGCTGATAGTGAAACTAATTTATTGCATCGTTACCTTAAGGTGTTAACAAATACCACGTCAGCTACTGGTGCTGGATTAATCGATTTTATAAATACAAAAGATTTTACTAAATTATTAGACTATCCATATATCAAGAAAGTTGAGATTTTATCTGATCGCATCGATTTAATTTTTGATGGAAAATTAGTTGATGCAAGTAGTGAAAATAATGATCAACATATTTCAGTTTACTTTGATAAAGGTGAGAAACCAAGAATCACTAAAGCTACATTGAGTGGTAAATTAGCAAATAAAAATATCGAGGTTTCTATTTCTTTAGGTGACATATCTGAAGTTGAAGATCCAAGCGTTAAAAGTGAAACAAATACTAATCCAATGATGTTATATTCAGATGATACAAAGAACAACTTTGTTGATTTAAATGGATTTGCTATGCTCAGCAAGTGTTTGATTGATACAACGGAAAATAATTATTTTAATTTATCTGGCACATTTAAAGTCAAAGGTAAAATTCTATCTATCCCTGCTGCTAATTTAAATTCAGCAATTGATTGCAGAGTCACCATTTTTGATGAACATGCATATGCTTATTTATCATTTAATAATTCTCCCACTTTAAATAGTGATGATACTATCAAATCAGTAAAAAGTGTCAACGACAAAGGCTTCTATATGACTGAATTCTTTGTTTCAGAAAAAGAGATTGAAGTTTGTCAAAGTAAAAATAATGGTAAGAAAATAACTTCGGAAGTTTTCAAAACTGACGATGTTAGTCTTCTTGATGATATTTTCTATTATGTTATGAGCTACATTTTAGATGGTGATAATCAACTTCCAATGGGTTCAACTATCATGGGAAATATTTATAAGTCTATGAATGAAACTGTCTCAGCTGATTCTAAATCATCGACTCGCTTAACTGATGATTTTTCAAATATTCTTTCAAGCAATACTAAATATATTGAAGATGAAAATAATCCTTATTTCCACCTTGAGATGAATTTAAATAATATTTTTGATGGATCATTATCAAGTATGAATCTATCATTTAGTGATACTTCAATTGATTTATATCATCAGAAGATGATAAACAAAAATGATAGGACACCATTATCAAAAATGAGTGTCAAAACTAATTTGTCTTTCTTAGGATTGATTGATATTAACTTACATGTATTATTAAATGCTGATTGCAAAAATATAACGGCTAGTGATGCGACAAATACTTACATGAATAGATATTACACTTTCACTGAAGCATTTAAAAACAAATTTGGCGGATTTACACCATTTGATAATAATGATGATACATTCTTAACTAACAAGCCAATCTATAGTATCTCATCTTATACAATCACAAAAAATTTCTTAGGTATAGTTAATGGATATAAATTAGTCGATAATGCAAGTGATGCAAAGACTTATTTTGATAAATCAAATATAGCTAGTGAAGATTTAGTATTCATTTATCCTAATTAAAAGGAATAAAAAATAGGCCGTCTAGATGACGACCTATTTTTATTTAGATTCAGCAACTTTTTTTGCTTTAGCTTTTTCTTCTTTTAAAAGCTTCTTTTCACGGCGTTCTTTCCAACCTTTGGCAAAACCGCGAGCTTCAAATCTTTTCTTTCCCATAATTTTTACCTCAAATTAAAACCTAATAA
This sequence comes from uncultured Caryophanales bacterium, assembly GCA_937896065.1. Taxonomy (GTDB): domain Bacteria; phylum Bacillota_I; class Bacilli_A; order RFN20; family CAG-288; genus Enterosoma. The sequence continues at coordinate 9,544 of CALBLI010000030.1, read as the reverse complement.
TTATAATATAAAAATTTAAAAAATCAAGTTTATGCTATTGCCTCCAGGAATAATATTCTTTGTCTTTTAATAGATCAACTTCTTCTTCATTATTTTCTAAAATATAGAAATGACTATTTAAATATAGTGCTTTAAAATCATAGACTGATATTTTAGAATTGACATTATTTGAACTGATAATTACTGTATTATTTTTTAAATAGAAAGTTACTTTTTCTTTATCGTTTAATGAGTAAAGATGATAACCTGCTTTTAAGTAGGTCAATGCTTTATTTATATCTAGATAGTTATCCATGTTAATTAGAAAGAAATGTTGATTATTTTATCATCAATAGTCATTTTAAAAGAGTAATTTTTAAGTTGGCTAGAATTTAAATCCATCTTGACATTATTTATAATAAGTCTTGCATCATATAAATTATCTCCAGTCATCTTTTCAAATGAGAAGTTGCAGAGATACAAATTATAAATAAAATAACTTTTATCATTAGTTATTACTTCAATATTTAAAATATGAGGATTAGACAAGGGATTAACAAAACCAAGAAGAGAAGTAATGTTAACATAACAATTTTCTTTATGTTTAAAAAAACACTCAGAATAGTCTTTATATGAAAAAGATTTATTACCAATTTTGATAATAATATTATCGAATTTTAAATCGTCACCGAGGTAAATTTTATCAAGCGATGTATAAGGAGTATAGATGATTCCTTTATCATCGATAAAAGTGATATTTTTAAATACTTTATTAATACTGTCCATAATTTAAGCCCACAATAATATTAATTAAAAATAATCTAAAATGATATATAAAATAAATAAAAGCGGTTATCAAAAATGCTAAAATATTATTGGTGAAAAATGATTATAAATTTATTTAAATTAAGAAAAAGAAATATTTTTTATTTATTGTCAATTATAGTGTTTTCAGTTGTTCTAGCATATTTTTTTGTAGCGACAATTGATTATACATATTATTCAATCTTTTATTATTCAAGATATATTTATAAGATGCATCCAGAAACGTATATAAATGATGCTGGATTTTTAAAAATGTTTGACAACACTTCCATTATAGAAGGTTGGGAAAAGGTCAAATCTTCTTCATATTTTAATGATAATATCAATACCATCATAAATACGACTCCCTTTGATATTACTAAGAATTTATTGATCATGTTATCGCTTATTTTTTCATCATATATCTGTGTTATCATAATATCTTTTTTTACTAGTGTGCTTTCATCGCAATTTTATCTTTTAAATAGCAGAAAGATGGACTATAAAATATTATCCTTTAATAAAGATGAAATTGAAAATATCACAGCTCATGTTTTATTAAATGATATAAATTATGATATTAAAGAAGCGACAAAAGCATTTGAAATGTTTGTTTCAAATTTCTTTACTGCCATTGTTCTTATTGCTTTTTCAATTTATAGAAGTTATCAGATATATTCGGTGAGTGGCTACATTATTTTAATTTTTACATCTATATATTTAGTTCTTTTGATATATCTTTTATTTACTTCTTTTAAAGCAACTAAAGACATCTACTATAGCAATGATGAATATTCATATCTTCTATTTGATAAGATAGAAGGATATAAAACAAATAAGATGTTTAAATTTACTGATGTTATAAACAAACGCATAAAAACTCTTAATTTGAAGACTTATAAAAACAAAAATAATGTGAATTATAAAGAGTATATGCTCAATATTGTCTTATCTTTATCTTTTTATTTTGAAGTTATCTTTCTTTTGTACTTCTTTATTTCATCTGAAAGGGATAACCAGATAATGTTGATTACAACACTTTTATTTGCTTTCTTGACTTTATATGCTTTATTATCATTTGAAAAAAGCATCAGGATGATACCACGTTATATAAATTCATCAAGAAGATTAAATAAAATAGTAAATCATCATAAAGATAATGAAACATTTCTTCCTAATGCGAGTAGAACAAGTATAGGTGAAATAAAATTTGAAAATGTGTATTTTGCATATTCTTCCAGAAAAAGAAATGTTTTAAATGATTTGAGTTTTAATATTAGTCGTGGTGAAAAAGTTGCAATCATTTCTAAAAGTGGTGGCGGTAAATCTACTATTTTCAAATTGCTCAGCCGTGACTATGAAACAACATCTGGTAAGATATTAATTGATGGAGTTAATATCAAAGACATCCCAACTACTAGGCTGCATATATTGCTCGGATTTTTATATGAAAATAATATTGTTTTAAATGATGATATCAACTACAACATAACCTTAGGTAATAATATTTTTTCAAAAGAAAATTTGAATTATGCTTATGAAGTTTCTAATATTAATGATATTAATTTTAAAAGCGGTAATATTCTATCTGATGGAAATAAAAGACAACTGCAGATTGCTAGACAAATGATTAGAGAAAATGAAATTATCGTTTTAGACTCGCCTTACTATAATATTGACTATAAAACTGCTAAAGCCATAAATGATATAATTTTTAAAACATCAAAAAGTAAGACTATCATCATGTTTACAAATAGAATTGAATTATTAAAAGACTTTGATCGAATTATATATTTAAAAGAAGGCAGTGTCAGTTTTGATGGTAATTACGATGAATTTAAAGAGAATTGTGATGATTATAAATTCATTTTAAATGAAGAAGTTCAAGAGGTGAGTTATGCCTTCTAATAAGCTTAACTTTAAAAGCAATTTAATCACTGCTATAAAAAAATCACTGAAAGAACATAAAATAATATCAGCACTTAGCTTTTTGAGTCTTATAGGATTTGCAATAACTTATTTCTTATTTTTATATTATGGTTCTTTATTTATAGATGAAGTTATTTCCTTTTTTAATGGTGATAATAAAGTTATTTATCTGATTCTTGTTTCACTACTTGTTGTAATAACTTATCTTTTTGATTTGCTCTATCATTATTTATCAAATCTGATTGTTTCTAAGTTCATTTATAATATAAAAATTAGCTTTTTTGAAAAAATTGATAAATTATCATACAAGCAAATTGAAGAAGAAGATAATATATATCTTTTTCCAATCATATTTGATGATATTGTAAGGCTTGAAAACAATTTTACTAATAACTTTATTTCCTTATTTAGAGAAATGCTGATGAGTTTATTTATTATAGTTATTGCCTTGATATTAGAGCCTCTACTTTTTGTTTCATCAATTGCTTTTTCACCTATACTTATCATTATCACTATTTTATTATTATGGTCACTTTTAAAAACAAAAAAGAAAATTGATTCTAGTGAGAATAAAAATATCACTTATAAATATGATTCTTATCTAAATTCTTACTTATTTAAAGATACTAATTCAATAAATTTAAGAATGAAAAAGATAGATAAATATGAAAGAAAAGAAAATAAAAACTATATTACTTATAATTTTTTAAATAACCTTGTAAGTTCAATCTTTGCATTATCACTATTCATTTCAATTTTTTCACTCATTTTATTTTCATCACTTTTATTAAGCAATAATAAAATGATTACTAATTCTTCATTATTACAGATTGGTTTTTTAGTTTTCTTATTAAATATTTCAGCTTCTAAACTTGTAAATAGTAGCAAAGATATATTACTAGATAGGCTATCAGTAAAGAAAGTAAAAGAAATAATTAATAAAAAAGAAGATGAATTAAATGGAAAAGAGATTGATTTTAAAATTGATACAATCAAATTTGAAGATGTGGAATTTAAAAATAAGAAAAAGAAAACTATTTATAATTTCTCATTAGAGATAAAAAAAGAGACTAAGATTGCATTAGTTGGACAAGTAGCTGCTGGTAAATCTATTATTTATTCGTTTTTATTTAAAGATATTAAACCTGATAGTGGAAAAATTAAAATCAATGATATACCTATTGAAAAGTTTTCTTATAAAACCTTGTATGATAATTTCACCTTGATAGATAATAATCCATATATTTATAAGACAACTTTAAGAAATAATATTTGCCTAGGGAATAGTGTCAGTGATTATTTTTTACATAATGTGTTAATCGATTTAGAATTAGGCGATTTGATTGATGATTTAGTATCTGGAATAGATACTGTCATTGATAGTTCTTCACTTTCTAAAGGTGAAAAAGCTAAAATAGCACTAGCAAGGGCAATTATCAAAAATAGTCAGGTTTATTTATTTGATGAAGCTTTTGCTTCTCTTGATAGTTTGTCTTCTTATAATATCAGAAAGAAAATCACAAAATATTTTAACGATAAAATAGTTATTGATATCTGTTCTACTAAAAATGAAATTAAAATGCTAGATCAGATAGTCGTTATTAAAGAAGGTACTATTGTTGAACAAGGTGATTATAAATCACTGCTTGGCATCAATGGTTTCTTTGCATCGTTATATAAAGAAGGTTTTTCATTTGAATAATGTAATCGTTTTCATTTATTAATGCATTTATATATATTAATTTTATAATTATATTATTATCTAGTTAACAAAGTGATCTTATCATTTTAGAGGTATAGAAGATGTCATTAGCAAGTCAAATTGCCAGTCAACCATTTATGGTGCTATTGCCAATAGGTTTGATTTTAATAATAGCAAAGGTTTTATCAATTTTATTAGATAAAATTAAAATACCACATGTTATAGCGTTTCTTCTAGCAGGATTAATAGTTGGTGCTCTATCATTTATTGAAGGTAATCCAATACTTGGAAATGAATACACCAGCGATGGCATATCAGTTCTTTCTAAGATTGGTGTTATCTTAATCATGTTTTCAGCAGGTGTTGAAACAGATTTAAAGAAAGTAAAAGCAATTGGTTTAGAAGCTATTATAATCACTTTGATGGGCGTTATATTCCCGTTATTATTCGGCTTTGTGACAGCATATTTATTCAGAGTGTATGGTAATTTAGATACATCATATTTAGGAAATGTTAATCCTATTTATTCTGACATATATTATGGTGTTATCTTATCAGCAACAAGTGTTTCAATTTCAGTTGCTACCTTAAAAGAATTTGGTAAACTCGATTCAAAAGTAGGAACAGCCATCATTTCGGCAGCCATTATTGATGATATTATCGGCATAATTTTACTATCGCTTATAATTTCTTTATCAAAAGGTGGAAGTGAATCTTCAACAAGTATTGATTTTGTCTCTAAAATTTGTGCTCACTTTAATATTACAAATACTGCAATCAATATCACACTGATCATTACTTTTATGCTTATTTTCTTTGCTTTAACATTTGGACTTGGCATTTTTATTAGAAAATTTTTCAATTATTTAGGTAAAAAATATCCGCATCATGTAAGAACTCCAATTCTTTCATTAGGGCTTTGCTTTTTATGGTCATATCTTGCTGAGTTTTTCAATATTGCTGATATAACAGGTGCTTATTTGATTGGTCTTATTTTATCATCAACAGTTGATCATAATTATATTGATCAGAAAGCAGAAATGTCATCTACATATATATTTACACCCATCTTTTTTGCATCAATTGCCATGAACATGTATCAAAGTAAATTTGATTTTAAAGATCCAGCTTTCATTTCATTTTTAATTTTTGGATTTGCTTGGGTGCTTGCTGGACTTTTAGGAAAAGTTGTTGGATGTGGACTCGGCTCATTGATGTCTAAGTTCAAAGTCAAGGATAGTTTAAAAATTGGTATCGGTATGATGGCAAGAGCTGAAGTGTTGATTGTCTGTGCACAAAAAGGTATTGAAAATAATTTGGTCTCACAAACACTGATGCCATTTACTCTTATTTTGATTTTAATTTCAAGTTTCTTAACTCCAGTATTGTTAAAATTATTATATAAAGATGAAATCGCAAGTAGTACTAAATTAGAAATTTTAGAAAAGAACTTAGATTTGAATGATCAAGAAGAAAACAACTTAAATAAAGAATAAAAAGTAGTATCTTTAAACTATTTCACGTGAAATTTATAGCAATCATTAATATATTATATATAATATATTAAAATTAATGTTTTAATTGATATAATCGTTGACTCGATGTCTTTTAACTCTTAAATCTTGATAACCTTTAATGAAGACAACTAAAACAACAACTATTTCAAGTCTTCCTAAAAACATTGATAAAATGATTGACCATAAAACCCCATAATGACATGACATTGATGCTTGTAGTGATAAACCACTTGTTGCACCAAGACCAGCAAAAGCCGATGAGATTTCAAATAAAGAGTCGGAGAATGAATAACCTGTTAAAACAGGAATAAGTGTAAATAACAAAACAAAGAAAACATAGAGAGTTGAATAATTTAATGATTCACGCATGGAAGTTGTTGTGATTGGTACTTTTTCACCATATTTATAGATAAAAGTTGTGTGAACTACTTCTTGTTTGCGTATCTTTTTTAATAGTGATTCTTTAACAGCAATAAAGTCTTCACAGATACGATATTGTTTAATACCACCAGCAGTTGATCCACCCATTCCACCAATGAAAGGCAAAATGACAAGAACCATATATGTAATCGGGGCAATACTACCTTGATTATAACTATGTATTGTTGAAAAACCAGTTGTTGTTATAAAGGAGAAAAATTCAAAACACCCATGTCTAAAACTTTCAAATCCATTATAATAGTTATCATATCCAGGTGTTGATAAACCATATGACATCAAAGGGATAAATAAAAGAGCAAATAAAAGAAATGATAAGTTTTCATAATGAAGAATTGCTTTTTTAAATTTTCTTTTTGCTAAGAAATGATGAATGAGGAAGGAAGTTGCCCCTAAGAACATCAAAATGATAGTTATTATTTCAATAGCAATAGCTCTTCCTTTACCTAATGCTATTTCAAAGAAAGTTAAAGAAGTAGCATGAGTTGCAAATCCACCTGTTGAGACGGCAGCCATTGAATAACATAAAGCATCAAAGAATGTCATGCCACAAAATGTATAGCAAATAGTACCAGAAAGAATGAAAATAATATAGATTAAAAACATTGATCGAGCACTTTTAGCAAGGTTTGGCATCAATTTATCAGAGTGACCTTCAAGAAGGTATATTTGAAAAGAAGACTTATCAGATAAAGCTGATGTCAAAATCAAAACTAATCCAACCCCACCAATTAAGGACATAAAAGCACGATGGAATTGAAAGATTTCAGTTCCAGGTAAAAATTCACTCAAATCATTTGCATTATAAGTGAAGAAATTAAAATTATAATTTAAAGTTTCATTTTCAATGATTGTTGTCGGAAGTAGTGTTAAACCACTTGATGAAAAGCCAGAGGCTGATTCATAAACTGATTGCGTGAAATGATAGAAAGGATTAGATTTACCACCATTTACATAATAATAAGTTTTAGAAAAGATAGTAATTGATTTTTCACTGACAGTAAAACCAGCCTCCTTGAATGCGTCAAGGCTCGATACTTCTTCTAAATAATTGTATCCACCAACTCTTCCCCAAATCAAAAATGGGATGGCGTTAACAAGGATAGCAATAACCCAGATAGTGATTGTTAAAAACATCGCTTCAGTTGTTTTCAATTTGCCAACATTCTTTTTTCTAATAAGAAGATATAATGGAAATCCAATTATAAAACAACAACATCCTGGAACAAGATAATACCACCAAGCATAAAAACAATTGTAATAATAAATCAAAGTGATGAGAGGTATTAATACAATAATACCAGCTACCATCATAAAAAGACCTAGATATCCAATTATTAATCTAGCACCAACTATTACATCAGTATTATCTTTTTTGAAATTGATTAAAGGTTCATCATCCATATATTATTTTCTTCTTTTAATAAAATTGACAAGTGAATTTTGATTTTCTGGTGATGAGCAAATAAAGATATGATCACCACTTTCAATTATAGTATCACCACGTGGAATGACAATGGTTGGTTCTCTAAATATGCAGGTGATATTTCCAGTGATTGGTAAATTCAAATCCTTTAAAGCTACACCGATACAAGCAAATTCAGGTTTGATAGTTATCTCAGAGATAACCACTTTATCATTTTCAAGTGAGAAAGATGACATAATTGATTCAATATCGCTTTCTCCTTGAATCTTTTGAGTTAAAAGGTATGGTGCTGAAATAGGTGTATCAATTCCCAAGTTAGTGAATATTTCAACAAATTCAGGATCAGAGACAGTGCAGATTGCTTTCTTGATATGAAAGATGTTTTTAGCCATCTTGCAGATAACAAAATTATCAGCATCAGAATCAGTTAAAGCAATGACTAGATCAAAATTAAAAACATCAGCTACTTCAAAAGAAAACCTTTTAGTAGGATCTGAATTGATGACATCAATATGATTGAGTTCAGAAATGCTTTTAGCTATTTTTTCATTTTCATTGATGATGACTAAATGGTTATGAGAAGCTTTGAAGGCATTGACAACATAATTAGCTTCTTTAAGCCCACCGCAAATTAGAATGTTCATATTCTATTTACCTTCCTTATATTTTTCAATTATTTCATAATAATTATTCATTGATAATAAAGCAGGCGAGATAAGCTTGATTCTAGAATCATCTAATAAAGTTGCTTTCTTTTCATCCTGAAGTCTAACAATGATAAGTGGTGCTTTATAGTAATGTAAAACAAGTGATGCCAAAAAAATGTTTGTGTTATCATCATTTGTCATGATATCAATCTCAGTAGCTTTTTCAATATTTGATTGAGCTAAGATATCTTTGTCCATCGCATTTCCTTCGATTGTGTAGCCTGAATAATCAGTATCTAATTTTCTAAATGCTTTAGGATTGATATCGATAATAGCAGTGTATTTACCACTTTTTGAATTTTGACTGGCTATAGTTGCACCAAAACGTGAGCAACCGATAACAACTGTCATTTCTGTAGTCGTTTTTTTCATATAATCACCTTAAAAGTCTCTAGTATTTTAACAAAAATATATTATTTAGTTAACTGATATTAAGACAAATTATCTTAAAAGATTGATACTAGCGTATGTAAGCGTTAATAAAATTAAAGTTTGACCAATAATATAAGTTAACATAACATAGAAATGATCTTTCTGATTTCGTTTTACAAAAACAAAATGATAAATCAAATAATCAGACAATAAATAGATAAGATAACCGATGTAAATCAAAGTTCCATATAAGAACTGCCTATCACCTATTAACATAAAACTGAAAGCAATATTTAATAAATGAAAGCTCATAAAGAAAGCTGCTAAAAAGATGATTGGGTTTTTATGTTTAATTAAATATGCTATGAGTCCAATTATAAATGGTGATAAGTAGCAGATAAGGTAAGCCCACCAAGGAATTGGATAAGATAAAATTGATGCTTGACTTATCATATTTAAAACATGTTCGGATATAAAACATAATCCAGCTATTATAAAGCATGGTGTCTTTCTTCTAAAAATCATGAATATATCACCTAAAACAGATAAGATACATGCAATATATATCAATGGATAATCACCAACATAAAAATATAATGCAAGTGCCAAAAATGTATAAATGAAAGGTTTTGTTATCTGTCTTGCTAATTTCTTTTCAAAATAGCAAAAA
>CALBLI010000029.1 GCA_937896065.1 uncultured Caryophanales bacterium | reverse complement strand
ATGCATCATAAATGAAAACAATTTAATTAATGCTCGACAATATACTGGGGGGTATATAATTTAGCCATATTTTAAGGAGCCTTTTTATATGAGAAAAACTAAATTATTATCAATCTTATCTTTTGCAGTTATGCTAACATCTTGCAGTAAAACTTTAAATAATTCAAGCTCTACAATAAGTTCATCAATTTCTTCTTCTACAAGTAGTAGTGAAGAAATTGATGATGTTGTATTTAATTACTACAGCGATAGTAACGGATTAGTAACTATTAATGATATTGAAACTAAAAATATAAAAGAGCTTATTATTCCTTCATATATTGATGGTAATGAGGTTGTTTCAATTTCAAGTAATGCAATAAATAATTTACCAAATTTAAAAAAAATATATATTCCAAAAACTGTAATTTCCATTCGCTCAATAAATTTTGCAAATTGTCCAAATTTAGAAACAATTGAGATTGATAATGATAATCCAATGTATAGTGCTATAAGTAATTGTATTGTTTCAAAAGATGAAAAGACACTTGTTAAAGGAATTAAAACATCTATCATTCCTGATACTGTGACAACAATTCAATCATATGCATTTTTTTATTCAAACGTAACAAGTATTAAATTGCCTAAAGGTGTCAGCTCATATGGTACTTATTTTTATCACTGTGATGATTTAATTGATTTTCAAATAGATGAAAAGAATCCATATTATTCATCTCCGAAAGGTAGTAACTGCTGGCTGAGTAAAGATGAAACTAAAATTAGTGATATTTTTAAAAATGGAGTGATACCAGATACGGTGACTAAGTTTGTACAAAATACTTTTACTCAAGGCAATGTAACAGAGCTACATATTACAAAAAACATGACATTAGAAAATATCACTAATACTTCCGATGCTACATTTACTGGTTTATATAATCTTGAAAAAGTAACAGTTGATCCACAAAATAGTAAATATGCTAGTGTCGAAGGAAGCACATGTATTTTAACAAAAACTAATGGCGTTCTCCGATTATACAAAATGCTTGGAAAAGATGTTGTTATTCCTGAAGGTGTTGTTGGCGTTGATACGAGTGGAGTCGGTTATAATTTCTTTGCAAGAGCATTATTATTTGTTAAATCAATTCATATTCCTAAAAGCTTTGTTGAAGAAGGTAGACAAGGTATGTTTATTGATACGGATATTTCTAAATCAGCACTTGAAAAAATAACCGTTGAGGAAGGTAATCCTAAATATGCAGTTAAAAATAATTGCTTATATACTATTGATAAAAAAGCTGTATATTTAGCTGCTAATAATGCAAGTGTTCCAGAAGATGCTGTAACTATTAAGGATTGTGCATTTTCATGTACGAATATTGAAAATGTTTATTTCCCTGCATCCCTTAATGACGTCAGTTATGATTCATTTAGCTACTGTAATAATTTAAAAACTCTTGAAGTAGATAAAAATAATACTGTTTACTATTCTAATTCATATAAAGATAACATATTTCAAAAAAAAGATAATGAATTATTCTTAGCAACTAATGATAGTTATAGTCATACTACTGCCTCTCAAATTGCTCGCACAACTTATATGAATGTAACTGATTTTAATTTTTCTCAATCTATTAAGAGAACTAGAACATGGGGCTTTTCTAATTACACAATTGATTTAAAACCTGATAGTATAAATAAAGCTGATTTAAGTCAAAGTAGCATTGAAATTATTGAAAATCTGTCATTTTTAAATAGATATGATATAAAAGAAATTTTGCTACCAAATACATTGACAGATTTATGGTATAATTCACTATACTCTACGGGAATTACATCACTTACTATTCCAGCATCAGTAAAAAGTATCAACTATAATTTTATTTCAAATACCCCACTAAAAAAATTGGTTTTACCTGATTTAAGTAATGTTAGGTTAAATATTTCTTCAAGCACACAAAATATATTTACTCGTGCAAATTGTTTACAAGATTTGACTATCAATATGACAGTTGCTGCTTTTAAAAAAGTTGTATCAAAATTGGAATTAGGATACCTTCTAACAGATTGTAAATTATTAAAAACGATCAAATTCCTTGAATATGAAAATTCATCAAATTACATTGATATTGATGTTGATAAAATTTATTAATTTTCTCAGTTCAGTTAAATAGTAAGCAGGAAGTGCATCTTTTTCTTTATTTTTCATCCATGATACACTTCCTTTTTTATATGGAAATGATAAAAAACGACATGTTCTGATTCTATTTACATCACTCCAATCATGAAAAAGCAGTGGATTAATATGTTTAGAATAAATGCAGTTATTAAAAACTGCTTTTCCATAATCTCTCCATGGTCTTGCCAGAAATGTGGAATTTTCATCAACATTTTTATCGTGTTTAAAGTGACATTCATTAAAAAAGTAACCGAAGTCATCCTTCAATGAATGAGATGGTGCTACAACGTATGATTCTCTTCTTTTATCTTTAACAGTTACTAAATTACATTTATTAAAAATTGCTTTACCTGCTCCAAAAATAAAATCAATGCTTCCTTTAATTTCTGAATTATTAAAATAATTGATGGAGTTACCTTCATAATATCTTTCATCTTCGTCTAAAAAATCAATATATCTTGTTGATAAATCATCAGGTAAAGGACCAACAAATAATGTATCTTGCATTGATTCAAGATAAACTCTATTAAATAAATTATTGCTTCCATATACTGCTAAAGCAACTTCCTGTCCTTTAATTTCGCTATCACCTGCAATATTTTTAACTATTAAATTTTCAAATATGTTATTTGAACCAGTTATCTTTAAGGCTGCTGTTTTCCATGTTGTTAGTTCATCACCATTTTCGTCTTTCATTTTTGCATATAAATTACTTGATAAAATATGATTTTTATTGATGATATGGAAATTAGAGAATGGAAATTTGTAATTTCCAATTTCCTCTTTATCATCATCAATAAGAATAGTAAATTTTTTCTTTTTATATCTATTTCTTATTTGACTACATAAATTTATAAGTTCTTGATATGAAGTTACTTTATAGTCATATTTAGTTTTATTTATCATGATAAATGCTCCTAAAAACAATATATAATTATATATGTAACTTTCAAAAAGAGGTATATAAGTATGGAAATTAATATCGGAGTCAGGTGTCATGATTTGATCAATAATTGTAGTGTTGATGACTTTATTTTAAAAATGAATGAATACCAGTTTAAAAATGTCCAGCTGGTTTTTAATAAAACGTTTAAAGATTATTCATATGATGATGAATTTGTAAATGATGTTTCTTTCAAATTAGATAAGAACAATATCGAAGTTAAAATGCTCGGTGCGTATTTTAATCCCGTTCATTCAGATAGAAACGTTGTATTGAAAGGAATTGATAATTTTAAAAAAAATCTTTTGATTTCACATAAATTTAAAAATTTACCTTATGTTGGATCTGAAACTGGTTCTTATAATGATTCACCTTGGATTTTTCATCCTAAAAATATTACTGAAGAAGGATATCAAGAAACTAAAAAAGTTTTTATGGATTTAAAAGATTATGCTGAAAGTATTGATTCTAAAATGATAATTGAATCCGCGTATGGACATGTCATCAATAATGTAAAAAGACATGCAAGGCTTTTATCTGAATTAAATTCAGATAATGTATTTGCAACTATTGATTTATTTAATCTTTTATATGAAGGAAATTTTGATAATAGAAATGAAATATTTGAAGAGGCTTTAAAGACTCTTGGAAACAAAATCAAAGTTATTCATATTAAAGATGCTAAAGTTGTTGATAATAAACTTGTGCAGCTTCCAGTTGGTGAAGGTGAATTTGATTATAATTTTATGATTTCATGTATAAAAAAATATTTAGATGATGTGACTTTAATATTTGAAGGTGTCAAAGAAGATAAAATTGAGCATGCAAAAAATATCATCAGGGCTTTAATTTAATAAGAAAGTGGTTTCATCTAAAAATTTGTCAAGTTAATTTTTATCTTTTTTTTTGATTAAAACATCGATAAAATCGTCATCTTTTATAAACTTGTATACAAGGTAAAAACTATTTTAAAAAAGTGTGTTATATTATTTATAAGCGGTTACAGCTTATTTTTATTTTTATTTATGTCAAAACAAACATATCGTCTATTAGATGTTTTCATCTTTACTTTAATCGCCTCAGTCATTGAAATTATTAATGTGGTTGCTTTTAACTATTTCAAAGTTGATATAGGAAAGTATTCCCTTCAACAAATTTATACTTTGTCATTTGCTGTTGTCTTAGGCATTATTGCTGTTTTTAGGTGGGACTATTATGGACTTATTGTTGCACCAGTTGCTGGTCTTGTTTCAGTTTTAACTAGAAATTTTATCGGTCAAAATGTAACCACTGGTTTGTATCTATCACAAAGTATTGGAAATATGGCAATTGCTGTTGGATTATTATTCTTCATTAAGAATGATAAGAAAAAAATGAAGCAATCATATCCGATGATGTTTGCTTATTATTTTCTTTCTTATATTGCAGTTGAAATTCTTCGATCTATTTGTCAAATAGGTACGGTTGAATTCAATTTGATACTACTCAATAATTTTGCTTTTGATTTAATCAATATTGTATTTGGAGCTGCTATATTCTTTATTGCTTTAAAACAAAAAGATTTAGTCACTGATATGAATACATATTTATTAGAAATGAATGAATTATCTTCAAAACTAACAGGACAGATGATTGTTTCTAAAAACGATGAAATATGTGTTGATGAGATTGCAAATAGAAATGATATTGTCAATGAAGCTGCCTTGCTTGATGGTGGTATTTTATCAAATGAAGATTTAAGAAATTTAGAAGAATATCGTAAACATAGCGAAAATCGTGACTCTATTTTTGATAAAGAAAATAGAGAATTAAAAAAATATCGTCTAGATAAGGAGGCTAAAAAACATGGAAGTAAGTAAACAACTACCTAAAGCTAGCGAAGAAGAAATCCAGGAAATGGAACGCGGCTATTGGAAAGATAAATTTAGAACTATTCTTTCTGACTGGCGTCTATATTTGATGTTCTTTCCATTATTCTTCTTTTTAGTTGCTTGGAAGTATATGCCAATACTTTCAATGATTTCATCTTTTAAATATTTACAAATTGATTCATCCTTTGGTGGTGGTACTTTCACTTCTGATTTCATTGGATTTGATTCATTTATTTATTTATTTAAATTGCCTGCTTTCTGGACGGCTTTTAGAAATACTTTCTTATTATCATTTTATGGATTATTATTTGGTTTTCCATTCCCTATCATATTAGCATTATTCTTCTCTGAAATTCGCTTAAAATGGTATCGAGGTGTTGCTCAAGTATTTTCTTACTTACCTAAATTTATTTCGGTTGTTGTTATGACAAATCTTATTGGTATGCTTCTTCAATCGAGTTCTCCTTCATCAGCTGCTGGTCCACTCGCATCTATTTTTGAAAACATGGGTGTTAAAGATGTGCTTTTTCAACCAATGGCATTTAGATCAATTTATACAGTCTCTGGTATCTGGTCAGATGCTGGATATGGTTCAATTGTTTATTTTGCTGCAATTTTAGGTATATCACCTACTAATTATGAAGCTGCTAAAATTGATGGAGCTAATAAATTCCAGCAAGTCAAGTATGTTACTTTTCCTGGAATGGCTCCTACTTTAGTAATTATGTTAATTATGAAGATGGGTCAACTTCTCACAGTTGGTTATGAAAAAGTTTACTTGTTACAAGAATTACATGTTTCTGAACTCACTTCCCAGACAGTTTCAACTTATGTCATCAATGTTGTTATGAATAGTAGCACTATGAATCAGGGAATAGGTTCGGCTGCTGAGATGTTCAATTCGCTTTTATCTATGTTACTTGTTATAGGGTCTAATAAGATTGCTAGAAAAGTTTCATCAACTTCACTATTCTAGGAGGCTAATATGAGTAATCATGATTTATTAACATCTAGTATTTCTAAGCAAGTCAGCCATAAAAATGGTATGACAAAGATGGAAGGTACAGAGGTTGTCTTTAAAACTATCGCCTATGTTTTTGTCACTATCTTTGCTCTTATGTGTTTTTATCCATTGATATTTACACTATCTGCTGCAATATCAAATGGACAAGCTTTAATTGATGGTAAGGTTGTCTTATATCCAGTAGGGATTCAATTTGATGCTTTCAAAGAAGTTATTCAAAATAAAACATTTTGGATTGCTTATTCAAATACTTTCTTTGTCACTTTATATGGTACTATCTATTGTATGGGCCTATCTATTCTTGGAGCATATGCCTTATCCAAAAAAAGATTAACTGGTGTCAAATTATTTAACTTCTTATTAATTTTTACAATGTGGTTTTCAGCTGGTGTTATCCCAATGCATTTGAATTTCCAAGACACTGCTAAGATTTTAAAAAATATAGGAATCACTGATCAAAAATGGTTGATTGTCCTGGCAATGGGTATGTCAGCATATAATGTTATTCTTTTAAGAAACGCTTTTGAATCTGTTCCAAAAGAGATTGAAGAAGCTGCTATTGTTGATGGGGCAAGTGACACTCAGATTATGTCTAAAATTTATGTGCCTATGTCTAAAGCAACTGTTGCAACTGTTTCATTATTTTATGGTATCTCCAGATGGAATGGTTATTTCTGGGCTATGAAAGAAGTTTCAAATACATATGATTTACCTCTTCAAGTTGTTATTCAAACACAGATATCAAAAGTTCAAGAGGAAATATCCGATACAGGTGCTGTTTTAATAAATGGAACATATACAGCTCAAAATACTATTTATGCAATGATAATCCTTGCAATCATTCCAATCATTATCATTTATCCATTTATTCAAAAATATTTCGCTGCTGGTGTTAATTTAGGAGGTGTCAAAGAGTAATAAATAATCAATTGGATGAAGTTTTTATTAAATTGTTCTTTAAAAACAAGTTAAATTTAGATTTATCTTTATAGGAGGAAATTAAAATGAAATCTAAAAAAATCTTAACTGCTACTTTAGCAGTGATTGCACTTACTTCTTCATCTTGTAACAAGAAGAATGATAACAATGTAAGTTCAGGTAGTTCTAGTGCTACTGAAAAAGTCACTTTGAATATTTCAGCATATTATGAGAAAGATGATACTCATATGAAATTTGTTGAATCAAATTCACCATATGATGGTGCTGATGGTAAAACATATAATTCTGGTGACTTTAAACCAGTTTGGAGTCAAATTCAAAAAGATTTGAATTTTACTATCAATGATGTTTCACCATCCGGTGGTATTACCATTAAAAATAATTTTACAACATTATCTACAACAAAATTTCTACAAAATGGTACTCCTGTTAATGTTGCTCAAGGTAACTCTGATCAGATCATTGCTGAAGGCACCAACAATGGTACATTAGTTGATTTGAGTCAGTATCTTGATAAGATGCCTGATTTTAAGAAATTCTTAGAAGAAAATAGCTCAGTTAAAAAAACAATTTCAAATAAAGATGGTGCCATCTATTATGCTCCATATTTTGACGGATATGATGATATTGAAAGAATGATGATGGTAAGACAAGACTGGGTTGAAAAACTTCTTGATAGCGATTTTAATACAATTTCCAGTCAACTTGATACTCAAACGCATCTTAATAAAGTTGCTTATCAACCTTTTTATCAAAATGGAATTAATTCAACGGTTGATGTCTTAAATTCTGATAATACTGGAAAAACTACTATTACAAAAAATACTACTGCCTCTATTATAGACGATATGAATGCTGAAGGTAATACATTAGATGGTCGTACTGCTGTTGAAGACTTACAAAATTACATAAAAAGTAACTATCCTAATTATACAAAACCATCTCAATTATTTATTGGTGGTCAAGCAGCTTATGATGTTGATGAATTTGTTGCACTTTTAAGATGTGTTAAATTGAATCCACATTTCTTAACAGGACGCAATGATGTAACAATTGTTCCATTTTTCCCTAGAGCTCAATCTTCAGATAGAACATGGGATTATTATAGATTCTTACAATTTTTTGGCTTACGTGGTGTTGAATCTAGACAACAATGGTTCTTTGTTGATAAGGATGGCAAAATCAATGATGTAAGAGGTACTGCTGAATTTGCAAATGCTTTAGAAAAGCTTCACCAAATGTATGAAGAAGGGTTGCTTTTAGATAAATTTACTACTACTAGAATTGATAATAGCACAGATTATAGAGCATCTTTATATGGAAAAAGTAATGATTCAGCTACTATGCTAGGCTTTGCAACATATGATTATAATCAAACTACAACCGCTCTCATGAGTAAAAATAGTGACTTACATGTTGCTTCAATTTTGCCTGCCATTGCTGATTTTGATGATGGTGTTGATGGAAACTTCATTCACTATACTGAATCTTGGAGAAGTGTTAAGACACAAGGTTGGTTTATTACAAAGCAAACAACTGGTGCCCAACTTGATAAAGCTTTAGAATTATTCAACTATTTATATTCAGATAAAGGTAACACCTTAATGTCATATGGACCTGATGCTTATTTAGATCACAATTCTGATGGAACTGTAAAGACAATGGATTACCAAGGAAAACAAGTTCCTGTTTTAAATTCAGAAACATTAAAAGAGTTGAATCAATTAGAAAATGGTAATTATACTAATTATTATCGTAAACGTTTAGGTGGTACTTTCCCAGTTGGTTATATTAAACAACAAGGTATGGAATATCAAACAGTTGTTGCTGATGCACAAACATCATTAAATATGCTTAATAAAGCTATTGAACATGGTGTTTTACAACATCCAAATCATAATTCAAATAATGCTAATCATTTAAATGACATTGTTCCAACTACTTTACCATTCACTAAAGCACAAAATGATACTATTGCTACTTTTACAGATTTAAAAATAATTTTCACATCTTATAAAGAAGAAGTTATGGTAATCTCTGATATTGTTATGAAAGGCTGGAGTGGTCACGCAACATATCAATTTACTGATGCTGCTGACTTTACTAAAAAAGTAAAGGAATCCTATAAGTTAGATCAATATGTAGCTGAGGCTAATACAGCTTACACTGTTTTTAAGAATTTATAATTAACTTCTAGATAGTGGATGGAAACATCCACTATCTACTTCTATTTTGGAGGAAGAAATATGAACAAAGTCATAAACTTTTTACAAAAATATATTGGATATATTGCTCTTCTTGGTTTTGCACTTTTAACTATCTATGCTTTTGGTATGGCGACAGCTAGTGCAGGATTTAGAAGATGTGAAGATACTGAAAATTTTTATAAAGATATCATGCCATATAATAATTTAATTTTAATTCTCTCGATTGTTGGACTAATATTTTCAGCTCTTTATATGGTACTAAGAAACAATAAAAGACCAATTTATTACGTTTCAAATTTTATAAGTATGTTCATTTCTATTCTTTTTACTTTTGTATCAAGTGTACTTACTATTGTTGGTGTTTCTTTCTATCAAAATAAATTTAATACTCTAGTAAATAGTCCTGAATTTGAAGACTATTATCAGATAATTGTTCAAAGAGATGGTAGTATAAATAAGAATACTCCTACTTTTATTTTAGGATATCTTATTGCCATTTTATTAGTGCTGATTGCTATTTGCTATGTTGTTGTTCTTGCTTTTAAAATAGCTGATCGTCTTCGCTATGAAAATAATAAGAAAAATGGAGTTTGCAATCCTGTCACATATATACCTGTAAAAAATAATGCAGATGAAGCTGAGTCAAATGATGAGATGTTAACTGCTGAAGGAGATAATCAAGATGGAGAATGAAAATATAGAAATGAATGACTTAGATGCTGAAGAAATACAATCAACATCAGATGCAGTTGAAAAGACTTCAAATGAAAACAAAGTCAGTTTTTTTGAAAAAATAAAAAATTATTTTGTCCCCAAAGGCATCCATCTTGAGATGCTCAGATACAAACCTAATAAAGCTAGTTTCAATATTGGAATATTAGGATTTGTTTTTTTATGTTTAGGATATTGTACTTTTTATTCTTCTACAAATATTCCTATTGGAAAAGTTGAAGGATTTAAGTTATTAGGCTCAACTGAACCAGGTTATTTTTTAGGTATCGATATTCTGTTTAATATTTTGATTATGCTTTTTATGCTTTATTCATGTATTAGAATGAAAGCATATTATATTTCTCAAGGTGCAGTTTCTATTGGTCTAGGTGTCTTTGATTTAGTTAGAACATTTTTCCTTCCTTTAGCTTTAAGAAGATGCAATGTAATGACTCCAATTATTTATACATGTGTTACTATCTTTTACATTATATCTGGCACATGCTCAATTATTGCTGGTTTATTATCGGTTTGTAAAGGAAGCTTATTAAAAAAATATTTATTATCACTAAAAGAAAGCGAGTAAAATTATGGCTGAATTACATTTAAAAAACTTGGTTAAAATATATGATGGCGGTGTAACTGCAGTTCATGATTTTAATATGGATATTAAAGATGGTGAATTTATTGTATTAGTTGGTCCATCAGGATGTGGTAAATCTACCACATTAAGAATGATTGCTGGTCTTGAAGACATATCAAGTGGTACTTTATTAATTGATGATAAAGATTGTACATCACTTCCTGCAAAAGATCGCGATATTGCTATGGTTTTTCAAAATTATGCCTTATATGGAAACATGACTATTTACGAGAACATGGCCTTTTCACTTGCATTAAGAAAAGTTTCTCCTGAAGAGATACATAAAAAAGTTATGTATGCTGCTGATGTATTAGGACTTGTAGATCAATTAAATAAAAAACCTAAAGAATTATCAGGTGGTCAAAGGCAAAGAGTTGCTATGGGTAGAGCAATAGTTCGTGATCCAAAAGTCTTTCTTTTTGATGAACCTTTATCAAATTTGGATGCTAAATTGAGAAATTCCATGAGAAGAGAAATCAAACTTCTTCATCATAGATTAAAAACAACAATGATTTATGTCACTCATGATCAAACTGAAGCTTTAACTTTAGCTGATCGCATTGTTGTTATGTCGATGGGAAGAGTTCAACAAATTGGTACTCCATATGAGGTATACAATAAACCAAGAAATGCATTTGTTGGTTACTTTATTGGAAATCCATCAATGAACTTCTTTGAAGCAAGAGTTATTGGTGATGTTTTAGTTGGTAAAAATGACTTCATTTATAAATTAAATGAAGATGAAAAAAGAAGATTATCAAAATATGATAATGTTCCTGTTCTTTTTGCAATAAGACCTGAAAATATTACTTTAGGTGGTGACTATAAATTAAAGGTTGATTTAATTGAACATTTAGGTCAGTATTCACTAATACATGGTGTTATTAATGAATATCAAGTAATCGTTAAAGCTGCTGGTTGGGTAAACTATAATCAAGGAGATATTATCGATGTTGACTTTAAAAAAGATAAAATCTGTTTCTTTGACTTAGATGATGGACACATCATATAGGAGGTAATTATGAATAATGATAATGAAAATAATCAAGTAGATGAACTATTTAAAAAACTCCATGATGATAATAATCCTTATCCCAAAGGTGAAGTAGATAAATCTGGTATTGAATTTAATTCTGATGCTGACACTACTATTAATTCTGCTGCTTTAGCAAATCAAGATATTTCATCTGATGAAATGACTTTAATGGATACTATTGGTCAGAATCCTTTTACATTGTTTTTTATTCGTACATTTATTAAAGTTAAAAACCATGTTTCGATAATTCCAATGATCTTGACTGTCATATCGATGATGATATTAACAATTCCTATTCAAATTCATGTAAATTGCATGGTCACTTTAAAAAATGATACATATAATGCTTTCTATTTTTTTGTAGATATTATCTTATCTATCATTTCTATTTTATGTTATTTAAATGTAAATTCTAAAAAATCTAGTAAAAATAAGAAAATTGCTTTTTCTGTTTTATTCTATATTTTGATGCTTGCACAAGCTTTTATTGCTTTTTATTTTTTAAGAGATATAAAAATTGAAACTAATTTATATAGTTCAACCAATAAAGTCGTTGATACTTCTAACGAAAAATATTTAGCTAAATCCCAAAGCTTTTTTATTGTTCATCTTATTTCAACATTACTAACTATTTTATTTGCTATATTAGCACCTATTGTTCAACCATTTTGTAAAAAGATTTCAATCAATTCCCAAAAAAAGAAGAATGTTAAAGATGAATCAAACGCTGAGATTGATAGTCAAGTGACAACTTTAGAAACTTCTAATGATGAAATATTAGTAGAAACTAATGAAAAGAATTCTGATTCGGATATAGTTAAATAATATGTCAAAAAAAGAAACTGAAACCAAAATTGAAGATAAAAAGGAAGAAATTATTACTGACGATAATTTAACTAGTCCTCTTATTGACAAAAAGACTTTAAACAAATATCGAATTCATTGGTATCAAAAAATTCCTTATCCTATAAAAGCTTTGCTTATCAAATATTGGTTTTTCGGTTTGGTTTATTTTCTTTTTGAAATGGGCATTGGTGCTATTCCTTATTTTAGAAATGATTCAAATGCAACAGTTCTTGCTATCAATTCCTTGATTCTTATTTTGATAACCGGTCTTGGATTAGGAGTTTTTAATGATTTTCTTGTCTATAATATACTTGATGTTATTGAAGATGAACCTGGTGAAAGAAGACCATACATTTTCTTTAAAAATAAGAAATTCTATTCAATGCTCATCAACATTGTTTATGGTGAAGTAGTCTGCTTTATCTCATTATATTTATGCGGATTAATTAGCATGGCTATTTCAAAAGATGATAGCATGTTCTATTTTAGAGAACCACTAACTTGTGGACTTATGATGTTTATAATTGATTATATATTTGTAAGTATTAAAAATTTAGTTGTTTATATTTATAAAAAGTATGTGAAGAAGATTTCAAATTATTCATATTGGAGGCAAAATGAAATTTAATATATTAAATATCACTTGTGTATCAGTCACAGTTGAACTTGATAATGATAAAATTTATCAAGTTGATAAAAAATACGATGTTTATTTAAATGAAGAGAAGGTTAAAACATTAAAAGAGAATGTTTTTACCATTTTTGATTTAAAACCTAACTATGAATATTCAATAAGAATAGATGATGATGTTAAAAATTTTAAAACTTTAAATGTTGATTATATTCTTCATACTTCTGATTTTATCAAAGGTGATAGTCAAAAAGATGATACACTTCGTTTACAAGCGGCAATCAATATGACGCCTTCTTCATCACTTCTTGTCTTTGATGAGAAAGAATATCATATTTCTTCCTTATTTTTAAAATCTGATATTACTATTTATCTTAAAAAAGATGTCAAGATCTTTGCTTCAACTGATATTGATGATTATTCAATGGCAATAGGTGAGATCAAAGCAAATAATGATTTAAAAAAGCCATTAGAGCTCCTTTCATGGGAAGGTAATCCACTTCTTGGTAAGACAAGCATTATATGTGGATATAATGTCAAAAATGTTAATTTAATTGGAGAAGGAATCATCGATGGACAAGCTGATAAATCTACCTTCTGGCATGATGTTAAGAATTTAAAATGGGGTAGACCACGTCTATTATTTTTAAATAACTGTGATAATATCAAAGTCATTGGTTTGACTTTTAAAAATACACCTTGTTGGACTATTCATCCTTTCTTTTCATCAAATTTAGAATTCTATAATTTATTTATATCTAATCCTAAAGATTCTCCTAATACTGATGGTATGGATCCTGAATCTTGTGAGAATTTAAAAATTATTGGTGTTAAATTCTCAGTTGGTGATGATTGCATCGCTTTAAAAAGTGGCAAAAAATATATCGGTTCTTTATTTAAGAAACCTACTGAACATGTTTTGATTAGAAATTGTTTTATGAATGAAGGTCATGGTGCAATTGTTTTAGGAAGTGAAGTAGGTGCAGGACTTAAAGATCTTCTTATTGAAAGATGCTATTTTAAGCATACTGACCGAGGATTGAGAATCAAATCAAGACGTGGAAGAGGAAAAGATAGCGTCATTGATGATGTGACTTTTTCAAATATCATCATGGATAATGTTTTGACCCCACTTACTATCAATATGTTTTATTTTTGTGATCCTGATGGAAAAAGTGATTATGTTCAAAATCGTAATCCAAGAGACGTTGATGATGACACACCCTACCTTGGTAAATTTACTTTTAAAAATATAAAAGCTACTGATTGTGAAGTTGCTTTAGGATATTTTTTAGGTTTACCTGAACAAAAAATAGGTGAAATTGAAATAATTGATTCAACTTTTACTATGAAAGAAAATTCTCCCCTTTCTTCTCCTATTATGGCATGTAATGTTGATAAGTTGCATAATTCTGGATTTCATATTACTAATGTAAAGAAAGTTAAATTTCATAATGTAAAAACTAGTGGATATACCGACAAAGAGCTGATTTTAGATAATGTTGATGAGGTTATAAGGTGAAAAATAAAAAAGAAAGTTCTTTAAATGTTATTCTTGATATTTTAAATGCTTCACCATCTAATATTGATGTTTTTAAAAAAATGATAATTCGTTTTTTAAAACATGATCGTTTTTCACTTGTCAAAAACGGTGATTACTTTTTGCTTTCTTTTTCTACATTAAATGACTTGATTATTTTTGTATCTTCATTTGATGCTTTAACATTAGATTTTTCTAATTTAAAAAAGGGATTAATAATTCCATCATGTGATAATTCTT
Organism: uncultured Caryophanales bacterium; assembly: GCA_937896065.1. Lineage (GTDB taxonomy): Bacteria > Bacillota_I > Bacilli_A > RFN20 > CAG-288 > Enterosoma. Next base: position 2,134 of record CALBLI010000029.1, on the reverse strand, counting down.
TTATAGATTTAATTTTCAAAGCTAAAGATAAAAAATTGTCTAATATTGATGATGTATTAGCTGATAATGACTTAAACAACTTTTATTATTTATTTGAAGATAGAGATGTTCAATCATTAAAAATGATACATTCATTCATTATCAATAATTCATCTCCATTTTTAGCATCAATTTATTCATATGCACATAAAAATACAATTTCATATAATGTTAATTCATTTATTAAAGATAATAAGTTTGATGTTGAATATTTTTACAATCGTTTATTTTTATATAAATTATTGAATAGATATTTTGAAGATTTAGGAGAAGAATATGATTAGAAATGATATATATGAAGATTTAGTTAATAAAATAGTTTCTCTTAAACTACAACCTGGTGAAAAGATATCTGAAATTGAAACTAGCATGTATTATCATGTATCAAGAACACCAATAAGAGATGTTTTTAAAAAACTGGAAGACAATCAACTTGTTGATATCATCACTCATTCTGGTACATTCGTTAGTAAAATTGATCTTGATTTTATTTCAGATCAAGTGTTTATAAAATATTCATGTGAACTTGAAGCTATGAATGAATTATCTGGCAAGTTTACTGATGGAAACTTGATTTACATCAATCAAAATATAGAAAAACAAAAAGCAATATTCGATAGTTATGATTTACAATCGGATGATATTGCTGAAAAATATTTTGCTTTAGATAATGATCTGCACCTTTATTTATTCAAATTAATTGATCGGGAATCAGTTTTAAAAAAATTATTTGATATTCAACCTAATTATCAAAGATATCGTTTTATGACTTTTTATCGAGATAAAGTATATTTAGATAATTTGATTAAAATTCATACTGATTTAATTAAATGTTTACAAAATGATAATAAAAATAAACTTAAAAAGATCATATATGATCATAACTATTCTTCATTAAATGGTATTAAAGAACTAGTTAATTTGAAAAAAGATTATTTTATTAATATAAAAAGTTAATTTATAAGGAGGAAATTAAAATGAAATTAACAACTAGAGATTACTCATCACTTGAGGATTTTAAACATTACGACACTGAAAGACTTAGAAAAGAATATGTCGTCAGTGATGTTTTTGCAAAAGATGATTTGAATTTAACATATTCTTATATTGATCGTATTATCTTTGGTGGAACTATTCCTGTTAATAAAGAAGTGGTTTTAGCATCTGCACCTGAACTCAGAGCTGAACATTTCTTAGACAGACGTGAAATGGGTGTTATCAATATTGGTGAAGAAGGAATCATCAAAGTGGATTCAAAAGAATATCATCTGAAGCACTGGGAAGCTATTTATATTGGAAAAGGTGTTAAAGAAGTCACTTTTAAATCCATTGATAAAAATAAACCGGCCATGTTCTATTTGGCATCTTGTCCTGCTCATAAAGAGTATCCAACTACTTTGATACCATATGAAAAGGCTGATCATAGACATGCTGGTGATAAAAATCATTGCAATGAAAGAACTCTAAATAGATATATCATTCCTGAGAATGTTAAAACATGTCAGCTTTCAATGGGTTTAACTCACCTTGAAGAAGGCTCAATATGGAATACTATGCCTTGTCATACTCATGCAAGAAGAATGGAAGTGTATTTTTATTTTGATATTGAAAAAGAACAATGTGTCTTCCATTTTATGGGAAGCAAGGATGAAACAAGACATGTAGTTTTACACAATAATGAAGCTGTTATTTCTCCATCTTGGTCAATTCATTCTGGTGCTGGTACTAAAAACTATACTTTTATTTGGGCAATGTGTGGTGAAAATCAAGATTTTGATGATATGGATAATATCAGTTGTGAAGAATTAAGATAGATATCAAAATTAATCTAAAAATAAAAAATAGTTGATTTAATTGATACTTTTATTAGCATATTGATTTCATTAATGAAAAAAATAAATGGGAGTTTTAAAAACTTTAAACTCAGCAATATGCCTATATATTTCTGATATGTTTTTTTAATACAAGTTTTAACAATTAAATATAACATCTTGAATTGTAAAATAAAGCTTTAACTTTTGTATCTAATTATTGACATTATATATATATATCACTAAAAAGTCAAAAGTTAGGTATACAAAATTTACATGCTATT
>CALBLI010000028.1 GCA_937896065.1 uncultured Caryophanales bacterium | reverse complement strand
TTTTAAATAATGATGCAATTTCAATACTATTAATAATGACTTCACAATTTAGATTTATATATCTTGTTAAATATTTAAATAGTAAAAAATATTCAAATGATGAAATCGCAAATGAATTGACGACAAAAGAAAAGAAAGTTAATCCTGGAAGAATCTATTATGTTTTAAAAGATTGTACTTATTATGATTATAAGATGATACTTTCTCTTCTTTTTGAACTTGCAAAAATTGAAGAAAACATTAAGTTGAATCAAGATAATGCTGATTATCTTCTTGAATTGTTTATTTTAAATAGTTGATTTATTAAAAATTAAAATAAAAAAAGTACAACATTACGTTGTACTTAATTTATATAGAACGATAAGTTCTATATGTAAGAAAGGAGGACACAATAGAAATTGTATATATTAAGCAGTTGCTTTGCTATTTGATTCTAATTTGTTGACCATAGTCATCAAATTAGATTTCTGTCTAGCAGCGGTATTTTGATGTTGAATACCATCTTTGACAGATTTGTCGATAAGTGAAATAGCAAGAGGTAAAAGTTCTTTAGCTTTTGCTAAGTCATTATTAGAACATGCGACTTTAACTTTTTTGATAGATGTTCTCATCTTACTTCTAAAGTCAACATTATGAACACGATTTCTTTCGTTAGTGATAATTCTTTTCTTTTGTGATTTGATATTTGCCATAATCTCATCTCCTATATTTAAAATTAAATAAGTCGTTTTTTCAAAACGCATAAAAAATTATATCAAATCCGATTTTGAATTACAATACTTATTTTAAATTTTTTATTATCTATAATATATATTGGTTATTGGAGGAAATAATTATGGAATTAAATAGACTTATTGATCATACTAATTTAAAACCTGAAGCTACTAAAAATGATATTGAAAAACTTTGCAGTGAAGCAAAAGAAAATCATTTTGCATCAGTGTGTGTGAATCCAACGTTTGTTCCACTTGCAAGCAAATTATTAAAGGGAAGTGATGTTAAAGTTTGTACAGTTATCGGTTTTCCATTAGGTGCTAACTTGACTGCCACTAAAGTTTTTGAAACTAAAAACTGTATTGATGAAGGTGCTCAAGAGATTGACATGGTAATCAATATTGGTAGATTAAAAGATAAAGATTATGATTATGTTGAAAATGAAATAAGAGAAATTAAAAAAGCTTGTGCTGATAAAATTTTAAAAGTCATCATCGAATGCTGCTTGCTAACTGATGATGAAAAAGTAAATGCTTGTCAACTTTCTAAAAATGCTGGTGCTGATTTTGTTAAAACCTCAACTGGTTTTTCAAAATGGGGGGCTAAAAAGGAAGATGTCAAACTCATGCGTGAAACTGTAGGCAAAGAAATGGGTGTTAAAGCAGCCGGCGGTATCAAAGATAAAACTGAAGCCATTGAGATGGTAAATAATGGTGCAACTAGACTTGGAACAAGTCATGGTGTTGATATAGTCAAGTAGTTTTGATGATTACCTTATAAATTATTTGATGGTTTTTATATTGTTTCTTTAATACAATTAATAGATGTTGTGTTAGTTTTATAGGAGTAAAATTATTATGGAACAAATGATTAAAAATATTGAAAAATCTAAAGTCTTAACTTTAAAAGATGAAGTCTCATATCAAGATGGACAGGTTGTCAGCAAAACACTTGCTCAAAATTCTTCAATGAATATGACTTTGTTTTCATTTGATAAAGGTGAAGAAATTTCTTCACATAAATCAGATGGTGATGCATTTATAACATGCATAGATGGCAAAGGCAGGATCACAATTGATGATGTTGATTATATCTTAACTGAAGGCCAATCAATTATCATGCCAGCTAATCATCCACACGCTGTATATGGTGAAGAAAAATTTAAAATGCTACTAGTTGTTGTTTTTTAGGTTAAAATTCTTGTAGCAATATCATCTTAAATCATTTAAACTAATTTGTACTAAACTGTGATTTATACGCATTAAAAGCTTGAAAAAATGCCGGGGGGGGGTATATAATTTAGCTATCTTTTCAAGGAGATTTTTTATATGAAAAAAACTAAATTCATTCCACTGCTTTCATGTTTATTAATTTTAACTTCATGTTCTAAAAATGTATATAATAGCACTTCATCAATTTCAAGCTCTACATCCACTTCAACTTCAACAAGTGAACCTGAAATAACTGATGATGATTTATATGAATATATAAGCGATGATGACACTGAATCTGTAGCATTAACTAAAGTTTTAGATAAAGAAATTGTTGAATTAGTAATCCCTGAAACAATTAATGGTAGAGAAGTTTTTTATGTTAGAGAAAATGCTATAAAAGATTTGCCTAATTTAAGAAAATTAGTCATACCAAAAAACATTGTTTCTTTTAATGTTTTAAATTTGCAAAATTGCCCTAATCTTGAAACTATTGAAGTCAGTGAAGATAATCCTCGCTATGTAGTTGAAAATAATTGTTTATTAAATAAGGAAAAGACAACATTGGTAAAAGGAATTAAAACCTCAATTATTCCAGATACAGTCACATCAATTAATTATTATGCATTTTCGTATTGCGATATTAAAAGTGTTAAACTTCCAAAAGGTGTCACATCATATGGTAATTATTTTGATCACTGTTATCAGCTCAATGATTTTCAAATTGATCCAGAGAACACAAAATTCTTTTCTCCAGCCGGTTCAAATTGTTGGATGGGTACTAAAAAGGATGAAGATGGCAAACTATGTACATTTATATATGATATTTTTAAAGATGGTCATATACCTGAATCTGATACAGAAATCAAAGTTGACAATAATGGAATGTGCTATGGAAATGTTGAAGAACTTTATATTCCAAAAAATTTAAATACTGATAATAGTGGTACAATGAATGGAACTGTTGATACATCATTTGGCTCATTATATAATGTTAAAAAATTGACAGTCAGTAGTGAGAATCCATATTTTAGCACAGTTGAAGGTAGCGGCTGCTTATTATATAGAAAAAATTCAATTACTAATTATGAAGTGTATAAGTTGTTATATAAAAATATAGTAATACCTGAAGGCGTTACTAGAATTACAAATAAAGGTAATGGTAGATCTAATTATTGGTCAAGAATGTTGGAACATGTTGAAACTATTCATTTTCCAAAGACTATGCAATATGTAAATGTACAGGAAGGTTTAAATAAATCGACTCTAAAAGAAATGACAATTGCTGAAGGCAATGAGAACCTTTTTATAAAAAATAATTGTTTAGTTAGAAAGGTTGATAATGGAAATAACCTACTTTTGGCTGCTAATAATGCGTCGATACCTGAAGAAGCAACATATATTTATAGTTATGCATTTTCTGGTACTGATATTGAAAAAATATATATACCTAAGAATTTTTATTATGGAGGAAATATTGCTGCTTGTTTTGAAAATTGTAATAATTTAAAAAGCATTGAAGTTGATCCTGATAATAAATATTTTAGGGCTTCTAATAATTGTTTATATTTTAAAAGTGAAAACGCAGTAGTCATGCTAGTAGGTGATGCAAGTATTGAAGAAGGTATTGAAAAATTTGGAAATTATCCTTATTCCTATACACGTGCAGGTTCTACAGGACTAACTAGTTTAAAAATACCATCAACTTTAAAATCAATAATTTATCAAGCATTTAAAACTAACTATCATTCAGGCTTAATTTCATATAATACTGAAGAAAATCGTTCTAAGTTTCCATCAATTTTTGATTTGTCTAATACAAATATTGAAGTAATTGGTGACAGTTCACTATATGGTAATTATAATTTAAAAAAGATTCTCTTACCATCAACTTTAACTGCTATTAAAGGTTTCGCATTTGGTAGTACAAATATTTTTTCCTTAGAAATCCCTGATTCAGTTAAACAAATTGATTCATATTTTGTAACTGGCTGTTATTCACTTAGAAAAATTGTTGTTCCAAATCTTGATACAATAAATGCTAATATGTTTACTGGTGCTTATAATTTAACTGATGTCACATTCAAGATGACATTACCAAGATTTAAAAAATTAATAACTTCTTCAAGTGGTGATAATTATTTAAATACATTACTTAAATCTTGCACTTTATTAAAAACAATTAAATTTCTAGAATATGAAGGAAGTTCAAGATACATTGAAGTTGATGTAGATAAGATATTTTAAATAAAAAAAAGCTGTTAATATCATATTAACAGCTTTTTTTCTAATCGTTTGACTTTAATTATTTTTCGTTCACTTGTCCAAGATAGTCAATATCAAGTATTTTAACTAAGACAGCAGGTTCTTTACCAGTTTCTTTAACAATCATTTTAAATAATTTATCAGATGCTTTTTTCTCAGCGTCAAGAGTGGAAAAATGATTTGCTCCTAAAAAAGTGGTGATGATTGAATTTAATAAATCAGACATTTTAGCAAGAAGTTGTTCATTGTCTTTTAAATATAAAAAACCTCTCATCTGAATATCAGGTGATGATACTATTCTTTTAAGTTTAGATGAAATAGTAACACCGATAATGACAATTCCACCATCAGCCATTTTTTGCCTTTCAACAATTGCTTGCTCTTTTACATCACCGACAGATGAGCCATCGACCATCACATCACCGCATTTGATAGTATTGATCTTTCTTGAAGCATTGCCGTCTTTATCAAAGGCAAGTTGCATACCATTGTCAAAAACAAAAGTATTGAAGTGATTCAAACCGATTCCTAAATCAATTGCAATTTTAGCATTCTCCATCAAGAGTCGATACTCACCTTTGACTGGTAAATAATATTTAGGTCTAAATAAAGAGATCATCATTTTTAAATCTTCACTTTGTGCATGCATTGATGAAATTTCTTTTCTAGTGAGTGTTAAAACTTTACAATCAGTTCGATAAATAGTATCGCAAGCATCAGTGTAGATGATTTCAGTACCTGGAACTGAAGGTGATGAATTTATCCAGTAATCTTCAGGTAAAACTTGAAGTGAGGCAACATTTCCATAACAAATATCTTTACAAAGTTTAAATAATTTCTCACCATTGCTGGTTACTAAGACGATAAGGGATGAGTTTTTAACAGTATTTACTTTTGAAAGTGGAATGAGAAGTTCACTTTTAAAATTGAATGCTTTAATATCAAACATCGCATTAAAGAAATCAACTTGTTCTTGATTTGCTAAGACAACATATTTATTAAATCTCATTGCAAGATTGAAGACTTCTTGGATGTTAAAAAAGTTTTGTGAATATAAAGATATAAATATTTTACCATCTTGATTTTCAATAATTGGTTTAATATGTGATGTGATTCGATGATTTGGTGACGCAATTCCTTTTTTAGAAGCTGATTCACTTTCAGCAATAAGTAAGAAAGTTTTCTGCATCTCAGATATTCTTGCGACTTTTGGTAAATCAAATTGAAAACCTTTAAGTGGTGAATAATCAGACATAAAATCACCAGTATAAACAATGTTACCCCACTTGGTATTTAAAGCAAATCCAAATGAATCAGCAACTGAATGAGTGGTTTGGAAAAAGTCAAAAGTATGTGAACCAATATTGACAGTTGATGATGGTAAAACATCAATAAAACGAGCATGATCTTTAAAATGATTGCGATTACCAATAGAAGTTTCAATGATAGTCCTTGTAACTTTAGAACAATATATTGGTGCCCTTAATTGTTGAAGAAGATAAGAAATAGCTCCATATTGATCATCATGGCCATGTGTGATTATTATTCCTCTTACTTTGTTTTGAATTTGCCTTATATAATCAAAATCAGGAATTATTGAATCAATACCTGGAATATTTCTTGTTGGATATTTTAAACCACATTCAATGACATAAGCATCATTTTCAACTTCAATAACCAAACAATTTTTACCCATTTCATCTAAGCCACCAAGTGAAGTGACTTTAATCGGTAAATAGGGATTTGCAGCATTATTATTTGTATTAGTTAAATTATTATTATTAGTTTGACTATTATTTATCATAATTACCTCCTATAAATTTATATCAAGAAGTACAGGGCAGTGATCTGAACCATATACATCATTTAATATCTGTGCACTACTAACTTTATCAATAAGACATTCGCTCACTAGATAATAATCGATTCTCCAACCTGCATTATTAGCTCTAGCATTTCTTAAATAAGACCAGTATGAATATTTTCTTTCATCATTATTAAAATATCTGAATGTATCAATAAGACCTATTGATAAAAGTTTCCTAAATTTATCTCTTTCTTCATCAGTAAAGCCAGCAGAATGATGATTGGATGATGGATTTTTTAAGTCTATTTCTTCATGAGCAACATTTAAGTCACCAGTAACTATAATTGGCTTTTTCTTTTGTAAATCAATCAAATAGTTTCTCAATTTATCTTCAAATTCCATTCGATAATCAAGACGTTTTAGTTCCTCTCCTGAATTAGGGACATACAAGGTGACTAAATAAAAATTATTAAATTCAGCTGTTATTACCCTACCTTCATCATCATATTCATTATTATGTAAGCCATATGTAACATTTATTGGCTTTTTATTAGTTAGTATAGCAGTACCAGCATATCCTTTTTTATTTTTTGAAACAGTCCAGTATGGAGTATAGCCTTCTTTCACATATGGAAATGAAGTGTGTTCTTTTTCAGTCAGTTTCAATTCTTCAATAGAGAGAATATCATAATTATATTTTTCAAGTTGATCAGTTAAATTTTTATTCATATAAGCTTTAACTGAATTCATATTAAATGAAATGAGTCTCATGTTTATTTTTCTTCTCCATCATTTGTTAAAATAGCACTATATTTATCGATTCTTCGATCTCTAAATATACCCCAAGTGCTTCTCTTTTCTTTGATTTTTTTAAAGTCATAACATGAAGTTATGAATTCTTCTTTATCTCTGCTGCATTTTTTTAAAATATTTCCTTCTTCATCTGTCAAAAAACTAGAACCATAAAAAGTCATTGTTGAATCAATATCATCTTCTTGACCAATTCTATTTGAACAACAAACAGGAATGATATTTAAAGCACTTTGCCCAATCATTGCATTTTGCCAATGTTTTGAAGTATCATTTTTTAAAACTGGTTCACTTCCAATAGCAGTGGGGAAAAATAACATATCGGCACCTTTTAAAGTGAGGATTCTTCCAGTTTCTAAAAACCATTGATCCCAACAGATAGCTATACCTAAATTTCCAAATTCAGTATTGAAAACTTTAAATCCAGTATCACCAGGAGTGAAGTAAAACTTTTCTTCATAACATTGACCTGTTGGAATGTGAGTTTTACGATATAATCCAAGTTTATTACCATGATTATCAATAACACATAATGAATTGTAATATGAATTATTCTTTTTTTCAAAAAAAGATATCGGTAATACTACATTATATTCTTTAGCAACTTTAGAAAAAGTATCAAGAGTTTTTGATTTATCATATTCCTCTGCAAAACTAAAACGATTGTAGTCTTCAATTTGACAAAAATATTTTCTTTCAAATAATTCTTGAAGCAATATGATATTGCTATGATCTTTTTCTTTAGCTTTTTTAATTAAATTGATAGCTTTTAAAATATTTTCATCATAATTATCTGAACATGACATTTGAGTTGCAGTGACATTAACCATTGAGCTTGGCCTCCATTAAGAAATTATAACAATCAGAGTAGGGAATTTGCATCGTGATACAATGGATATTTCCACCACCAAGAAGGATATCTCTTGAGTAAATTGGAATTATTTCTTTTGTATCTTTATAGAAGTCTTTTAATATTTTACACGCTATTTTATCATTTTCATCGTTAAATTGTGGAACAATAACAAATTTATCACTTTGATAAAAATTTAAATATGATGGAGCAAGAGGTGAATTTAATAATCTATTTTTAGAATTCTTATTGATTTGTAAATCAATTGTATCTTCTTCTTGCATATACATCTTTTTAGGAAATGGAATTTTGATAATATCAAATGGATTACCATCTTGATCTTTTTGTTTAAGTAAGAAATTATAGTTTTCAACACTTCTTAAATGTTGAACATCATTTTCATCTTCTTCATAAGCTAAAGCAATTGTTTTGCTATCTAGAAAAGAAGCAATGTTATCAACATGACCTGTGGTTTCATCATCAACAACTCCATATGGTAGGAAGATAACTTTTTTAGCATTAAATGCTAAAAGCAACTCTTTTTCAATCTCTTCTTTACTCATATTTGGATTTCGACCAATTGATAGAAGACATTCACTAGTTGTAAGAATACTGCCCTTACCATTAGATAAAACAGAACCACCTTCTAAGATCATATTTCTTTTATTTAATCGTGGAATAAGAAGCTCTAATAAAATATTTTTAGCTATTTCTAAATCATGATTATATGGATAATATAAGCCATTAAAATCTCCACCATAACCGTTGAATGAAAAATCAACACCAATTAATTCTTCATTATCGCTTTTTTTAAGAAAAATAGGAGAGATATCTCTTGCCCAACAATCATCATATTCTAAACGATATATGATGACATTATCAGTTTCAAAATCTTTGACTATCTTTTCATCGATAAGAGGATGGATGATTAAGATGACTGTTTCATATTTAGATATATTAGTAATAATTTCTTTATAAACTTTCAAAGCAGGAAGAGTATTTTTATACCAAACATCTTTTCTAAAAGGCAATATCATGATAGTTGCAAGATGTTTATCTCCTTCAAAAGGAAAATAATAAGAAGCATTGTCTTTAATATCTGAATTGATTGATTTCATAAATTTATATAACTCTTTCTATTAAATACTCATGTAAATTTGATATAATACTTATGATAACAAATTTTATTTTTAAATGCTATAAAATATATAAATATTATGTGAGGATAGTATTATGAAAATTTTAGCAATTATTACTGATGGATTTGAAGAACTTGAAGCAGTTGGAACAATTGCTCTTTTAAGAAGGGCCAAACTTGATGTCACTATTGCTTCTTTATATTCAAAAGATGCAATTGGAAGATATATGATGAAGTTAACTGATTTAGTATGCCTAAATGATATTGATATAACTGATTATGATATGCTTCTTCTTCCTGGTGGCCCTGAATATATCATTGAAGAAAAAGATAAGAACTTTTTAAAAATTGTCAAAGCTTTCTTTGATAATGGTAAATATATAGCTGCTATTTGTGCTGCTCCTACTATTTTAGGCCATTTAGGTTTACTAAAAGGTAAAAAATATACTTGCTTTACTTCAATGAATGAAGATTTTCAAGGTGAATATGTTGATGAATATACTTGTGTTGATGGAAAACTGATAACGGGTAGAAGTTGTGCAGCTAGCATTGACTTTGCACTTGAGATAATCAAACAGCTATGTGGTGAAAAAACATATAGTGATATTAAACAGGAGATATATTATTAATGGGTGTCTTTGATTGGATATTATTAATATTACTAATTGTTGCTGCATTGTGGGGATTGATTCGAGGTTATAAATCATCAATTCCTAAATTAATTTTTATTGTGTCTATTGTTGTTGCAATCTATGCTGGAATTCCTATAGGTACTTCAATTATGAATTCACAGTTTGGTCAAATAACAGTTACTAATTTTTATCAAAGTAAGCTTCCAGATAGTGATGTCTTTTTAAAATCAATAAATGGATTGACAATTGCTGATAGGAACATTTTGCTAAATGAAGCTTTCACCTCGCTTCATTTTCCTAAATTTTTTGCTGGCTTTTTTATTTCTAAAGTCAGTGTTGTAAGTGAAACTGTTAAAGCCGCTGTTGCTTCATCTTTTGCATATTACACTATTGTTGGTGTGATGTTTATAATATTCTTTTTACTTCCTTGTATTGTTTTAAATATCATTTATAAAATGATTAAAAAAGTTTCACCATTTGGTGAAGATGGTAAAAACATGCTTGGAAGAATAGCAGGTGCAATACAAATGATTGTTTTTGCTTCTGTTATTTATTACGTGATAATGTTTATTGTTGTACTTATTAGTCAAATAACATTCAAAAATGGTATAAGTAATGTTAATGATTTCTTAATAAAAGATTTAAAACTTGATAATACATCTAGTTTTTCACTTGCTAGATTATTTTATACATATTCGTTATCATTATTAAATTGGATTTCACTGAGGTAATTGTTATGCTATATGAATGCCACCACTTAGATAAATTTGGTTTTGCAAATCTTGATTATATCGATGAGATACAGGAAAAAGATAAAAGTAAGAAAGCAATATGCCTCATTGCAGGTGCTTCATCATCAGGTAAAAGTTATGCTGCTTATTATCTTGAAAAACTTCTTATCAAATATGGACACCATCCACTAATTATTTCACTTGATTCATATAATATTGGTTTATCTGGCATCATTCCAAACAAAGTAAATTTAAATTATTTTTCTAATAAATTAAAAAACATGGATAAAATTAGAAAAATTATCAAAAAGATCATTTATGATGTTCCATTTGAAAATAAATATTCAGATGATGTGTTGATTAAAATAAAAGAAGCTGTAAAAAAATTAGTTCCTAAAAAAGATATCGATAAATTTATAAATGGTCTAAAAGAAGAATGGCTTAAGGTCAACTTTGATGAACCGACAGTTTATGATATGAAAGAAGCATATGATGATATTTTAAAGCTCACCAAAAATGAATCTATTAGAGTTAAGAAATATTCAAAAGTTTTTTCAGAACGTGTTCAAAATAAAAAAGTTGCCTCTGGTAAAGATTATGACATCATCATTGTTGAAGGAATATATGCTCTAGATAATTCCTTTATTTCTTATTTTAAAGATGGAAAAGTCGATATCATAACTAATTTTATTGATGGCAATGCTAAGTCATTATTCTTAAGGCGTGTTATCCGTGATAAGCAAACAACTAGTGCCGACTCTGTCTTTACGATTCAATTATATTTTAAATATATTTTAAAAGCATATTATGATACGATTTTACCATCTAGAAGCAATGCTGATATCATTTTAAATAATGATATGACATTTGCTGAACTTAAAACCGGTGAATTGTATATGACTAAAGATGAAATATTTACTGAAGATAAAAAGATATATGATTATTTAAAGAAAAATGGCAAGATCGAGCAAGTTATTTATCAAAAAGATATTTATTTTGTAACAAGTAATGAGAATGAAAGCTTAATTAAGAACAATATTCTACGTTTCAGACTTCTTTCAGATGATGAAGGAAAAACATATTTTCCATCATCTTTGGTTCATAAAGGAAGCATCAAACTTAGAAAAGATGATAAAATTATCCGCCCAATCAATGTACTATTAAATGAAGATGAAATTTCAAAAGTCTGGAAAGATGAAGAAAGCTGCATCAGAGACTTCACTTACGCTGGTTTTGTGATTGGAAAGATTGAAAAGAAGGTAAAAACTAAACTTACATATCAGAATCAAAAACTATCACTAAAAGAATTTGAATCAGTCGGCTCATATATTGAATTTAATACTCCTCATAATACAAAGACAATCGAGTTTATAAAAAATAAAATTCAAAAATAAAAATAGGTTACTTATTTGAAAGTAACCTATTTATTTTAAATATCAATTATTAGGCTTTGTTAATTGACCCAAATAATTCCATTTTTTCTTTGACTTTAGCTTTGATTGCTTCATAGCCAGGTTTTAATAATTTTCTTGGATCGTAACCTTTATCCTTGTTTTCGTCAGTTGGATCTGCTTTACCAGCTTTACAATAATCGATGGTTGCTTGTGCAAAGACGAGTTGACAATCAGTATTAACATTTATTTTTGAGACACCTTCAGAGATTGCTCTTTTGATTTGATCATCTGGAATACCTGTACCACCATGTAAAACTAAGGGGATGTTATTTGTTGCAGCATTAATTTTATTTAAAGCATCAAAATTTAAACCTTTCCAGTCAGCTGGATAAATACCATGGATATTACCAATACCTGCAGCTAAGAAATCAATTCCTAAATCAACAAGAAGTTTGCATTCAGCTGGATTTGCAACTTCACCATCAGCAGTGACACCATCTTCAGTTCCACCAATAGCACCAACTTCTGCTTCAATTGATAAACCATAAGCATGTGCAAGATTTGTCAATTCTTTGGTTCTGTATAAATTCTGCTCGAGTGGTAAAGATGAACCATCAAACATGATTGATGTAAAACCGGCTTCAATACAATCTCTACATGCATCATAAGTACCATGATCTAAATGGAGTGCAACAGGAACAGTTATTTTTAAAGCTTCATCCATTGCTCTTACCATACTAGCGACAGTTTTCATGCCTGTCATGTATTTTCCAGCACCGCAAGAAACACCTAAAATAACTGGTGAATTTAATTCTTGAGCAGTAGTTAAAACAGCTTTAGTCCATTCAAGATTGTTGATATTAAAGTGACCAACAGCATAGTGACCTTTTTTTGCTTTAACAAGCATGTCTTTAGCATTTACTAACATTTAATGTACCTCCAAAATGTATACAAATATTTTAATACAAAATACTTTATTAAACAATTTATAAGTTATTTAGTTAAACTAACAACAGTTGCATTAATAAAATGTATAAGAGATGTAGTATCTATTTTTATTTGTAGACCTACCTTTCCACCAGATATATAAATTGAATCAAAATCATTGATAGAATCATCAATAAATGTTTTAAATTGCTTCTTCATTCCAATTGGTGAGCAGCCACCATGAATATAACCAGTAAGAGGAAGAAGTTCTTTTTGATGTATCATTTCAATGTTTTTTTCATTTGACACAATGGCAGCTTTCTTTAAGTCAAGCTCTTTACTTGCTGGAATAACAAAGACATAATATTTTTTATTTTTGACACAAGTGGTAACAAGCGTTTTAAAAACTCGATTGATATCTTCATTTAAAATAGATGCTATTGAAATTGCATCAGTCAATTTATCATCATAACTTATTTCTTGATAGGGTATTTTATTTAAATCAAGAATTCTCATTGCATTAGTTTTAATCATTTTAAGTTAATATTTCCTATATCTTTGATTCCATTTAAAAAATCAGAACCAGACATTATTTTTTTACCAGCCTTTTGAACTTGGCAAAGTTCAATAATTCCATCCTTTAATTGTAATACCAACTTTTTTTGAAATTTATTAAGTGTACCTATATTAAATAAAATTTGATTATTTAATTTTAATGCTTTATAAATTTTAATATACTCATCACCATTTAATAAGTAAGCTCCAGGTGTCAATGAGAAAGCACGAACCTTATTAATAAATTCATCGCAAGTAGAATCAATTAAAAGATGCTCATCTTCTTTGGTTAGCATTCTAGTATATGTTGCTTTATTTTCATCTTGAATAGTTCCAACTAAATTATTTTCTAAATATTTGACTAGATAATTTTTTGACATTTCAATTGCTAAATCAGTGAGCCTATTTTTTAGTGATGTGTAATTGTCATCATCTTTTATATCAAGTTTTTCACAAGCATATATCTTACCAGTATCCATTCCTTTTTCCATTTCCATTAAAGTGATACCTGTTTCTTTATCACCATTTAATAAAGCATGCTGAATTGGACTGGCTCCACGATACTTAGGAAGCAAAGAAGCATGAAAGTTGAGTGGCTTTAATCTGGATAATTCTAATACCCTTGTCGAGAGAATTTGACCATATGCATAAGTTAAAAGAAGATCAGGTTTTAAGTCAACCAATTTTTGATAGTCTTTATTCAGTTTATCTGGTTTAAATACTTCAATATTTAGTTTATTAGCCATTTTAGAAACGTCGGATTCTTCTAATTTTAGATTTCGACCGGTTTTTTTATCATTTTGGGTGATAACAAGGGGAATATTAAAACCATATTCAACTAGACCTTCAAGCAGTTTAGCTGAGATATCTGGTGTTCCTAAAAATACAATTTTATAATCTTTTAAATTCATGTTCATACCTACTTTGCAATAATATTATAATCATTAAAAATTTAAATTTGATTTTAAAATTGATAAATAAGAAAAAATCCAGTTTTTAAACTGGACTTAATCTTATTCACTTGCTTTTTTTGAATTCAATTTTTCAAGTTCGGCTTTGATTTCACCAAGAAGTCTAACATCATCGCTTACTGGTGCTGGTTTATCCTTTTCTAAAGCAGCAAGCCTTTCTTTTTCAGCTTCTTCTGGATGCTGTTTTAAATAAGCTTGATGAGCTTTTTCTTCAAGTTCTTTTTGAATAGCTTGTCTTTTCTTAGTGATGCTATTTGCTACCTTTATAATGACAAATAAAGTTATTGCAATAATTAGGAAAGTAATAACTGCATTGATAAATGTACCCCAATCTATAATATTGGAACTATTGTATGTGTAAGTATTACCATGAAGAGTATAGTTTTTAAGAAGTGTATCTTTCCATTGAAGGAAGGTATCTGATGAAACATCAATTGTTATGCCTTGCTTGCTAGCATATTCAATAACTTTCGAGTTAACATCGCTGACATTAAAGAATTGGCCAGCAAATTCACTACCGCTTTGAGAAGCATTAGCAGCTGGTAACACCGTGACAAGTCCATTTATACCACCAGGGACACCCCAAGTACAAATAGACATAAGAATTTTAGTAAAAGCAGTGACTATTGCATTAAAGGCACCACCAATAATTACACCGACTGCTAAATCAAGAATATTACCTCTAGTAATAAATGCTTTAAAATCAGTCCACAATGAGGAAGTTTTTTTAAGAAATGCTGACGATTTATTATTTTTATCTTTTGACATACACGCACCTAGAAAGTTTGATCAAGAACAAGCTTTAATTCATCTTCTTCCATAGCACCTAATATATCAGCGTGTTTACTAGAATCAGGATATACAAAGTCAACTCTTTTTCCATTAATGTAACCAACTAAATAAGGAATTGATACAACATTAAATAGAGCTGCAATATTTGGAAAACCATCAACATCGACTTTTAAAATTGTGATGTCATCATAATCATTTTGAAATGATTCAAATGTTCTACCAAGTCTTTTGCATGGGCCGCACCAATCAGCATAAAA
The DNA here is from genome assembly GCA_937896065.1 of uncultured Caryophanales bacterium. Lineage (GTDB taxonomy): Bacteria > Bacillota_I > Bacilli_A > RFN20 > CAG-288 > Enterosoma. The sequence goes on along the minus strand of CALBLI010000028.1, from coordinate 19,592 downwards.
ATCGACAATAACTTTTTCATCTTCTGAAATGATTTTTTCAAAATCGGATTCTTTTTCTAAATGTTTAATCATAAAATTATCTCCTTATGCTTTTAATATAATACATTTTTTAAATAATTAAATATATTTGCTTAAAAATTTTTTAAAATTCCAAAAAATAGTGAAAATATGCCCAGTATTATCAAATGCAATGGATAGTAACAGTAAAATGAATATCTGATAAATTTATTATCATATCCACGTTTTCCATTATTTAAAAGAATAAAAACACTTGCTAATGTTGAATAAGTGCCAATTGGTACAAATTCATTAGGAATAAAGGTTGTTTGATTATTAATTTTATATATGAGATAAAAAAGTAATTCATTAAATATAAGAGAAACACTTGCTAAAATGTTGTCATACATAACTATTTGTTCTTGATACATTGAATGAACATCAACATTTAAATCATTTGCTTTTTTTAAAAGTGAAAAATGATATGCTTCACGTGTTATAAAAAAAAGAATAAAAAGGCAGATTGAAAAAGTTCCCCAGTCAGTTTTAAATAATGTACCATAATTTTGACTTATAACTAAATTTGATAAAATTGCATATGCTACTGGAAAAACTGCAAAAATAGATATCCATTTTTTCTTTTTAAGAAGATAGATAGTAAGCGTTCCTAAAAATAAGTCAGTAAATACATTACCGATGAAAGGGTTATTAGAAATAGTTATTTTTTTTATGGCTGAGAAAATATATCCAAAGATATCAATTGATAAGGAAAATGCTAAAAGAGTTAATAGATATTTTACAGGATGTTTACTTCTATTTATGCTTTCAAAAGAAAGATAGGCAAAAATTGGGAAAGATATTTTTCCAATAGCACGCAACGCAAAATATAAATTAGGATTTAGTTGACTGTCGACAAATAGAAGTGCTACATGATCTAAAGTCATCAAAAGACAAGCGATTATTTTTAAATAAAAAGAATTTAAAACATATTTCTTTTCTTGAGTATAAAATGAATCAATTTCCATAACTGCAATAAAATAAACCTAGATTAATATAAGACAATTAGCGACAACAGATTGGCTTGGAATAAACATTGTTATGTAAGAAAACAAATTATTAGTGAAATGTGTTGTGAAAGAAGAAGCAAGTTTTCCAGAAAGGAGATACGAAAGATTCAAAATGACACCAGAAATTATATAAATAGGTAAATTCAACCATTCATTCATAATCAGTGTATTTAGTTTAGAAGTGATGAGATCAATATTTTGACTATCAAGAGGATTTCCAGAAATTGTAATTCCAAGTGAAGAACATAAAGAGGAAATTGCTTCAGCATTTTCAATTTTTATAGCAGCATCAATGCTAACTTTTGATACATATAAAGTAAAAGCGTTAAAGTGAATCAAGCCAAAAACTAATGAAGAGACAATAATTCCAATTATATAGTTTCTTTTTTTGCCACTACAAATACCACATAATCCAAGTCTGTAAGTGAATTCTTCAATGAATGGTGCAAATATAACAATTTCAAAGAATAGTAAAAAGTTTTTTAAAACGTTATTAGAAACAAAACTCTCAACTCCATTTTGGTTCAAATTTTCACCATATCCAGGAATCTTCGAATATGCAAGGTTGAATATAAAATTTATTAAAAACATAATTGCAAAGCTTGCTAAGCCATAAAGATAGACTTTGTAATCTTTAAATTCTTTTAAAAAGGTAAGTCCAGCTTTATTTTTATTTGTAAAAATTAAAACAGCAAAGATAGCAAAAATGATGATATATGTCACTAAGTTGACCCAGTATGAATAGTCATTCACTTTTTGTAACATAATTGATACAATAAAAGCAACAGCTTGTAAACCCAAAAAGCCAACCAAAAATAAGATCAATTTAAACGCAAATGACGTTGTTTCAACCAACTGATTTGATTTAAATACACCATTGTTTTTATTATCATCATCATGATTATTTTGATCATGTGTTTTATTTAATTTATTCATATTCATTTGAGAAACTTTATATTCTTCCATATGTATCACCTTAATAGCTATATAAGCAAATAATATTATATAATATTATTGAGGATATTTGTAAATGTCACCGATGCTTTTGAATGTGATTCTTTGGATTACATTTGCTTTAATTATCGTTTTCTCACTTTTAGCTGGTCTTATTGGCTTTTTAAAAGGCATATATAAAACAACTTTAAAAACTATTATCAAAACTATTTTGATCCTCATTTTTATTTTTGTTACACCGAGCATTGCTAATGCTATTGGCAATATTAACTTTTCAAACTTTAATATTCATTTTGTAATAAATAATATAAATATCACTTTTACAACAATTCAGCAGACATTAGCTGACGTTTTGACAGCTACTGGTGTTATTACACCATTAAATGGACTTTCTTTATATGAAACAGCCGTTGCCATTTCAAATTCAGCTTTGTCATATATTGTCTTCTTTATAATTTGCATTTTGATTCAATTAACTTCTTCCTTAATAACGGCTATGATATATAATGGAATCATCAAGTGGTTTTTACCAGTTGAAAATAAACAGGATATAAAGAATAAAAAGAAAGATAAAAATAAATATGATTTAACTAATGGTATTGACACAGTAGAAACTAGCGATAGTCAAGTGGTTGTAAATAGTAAAAAGAAATTAAAATTATTTAGACTCCCAAGTTTATTTTTAGGCATTGCACAAGAATTTGTTTTCCTTTGTATTTTAATTTCTCCACTGACTGCTTTTTCAAGAATAGCAATTAAAAATGATGAGAATATTTCTAATATATTAAAATTTGCAAATGTTGATGATAAGTATTTTAATGAATATAGTGAAGTCATTAAAAAGTCACCGCTTTATAATATGCTAGGTACATTGAATTTTGATTCGTCAATAAATTATCGAACTACTCTTGTCAGAGTCAATGGTCAGTATATGACAATCGATAAACTCATAAATTCACTGTTTGATATATCTCAGCCTTTAATTGATGGAGAATGCATTTCATATGATAAAGCTTTAGGAAATGTTACTTATAATTTATCATATCTTCTTTCCAAGACAATGGTGTCTACATTGATTGAGAAAGTCTTATTAAACAATGTTTTAGTTGCTTTAATTCCACCAGCTATTGATATTGGATTGAACTCAATATCAAATCCTCAATTTGCAATTCCAAAAATAGATTTTGATAATATCAACTGGAATAATGAGCTTCAACTCATTAATGAAATATATTCAAAAGTCTATGATAAAGGCATAGTTTCTTCATTTATTGCCGATGATAATAAAAAATTTACTGTTGATAATTTTTTAATCGAATGTGGTAAATTAACTGATGCTGATATTAATAGCTATAGTGAAATCACAAGTAAATTTGCTTCATTAGATCTAGTTAAAAATAATATTGGTAAATTTTTAGCAAGTGTGGGATCTCTTCTTTCTTCTTCTGGACTTGAAATACTTCCTAGTGAAGAAAGTGCATATATAAATGTTGATTTTGAAGGTGATATCTCTATTTTTACTACTAATCTATTTAAAGTTTTTAGAGCATTAAATGTTAATTTAAATAGCAAGTTAAACATTTATGTTATCCAGGATAATATATTAAATACTTTAAAAGATAAAGAAAGAAGACAGACGTTAAAGGAAGCTATTGTTGGAACCGATTCAAACAAAGGTTTACTTGATACATCTATTTTCCAAATAATGAATCTATCAAGCATTATTTCTTCTTCTTTAAATTCAATCCCTTCTATTAAAGAATATGTAAATAGTGTCGATTTTAATGCAGTATTATCTGACTTATCTCTTCTGCAACTAAAAACTGAATTTACTTCTATGTTTGAAGTCATTGAAAAGATTTTTGATAATAATGATATTGTTGATATTTCAAAACTGCAAAATATTGATTTGACTGATAGAAAGACTAATTCAATATTGTGCGATATTTTGACATCAAGTCAAAAATCAATTGTTTTCAGTTCCTTGTTTCCTAAAATTTTAAAGAATATGCTTCATAAGAATAGTTTTGATTTTTCTGACTACTTCTTTAAAATAACACCATATGATTTTGATTATGAAAGTGATGATTTTATTTATGCAATTGGAAGCATTGTTTCACTGATACCTGATGTCAATGATATGAAAAATAAAATCGCAAGTGCATCAAGTAGCTCTTTAAAAATTCAATCGATTGATACTGAACTTGTTAAAAAAATATTAGTTTTGATTACAAACACTGATGCTTTTAATAGAAAAGCGACTTCAAGTGCGACAAATATATCAAGTAAAAATCTGACAGCCTATAAATTTTTAACAAATTTATTTACAAGCGATGCTTTAAAGACTTTAAATTATAAAAAAGTTTCTTCTAATTCAATTAGTGACATATATTGGGGAACTGGAAATGGTGATGGTGGCGAAATCGATTTGTTAATCAAGTCAATTGAAAATATAAAGAAAAATCCTTCTATATTTTCAAATAGTAGTTTCCTAAATATTGAAGATTATGATGCATTAAAGGTTACAATTGATTCTTCACTGAATTCTTACTTTTTAAAAAATACTATACTAGATTATATTAATAATTCACTTAATGACTATTTTACTGCTATCAATGTTCCACTAACAATTGATAAAATGCGCACTAGCATGTGGATAAATAAAGATAGCAATAATCAAAGTGACATTGATAGACTCATTTTAATATTAAAGATTTTAAATAATAATGATTTAAAAAACTTTAATTATTTAAACATTGAACCTGCTGAATTGAATATCCTTTTAACTGCTTTTAAAAATAGTCAGTTCATTTCAGTTGGCGTTAAAAATGAAAGTGATAAATTTGGCTTTGTCTTATATTCAATGATTTCTTCATCAGCAAATAAGTCACTTGCAACTGTTTTTAGTAAAGACAATTTAAATAGTGTTGTTAATAGTTATTCATATATTGAAAAGATCAAAACTGATTATGAATATAAAAATGAAAAAGTGATTTATACTGAAAGTGGTGCAATAAAAGATATTGTTGATTTCTTTAGGGTTGTTAAAATAGTTGGAATTGAAAATATAACATCAGGTAAATTACCTAAAGACAGTTCATATAAATCTCAAATTGAATCTATACAAGATAAAAGCTTTTATAAATCAAAATTTGTGAGGATCATTTATAAGAGTTTATTAAAGCAAGCAATGCTCAATAATTCTTTCTCTTCTTCTTATCAAAATATTTGTGAATATATTGACTTTAATTTGCTTAAAGATATGGACTATATTCAATTTGAAAAAGAAATTGAAATATTTGAATCATTATCAAATATTGATGCAAGCAAATTTGATTTAATGTTTAATAATATTAATTTATTAAAAACTAACAACTTGTATGATGAATTTATAGATTTGATTAATTTGATTTCTGATTCTAAATTGTTAACTGCAATCAAATCCGATAAAGATATATCACCACTTTCATATCTTATTTTTAATATGAGTAAAAATAATAACTTGCTTAATATGTCTACTCTTCTTGACGATGAAAACACTTCTGCTTTAAGATTTAAAGCAATTTTAAACAATGTTGATTATAAAACTGAATTGAAAAGCAAATTTTTAAATGTCATTGATGCTATGCAAGGTTTCAATTTAACTGATATATCTTTTGTCTCAAGTGTTTCACTTCCTACTTATGAGCAAAGCAAAAAGCTTCTAACTTCTTTAAATGAATCATCAATTTATCACATAGTACCTGTCTATATTTTAAGAAAAGATTTAACTAACATAGGAATGAATGAACTTACGATTGATAAAGAAAACAATATCAATCATGAGATAAATTATTATATTCATCTTGATGGAAATAATAGTGATGACATTAATTATTGGCAAAATGATATTGATAATTATTTAGGACTTATATTTGAAGACGTTAGTTTTAAAAAGACAATTGTTGATCAAAAAATCAAGCTATCCGATGCTGTTTTTGCAAATGATGGATTAAATGCATCTTGTATGTATTATTTATCTGAAATGAATAGTTTAATCAATTCACGCTCCTATATTGTTTACAATTTGATCAATAAATCAACTTTAAACAATAATTTAACAAGCAAGTTATTTAGAAAAAGTAGTGATGCCCCATATAATGAAAATGAGACAGTTTATACAATTGAAAAGCTTTTCTTTGATAATCCGACATTTAAAATTGAGGATAAAACATTAAGAAAAGCTTTGAAGATGAAAGAATTAGATATGTTAAATAAACCACTTCTTATCATCATTTCTTCACTAAGCAAATTGAATAATTTATCATCAATTAAAGAACTCAAATTGACTGCAACTTATGAAGAATTATTTTCATGTGCATTAATTGCTGAAGAAAGTAGTGTGTATCGAAGCAAAATTACAAGTGAAATGCTTGCGTCATTTATGACCATTGTTAAAGAAAAAATGCCAACGATGTTTGATAGTGATTTAAATTTCTATAATGACGATTATTTTTTGATCAATGCTATTGAAGGAAGAGCATTAGATTCTCTTATTGATTATTGTTTGCTCATTGAAAATAAAGAATTTTTGTTAAAAGAAGAACTTTTACCTTCATTTAAAAACTTTGGAAGCAAAATAGAAGATAATGATACAAAAATTATTAAATATCTAGTGAATTTTTATAATATGCTTGATAATAGATATAACGCTTATATAATTAGAAGCAAAAAAATGCTTGCCTATATTACCAACATAAGCGTTAAAGATAAAGCAGATAATAAAATTATTCTTGCAAATTATATTGATTTTGAAAGCAAGCTAAATGATAAGACTTTTTATGAAATTTTAAATGAAGGTGATATAAAATGATAAATATTGATGATATAAAAACATATATTGACGAAAAAAAAGAACTTGAAAAAGTTTTGTTTTATGCCTATGAAAGATTCAGTGAGTATGATTATTCAATCACAATTCAAAAAACTTCGATGTTCACAAAAACTTTGGGAATGAAAGCAAAGCAGGAAGTTAAAGCTTATACTTATCATGCTTTAAATGAAAGTGTCTCTCAATCGAGCACAAGCTCAAATTATATTTCAACTTTCTCACGTTTTTATGATGATAATGAAAAAATAACAGCTTATTCATCATCTAAAATTGATGATTTAAAAAATAACAAAGCTAAAAAAAATATTTTGACTTATGATGAATATATAAATACATATGGAAAATTATTTAAAAATAAGTATTACGTAAAAAAAGAAGGAACTGCTGATTTGTTAAACCAAGAAGATAAGTATTCTAATAATAATGAGGGCATTTTGAGGTATGGAATCAGCATTTATGAAATAAACGATCATTCTTATAAGGGTGCAAATATCATCAAGAAAGGGAAAAATTATTTGCTGACATTTATCTTGGATCCAATAGTTTCTCATTGCTTCTTTACTAAACAAATTAAAAACACAGGCCATATGACAGCTGATCCTGTCTTTTCAAATTCTGAAATAACTTTCACATTAGATTCATCATTTAATTTATTATCTTCTGAATCTAAAGATAACTATAAAGTCAAGTTTGGTTTGATAAACTTAGATATCAGTATGAATACTATCAATCATTATTTCACATCAAAAACTGATAAGTTCATTTCTAATAAAAAAGAGGTGTGTGTAAAAATACCTAGTGCTGATGAGACAGACTTTGCTGGTTTTAAGTTGGTTAAGTAAAATTTTTGCTGCTATTTAATTAATATGCAATTTAGATTACTTGCTTGCTGAATTGGTTTTACGCATATAAGCTAAACCGCAAGTGTTTCTTCCACAATGACAACATATTATTCCACTAGCATTAGTGACAAATATAATTTTTTCACCAACTATTTTAGAAAGCTCATGCTTTAAAAATTTGGTGCCTGATTCTGATTCAACATTTGGAAATAAAATAGGGAATGATAAATCAACATTATCATTTTGCAAGTCTTTTTTAAATTCATCCACAATGACAGATAAACCTTTAGTTACGTCTTTTCCACGTGTCAATTTATGAACCGACATTTTGCCGTCATCTAATTGAATAATTGGATGGATATGAAATTTATTTCCAATAAAATAGCTCATTCCTGAACATCTTCCACCTTTGTATAAAAAAGTCATTGTATCAATAACAAATGATATTTTAACAACCTCAGCTCTTGCATTATGATTTTTTATAATATCATCTACAGATAGCTCTGCTTTCATGTCTTCTAAGATTCCCAGAGCTAATAGTCCGCTTCCGCTAGATAATGATTTTGAATCTAAAACAGTTATTTTATCTTCTGCATTCATTTCTTTAACAGCTAATAAGGCATTATTGTAAACCGATGATATTTTAGAAGAGATAGGCATGAAAAAGATATGATCATATCGATTAATTTCCAAGGTGAAGAAACTTATTAAATCCCCAACATTTAAAGCACTTGTTTTAGGAAGTATGCCAGTTTTATCATATTCAGCTAAGATATCACTGCTATTAATTTCAATTCTATCTTTAAAAGTTTTTTCACCAATTTGAACAATAAGAGGTGCGGTTGTAAATTCATAATCTCCAATTATTTCTTTTGGCAAATCGCAACTTGAATCAACTATCAATCTATATTTCATAAAAACCTCCCATGATTTTTTAAAAAATAATTGCAATTAATTATAATATATGTGTGGAAATGATAAAAGAATTAACTTACAAAGAAAAAAGAAGTGAATTCATTTCTTTGCTTTTTGATTGTAAAAGCATCACAGATGCTAATAAAATAATCGCCGAAATAAAAAAGAAACATTATAAAGCTAAACATGTTTTAGCATGTTTGAATTTGAAAAGTACCAATCTTGCTAAGGAAGATGGTGAACCGATCAAAAGCATGCATCTGCTTTTAGAATACATGAACAGAAATGCTATTTTTGAAAAATTAGTGGTGATTGTAAGATATTATGGTGGTGTCAATTTAGGACAAAATAGACTCTCTAAAGTCTATTATAATCAGGGAGTTGAAATACTAGAGAATCAGTAAATAAAATATCAATAAAACATCGATAAAATACTATAAAATTTAATGTTTATAGTTGATATAATATGTTAGTTTATATATAATAATAGAGAATTTGTACTTGTTCATGCATTTTCGATGATTATTTTCTCTTTAAAGAGGATGTGGAGGAAGAAAACTGATGAAAAAGAAATTGAAACACAGTTTGTATATAGCTGCACTTCCAGCAGTATTATTACTTGGTAGTTTATCTACTTCTTTTGCTAATAATTCGGCTCAAAATATCAACCTTGTTGATGAAACAAATCATGTTAAAAAAGCTGGTAGTAAGTCACCATCAATTGCTTTTTATAATAACAAATATCAGGTAAACAATACTGATGTTACTCTTCCTACAAGCGGTAAATTTACCCAAGTTCCATCTATTTCTAAAAGAGGAGATCAAATTACTTTTTCAATATATTCTAAAAATCAAGACACCAGAAAGAATTTCTTTGATGTCAGCAATTTGAACATTCAATTAAAGTTTTATTCTTATTCCTTAACTTCCAACAATACTTATACAAGAGGAGAGGAACTCACTTATTCACCTCTTACATATTCGTTTACAACAAGTATGTCAGCTGATAATAATGATCAATTGCGAAATTATACGCTCACTTTAAACACCTTGACTGATTTTGCTTTCTCATTATCAAGTGAAGGAAATGATACTTATGCTGCATTTGAAACACTTGATTTTGTTATCAAAACTGGTAAAAAGACTCAGACAGGTGTTTATGTTGTCAATAAAGATGATTTGAGCAATCGACAAATTGATGGGGGCTCATTTGAAATAGTTTATAGTGGAAGTGACATTGTTACTCAATTTAGAAGTATTAAAGATGCTGATGGTCTTATTTCAACTGGTAGTGAAAAATTCTCACTGAGAGATATACATGGCGACAATGGTGACAATATTTTCATCACTGATGATGGTATATTAACAGTTAAGAAAGCTCAAATAACTGCAAAACTAATATTTACAAAACAAGGTGATAGTGAATACGATGATTTGACATTTGCTATCTCTCTTACTATTTTATCTCAGTTAGAAACACCTGCTACTATCTTTGAATCAAATGGTCAAAGTAATTTGCATAATACTTTATACAATCTAGTTCCTGGTGCTTATTATACTTTGTATTATACAAAAACTTATGAAGATGAAACAGTTGAAAAATTCCATACTGATTTTATTGCTTTAGATGGCAGCAATGTTTTATCAACTGATCCAGAGGTTGATTCTATCTTTAATTCAACAGAATGTGTTAATAAAGGATACTATGTTGTTGATGAAAATCAATCAGTCACAATGGCAGGTGCAACTATCACTGGTATTGAAAGAAGAGCATTGTCTGGACAAGAAAATATCTATTCTACTTCTAATAAGCAAGAAACAAATTATTATGTTTTGAAAAGAAAACCAATTCCAAGAATGTATGATAGTAATGTCTATACTAATGGTATTAGATATGATGATAGTGATGGTTTGTTAATAAACTTAAATAGTGCTACATCATATGAAGTTACTTATTATTTGAGAGATGATTCAACTAGATTACTTACTTTTGTTGCAACTGTTTCTGAAAAAAGTACTACTTATGATTTAGCAAGTTACTTGCCTCAAGGGGCAATATTAAAATCAATCGCTGTCAGAGGAACATCTTCCACTGAGAATGTTGATTGCCGTGCTAATTCATTTTCGAGCAGTTTAAATGGAACTATTTATAGTCATGCTGATAGTATCAGTGGTATTAATTATGATAGATTTAATTCTAGCTTGATTACCAGTATTAAAAATCTAGAACCTAATACTCCATATAAATTGTTTACTAAATCTTTAAAAGGTAGAGATTCAATAACTATCACAAGTGATTCAAATGGTGCAATATCACTTATGAATCACAATAACTTAGGCGTATCTGAAGTTGATGATAATGGACTGACATATGGCGGTCTTGAAATTACAGCAATAAAAAGAATCGGCAATTTACAATCTGAAGATGTAAATGATAAGACTTCAAATTCAGTAAGTCTTAATCTCGATAAAGTAAAATTTGTTGCTCTTGATACATATAAAGATAGTTTAATTACTAATGGTATTGCAAGAGTTGATAAACTTGGTGAAGCTGCTTTAAAAGCTAATGGGCGTGCTGCTTTAAATGAAAAGCAAATAAGAGCTATGGATAGCACCAAAGCTAAGATCAATTTAATTGAACTTAAAAATGCATCAACCACTGAAATACAAAAACAAATTGATTTATTAATTGATGATTTAGCTGTAAGTATCAATACATATGTTGGTGTTATGGGATATCTAGCTGGAATTGAAGGTTGGGTTTATATTGCTGTTGCAATCGGATTATTTCTAATTTTAGTTGCAGTTATCTTCTTATATAGAGCTGCTAAACGCAAATATGAAAAGATATCTATCAAGATTCTTGAAAGATTTGCTTGCGTTTCACCACTTCCTCTAATCGCTCTTTATTCATTTAATTCAGTCGGTGGTAATTTCTTTGCTCCAATAATCATCATGATTGAGATAGTATTCATTGCAATCTTTTTAGCACTTACCTTCTCTTATTTGAGAAAAGCTGGTGACTTAAAACGTTGGAAGAGATTCCACGATGATGAAGGCCAAATTCTTGAATCTGCTCTCACTAAAAGAGAACGTAAAAAACTTGAAAAACAAGAAAAGAAACTTGTTAAAGTTAGAAAATTAAAAGAAGAAAAGGCCAAAGAATAAATTAGATTGCATCGGTTTTCTTCCGATGCAATTTTTATGAAAGGTAAATATATGGAAGAAAATATAGTTAAAAAGATAGAGGTTGCTGAAGTTGAAGAACTGCTATTAAATCATAGTGATGATATTATTGTTCAAGTGGCACCCGCTGTCAGAGTTGCACTTGGAGAAATGTTTTCTTTAAAAGTCGGTACTAATGTTGAAAAGAAAATGATATCGGCATTAAGAAAACTCGGTTTTAAACATGTTTTTGATACTGATTTTGGAGCTGATATTACAATTGATGAAGAAGCTAGTGAATTTTTATCACGCGTTAAAAACAATTCACCATATTTTCCAATGTTTTCTTCATGTTGTATCGGTTGGGTCAATTCTTTTTTTATTCAAGGAAATGATTTAATAAATCACATTTCAACAACTAAATCTCCACTTGGTTGCTTTGGCTCTTTAGCTAAAAAATATTACGCTAAAAAATATAATAAAAAAGTAGAAGATATCATTGTCTTATCTATTGTTCCTTGTATTTTAAAGAAAAATGAAAGCAAAATGCCATATAATAAAACTGATGATATATTTGATGTCGATTATACATTGACTACCAAAGATTTAGGACAACTTCTTATTGAAAGAAATATTGATCTTCCTTCCTTAGATGATTCTGATTTTGATAATCCGCTCGGTTCTTCATCAGGTGGCGGTAAAATATTTGGACGAATTGGTGGAGTTTTAGAATCACTGATTCGTGCTATTTATTATTATGAAGAAGGAAAAGTTTTTGATAAGAGAGTTGAATTTACAACTTCAACTATTTCACCTGATATTAAAGAAGTTAAATTAAATATTAATAACCGAGAATATTTATTTGCCAATTGCTCAATAATTGGTGCTAGGAAATTGATTGAGATGACAAGAAATCATACTTGTCCTTATCATTTTGTGGAAGTTATGGCTTGTGCTGGTGGTTGCATTATGGGTGCAGGCCAACCTAGCTTCAAGGATACTGGCTTGCAATTAAATGAAGTTAAAGAAGCTAGAATGTCAGCTTTAAATTTATCTGATGATGAAAGCAGTGTCAAATGTTCACCACTCAATGATGATTTAAATAAATTATATGATTATTTAAACATGAAACCATTTGACCAAAAAGCTGAAAATTATTTACATAGGGATTATATAAAATATGGAAAACACTGAAAGAAAACACTCATTTTTATCAACACCTGAAAGAAGCAATATCAAACATGTTGTTGCGGTAATTTCTGGAAAAGGTGGCGTTGGTAAATCATTTACTTCTTCATATCTTGCTGTATGTTTAAAAAGACGCGGATATAAAGTTGGTATTTTAGATGCTGACATTACTGGTCCATCTATTCCATTTGCATTTAATGTTAAAGGACCTGTCTATTCTGATGATCAAAAATATTTCTATCCTATAAAATCAAAAACAGGTATAGAAATTATGTCATCGAATCTTTTAGTTGATAACCCACGTGATCCATTGGTGTGGCGTGGACCAATGATTTCAACACTCATTGAACAATTTTATACCGAAGTTATTTATGATGTTGATTATTTAATTTTGGATTTAGCACCTGGAACTAGTGATATATCACTAACTGTGTTTCAAAAAATTAATCTTGATGCAGCAGTTTTGGTTACTTCACCACAGGATTTGGTTTCAATGGTTGTTGAAAAATCAGCAAAGATGTGTTCACTTTTAAATGTTCCTTTGCTTTCAATTGTTGAAAATATGGCCTATGTTATTTGCCCTGATTGTAAAAAGAGAATCGATATCTACGGTAAAAATTCATTAGATTTAGCTAAATTATTTAAAATACCAGTTAAAGAAGAGATTCCATTTGATGCTGATATCGCATCATGTATGGATAAAGGTGATATTGAAAATTTAAATAAAGATTATTTAAAAAATACAGTTGAAAGTATTATTAAGGCAACAAACTGATGAAAAACAATAAAGAGATAGTTGATGAATTTTTAAGTATCTTTAAGCAACTCGAAAATAAAGTTGTCACAATTTGTGAACTTGAAGATGATTTTATATCATATTCAAAAGCTATCAATCATATACATGCTAAAAATTTGGATCCGATTATTTTTAATGATAATAATTTTATAATTTTAAAACAAGCTGGTGATTTAAGAAATATGTTATCTCATAATAAGGATGTTTGCTTACCAACAACTTCTTTTTTCTATACTTTTAAAAAGATAGCTTTAAAAATAATAGATACTCAGGATATTTATTCTATCTGTAATAAAAAAATCATTTATGTTACTAAAGATTTTAAAATGAAAGTTGTTTTTGACTTATTTGTTAAGAATCATTTATCACATCTTCCTATTTTAGATGAAAATAAAATTATCAAAGGAATTATATCAAGGAATTCAATTTTTGATTATATTTATTTAAATAATCTTGAAGGAATAGACTTAAAAAGATTATGCGTAAAAGACTTTTATCAGGTGAGTGATATTGAATCTCATCTAAATGAATCCTATCTTTTTGTATCTAAAAATGACAATATCCGGGAGACATATGTTAAACTAATTAATAAAAGTGAGCATAGTAAAACAGTTTCAATGCTTTTAATTACCCAAAATGGTTTAAAAAATGAAAAGCTACTAGGTGTACTTACCATTGCTGACTTTAATAAAGTTTATGGAAAGAAGGTGTGATATGGATCAACAAATTATAAACATTGCAAGCAAATGGAATGGAAATGGTTTAGCGTTACTTTTTTTAATTACTCTTCTTTTTTCTATTTTTTTATCTGCAATTATTGGTATAGAAAGAGAAGTAAGGGGACATTCTGCTGGTTTAAGAACACATGTTTTAATATCAAGTGGTGCAACTATTTTGACGTTTATTTCTATTTATGCAATACCTGTGATAATATCTGCTTTTAAGGATGGAAGTTTTCCAAGTGATTTATCTATTTATTCCTCTTCTTATGATGCATCAAGAATTGCTGCTGGTATAATTGCTGGCTTTGGTTTTATTTGTGCTGGAACCATTTTAAAAACTGGATTCACCATTAAAGGTCTTACTACTTCTGCTTCATTATGGATTACTGGTGCTATTGGCTTACTTGTTGGAATGGGATTATTTTTAGAAGCTATTATTGCCACCTTTATTACATTGCTTGTACTCATTGCGTTCATTTATGTTGAAAGATTACTTGATTTAAAATCATCTAAATTTGTTTTGTCTTCATCATGTGACTTCAATTTGATCAACTATGTTCAAGAAATGTGTAAGATAAATGATGTTGTCATTAAAAAGACAACTACTGAACTTATTACAAATGATGATAAAACATATCAACAAGTATCAATTATTTTTGCTTTTTCAACTTCTAAGAACTCATTATTTAATCTTCTAAAATTATTTAATGCTAATAAAGATGTTGAAGTTGAATCCTACATTTTAAAAGGTAAATCTAAGAAAGATTAAAAAAGTGACAATTTTTTTTAAAAAACATCGATTTTGTTTAACTTTTGTATTGCTAAAAAATGCCGGGGGGGGTATAATTTTTAGTATAAAATATCTTTTTGATGTGATTTAATGCGAGGTATTACTATGTTTAAAAAATTTAAATTTTTATCAACTATTGCTTTGGTTTCTCTACTTGGTGTTTCTTCCTGTGCTAAAAATAACAATGTTCCTGAAAGTAGTATATCTTCGTCAACGTCATCATCTTCATCTTCTTCAACAACACCTGACGTTCCTGAAGAACCAGATTATAGCATCTATTTTGACTATGAAATCAGTTATTTACATTATGATGGCGAACATATAACCATCAATGGACTTAAAGAAGAATATGCATCATTAACAGATGTTGTTATTCCAAATAAATTTGATGGTAAAGAATATCCAATTGATATTAATGCTGATTCTTTTAAAGATAATTCAAATATCAAATCTATTAAATTTTCTAAAAATGTCAATACCATTGATTACAAATCTTTTAAAAATGCTTCCTCACTTGAAAAACTTGAAGTAGATAGTGAAAATCCTATTTATTATTCTCAAAATAATTGTATCATAACTCGTGATGGCAAAAGACTTGTTAAAGGTTGTAAGACATCAATTATTCCAAATGATGTTTTGCAAGTAGCAGGTTTTTATGGAAGTAATATTGAAAGTGTCAATATTCCTGCATCTGTTACCTATATTTATGGCGATGCTTTTGCATATTGTCATGACTTAAAAAAGATTACTGTTGATTCAAATAATAGTTTCTATAAAGATTATAACTCTAATATTATTGTGAATGCAAAAACTAAATCCATTGTGACTGGTTGTTCTACTTCTATAATTCCAACTGATAGTAGTCAAGTTATACAAATAGATGGTAATGCTTTTCGAGGTAGTGCAATTAAGGAAACTACTATTCCAAATAATATCGTATCGTTTGGTGATTATACATTTGTTGATTCGGATTTAGAAAATGTGACATTTGCTGATGATTCACCTCTTACTACTTTAAGAGCCGCATTTGAATACTGCAAATTTAAAACATTTAAAGTTCCTGCAAAAGTTACTTCATTTAATTTGTCATATAATCCATACTTAGAAACTCTTGATCTAAATGAGATTTGCCAATTTGATATGTCTTATTTAGAAGGTTGTACTAATTTTAAAAACCTCAATATAAATAATAATAAAAATGTTATTTGGGGTGGTGCAAGTTCATTATATTCAAAAAATGCTAGTGGGTACCTTGGAGATAAAGTAATTTGGCTAAAACCAGGGTATACTGGTGTTAAAGTTACTGGTCTTAAAACTATTGGTAAATATGCTTTCCCTAATAATTCTATATTAAAGACCATATCTTTTTCACCAATTAATAAAGGAGAATTAATTTTAACTGATCAAAATTTAAATGGCATTTTTGTGAATTTATCAAATCTTAGTCAACTTGATTTAACTAATATTAATCCTTCAAATAATATGGTCAAAAATTGTCATATAAATAGATTAGTTATTCCATCTAATTTCAATTTACAGCTTAATAGACTTTTTGTAAATTGTACTATTGATACTATTGTTATTCCCCAGGATATCACTGCACTCTCACATTTGGCATTTGAAAATACTCTTATTAAACATGTTGAACTTACAGGTAGTCAAAATAATTATAAAATTGTCGATGATAAAGTTTATTCATATGATGGAACTAAATTATATTTTGTATTTGGTGACTCTAAAGAAATTGTTGTTCCTGAAGGTGTAAGTGATATTGAACATTTAAATCTATATGGCGATAATGTTAAATATACTTTCCCTACCACTTTAAAAACAATTAGTTCACAAGCTTTTAGTGGAAAACATGAAGAAAGTGAATTTATTGTTCCAAAAAATGTTACTTCATTAAATCAAACTTTCTATTGGAGTGATTTTTCAAGCATAATTCTTCCTGAAGGATTAACAACTATTGGTGAAAGTGCATTTAGAGAAACTAAAAATTTAAAAAGTATAGTTCTTCCAAGCACTATAACAACTATAGGGAAATATGCTTTTATGAAATCATCAGTATCCTCAATTTATATTCCCCAAGGTGTTACAACTATTGGTTCCAATGCGTTTAATAGTTGTGAAAATCTTAGATTTCTTTCATTTCCTAAATCTGTTAATTATATAAATGAAGCTATTGCTGCATGGTCTTCAGTAAGGGTCATTGAGATTAAAAATCCTAAGTGTTCTATTTCTTCAAAAGCATTTAATTCTGCATACTGTCTTAATGAAATAAGATTCAATGGAACACTTGATCAATTTAAAGCTATGTTTTCAAATAACAAGAATACCTTTACTTCTAATGTTAGTGTAGTTGGTGCTTATAATTTAACTATAAAGTATTACCTTTCAAATGGTGATAGTGCATTCATTGCTGCTAAAGACATTAAGTGGTAAATTAAACAAACTTTTAATAGATTTAAAAAATGTATATAATTCCTTGCTTGAACGCAAGGAATTTTTTTAAAATAAAAAATAGGTTGGAATATTCCAACCTATAATTTTTAGCATGGTGACCCAGGAGCGACTTGAACGCCCGACCCACTGCTTAGAAGGCAGTTGCTCTATCCAACTGAGCTACTGGGCCAAAGCCTATTAATAATAATATAAAAAAGAATGTTTTTCAAGTATTATAAGTAAAAATTTGGTAAAATATTTAAAGTTTTGGAGGTGAATATGAATTCAAATTTTGATTTTAAAAAAATGCACAATCAATTTAAATCTTTAGAGAAAGATATCATAGCTTTTAACAATATTGTCATCTATAGACATTCTTCACCTGATTTTGATGCTTTAGGTTCACAGATGGGTTTATATACATGGATTAAAGATAATTTTCCAAATAAAGAAGTTCATTTTGTTGGTGATAATATAAATACATTGATGCCTTTTATCTATCCAATAAGTGAAGAAATTTCTGATTCTTTTTTTGAAAAAGAACATCTTGCAATCACTGTTGATGTTTCAGATTTACCTCGTGTTTCGAAAGAGAAATTAAAGTTTGCTAAGAAAGTTATTAAAA
Organism: uncultured Caryophanales bacterium; assembly: GCA_937896065.1. Taxonomy (GTDB): domain Bacteria; phylum Bacillota_I; class Bacilli_A; order RFN20; family CAG-288; genus Enterosoma. Next base: position 1,219 of record CALBLI010000028.1, on the reverse strand, counting down.
TTGATCATCATCCTTTACCTCCTATTGAAAAACAATTTGGTGATGATTTAATTGTTTATCCTGAAATGGCAGCTTGTGCTGAACTTTTGTCTCTATTTGTTTTATCTAGATCAAGAAAAAGAATATTATCTAAAGAAGCAGCTACTTATTTGTATTCAGGTATTATTGGTGATACTAATCGTTTCTTATATCAAGATACTTCTTCAATGACGTTACGTCTTGCAGCTTCTCTTCTTGATGTTGGTGTTAATAAAGATGATGTCTATTTTAAAATGTATCAAAGTGATGAAAGAAGAATGAATATTTTAAAATTCGTTTTGAATAATTATAAAATTACTCCAGGTCATGTCTGTTATTTTGTTTTTACAAAGGAAGATATGAAAAAACTTGATATGACTATTGATGAAGGAAACCTTCATATCAACACATTTAGAAATTTGAAAGGTGTTGAAGCTGTTGTATCAGTTACGGAAGATGAAAATAAAGGATACTTTAGAGTATCAATTAGATCAAGTAGAAAACCAATAAGTGAAGTTGCAAAAAACTATGATGGTGGTGGACATGATTTTGCAGCTGGATGCAAATTATATGATTTAGCTAAATTGGATAATCTCATTCATGATTTAGAAGAGATTGTTAAGGAATAAGATATGTATTTATCACCTTGTTTACTTAGATAAGTAGACACTATATCATTTGCATTTAAATCATATTTCTTGTCGATATAATCGTTATTTTTAATGAAGTTGATGCAATCAACTTCATTTTCATTAAGATAAGAATATAAACTTTTATAATCGACTTTATCTTTATTTATAAATAGAACTTTTAAATTATCTTCTAAATAAAGATCTATATTATTAAAAAGTATATAACTTCTATCAGCATATAATTCTTTATTGTAAAGAAGATGAATGGAAGATGATAATTTTATATTTTCATCATCATAATATAAATTATTACTTATCATTGTATTTTTAATGTTTATATATTTATCAAAATATTCTTCAATAAATGCTGATGAATTATTGTCGTCAACCTTGGTTGCATTCAATAATTTACCATCTCTTATTAAGATAAACTGAGAAGTTATATCTAAATCTTTAAAGCCTTCTATTTGATTGATAATACCTATTTCTGAATAATTGACAAGTATTTTATTTTTATAAATAAAAGATTCAAAAAAAGTTCTAAATGTACCGCAAGTGCTTGCACAATT
>CALBLI010000027.1 GCA_937896065.1 uncultured Caryophanales bacterium | reverse complement strand
ATGCATCATAAATGAAAACAATTTAATTAATGCTCGACAATATACTGGGGGGTATTTAATTTAGTTATATTTTAAGGAGACATATTATGAAATCTAAATGTCCAAAGTGTGGTCAAGAGTTTGAAGGTGACTATGATTTTTGCCCTAAATGTGGTAGTTCAATTGCACATACAAATAAAAAGATTACATGTTCAAAATGTGGATGTGAATATGAAGGTGACTATGATTTTTGCCCTAAATGCGGTGAGAAAACTTCTAATTTAGTTGATAATATTCAAACCTCTCAATCTAAAAATATTAATAGTGATGCAAGCATTTATAAATCAAGCGGATTTAAAAAAATTGTTAAATCTGATGTTATTGTTAGAATTGTAATGTATTCAATATCTATACTTTTTTTATTAACATTTTCATTCACTCCATTTTTTGTTAGGGATAAAAATGAATCATTTTTTACAATGAGTATTTTTGGAATTAAAAATTTTACTGTCGGATATAGTGCATTCCTATGGCTTTGTCTTCTTATTGTTTTTTTTAGCATAGTTGTTTTAGGATTTATGATTTTTGCTTTAGTTAAAGAATGTAAAAAAATATCTAATATTGATGAAACATCAAAAAAGCTATATGAAGAAGTTTCAGATAAGTATTATGATGAAGTAAAATCTTACATTAGAAACCAAATGGGGAAAACAAGTTTTTCAAATGTTATTACAGATACTTGTGTAGAAATCATATTTGGTTTCTTTATTATTATGATTGTGATAGAGAGTATTGCAAGAAGCTATGGTGAAGTTGTATTCTATAAATCAATAAATGCTTCTTTAGCAATACCTATTATTTTCTTTGTTGGTTTTATAGGACTTTCAATTGCAGATTGGGCAATTAAAAGGTATGTAAAAAAAAGATTTATACAAAAAAAACAAAATGATTAAGAATTAATAAAACATACTATGTAATATTTATCACTTTTATTTTAGTTTAATTATGTTATTATTAAACTAGTTAAGAGGTGATGAAATGAATCTAGTTTTAGAAGCTAACAGTAATACAAATTTGTCTAGTAAAATATTGATTACCTTTCTTTTCATGTTTATGGCAGGTAGCATGATAGGATATATATTAGAGGTTTTATTTAGAAGATTTGTATCTGCTAAAAAATGGGTAAATCCAGGATTTAATAAAGGTCCATGGCTTCCTTTGTATGGATTTGGATTAGTAGTTATGTTCTCTTTAACTTGGATGTCTTATTCTCTATTTCCTGAAACAATTCATTTTTATAATCCAACAGGTGATTTATTTGGTTTAAATTATTATAGTGGTGCCACTGTATACGATCTAATTCAAATATTGATTTTGGGAACAAGTATGGTCTTACTTGAATTTGTAGCTGGTTTAATCTTTGTTAAAGGATTTAAAGTAAGATTATGGGATTACACCAATATGAAAGGAAACATTATGGGAATTATTTGCCCCGTCTTTTCTGTTATTTGGTTTGCTGTTGCAATCATCTTTTATTATGGATTAAATCCATTTGTTTATGATGCTTTTAAAGACAGCTATGCCTACATGTTTGGAAATACAGAAGGTGGAGCTGTAGCCCATTTTGGTTCAATATTTATATTAGGTATTACATATGGTGTTTTTATTGTTGATTTAGTAAATTCTATTGGCTTATTTAATAAAATATCAAAGATAGCTAAAGAATCAAAGATAACTGCTAGATATGAAAAATTAGTTGAAGCTCAGAAGAATCAACGTGCACTTTATAAAAAGAAATTGACTGATGCATTGCCTGAAACATTAAAAAGAACTAAAGATAAAGAAAGACTTGAAAAAACTAACAAAAAATTCTCGTTACTAATGAGAAAGATACTATTAGTTGATCCTGATAAAGTTGATACGACTGCTAACTATGATGAAAACGGAAGGCCAATTAAAGAAAGTGATAATAATTCTAATAATGAATGATTATTTTTTTGATTTGAATTTATCAAAATTTTCTAAAAAAGAATGATATCCTGTTTCGTCTTTATAACCAATTATTTTATCTAAGATAACATTATTAGCTGCATTGAAAATATTAGCTTCAACATGTTCATTCATTTCTTTAGCAAGTTTTTTAATAAGAATTTTAGTTTCATATCTTTTACTGCCACCACCGCCATTATCACATACAGCACAATTTTCAGTAAAGCGGCACGCACATTGAATAAATCTTAAATTATTTTTATTTTTCCAATTAATAATATCTTGTTCTCTAATATAGTACATAGGTCTAATCAAAGACATATTTTCATAATTATCAGAATGAACTTTAGGAAGCATGGTTTGAAATGAACCAGCATTTAACATATTCATCAGTGTTGTTTCGATAACATCATCGTAGTGATGACCTAAAGAAATTTTGTTACATCCCATCTCTTTAGCGATTCTATATAAAGCACCACGCCTCATTTTAGCACATAAATAACATGGTGATTTTTCTTGTGAATTGGCGATTTCAAAAATATTAGTTTCTTCAATAACAGCTGGAATATTTAAAGTTTTTAAATTGTTTTTGATTGTTTGCAAATTGATTTCGTTATATCCAGGATTCATGACCAGATATTTTATTTTTAAATTTTTATCTACATATTGATTATACAGCATCCAGAGTTTAGCCATGAGCATGCTATCTTTTCCGCCTGATATACAAACACAGATAACATCATTTTCATTGACTAATTTGTAATCATTAATAGCTGCTAAAAATTTAGAAAATAATTGTTTTCTATATGTTGTTGTAATTGATTGAGAATAAATATCTAAATCTCTTTTCTTTTTCTTATTTTCCATTTATATATCCTCCAATGACATCAAGTAATGTATCAATTTCTTCTTTAGTTGTAAGTTTACTAAGTGAAATTCTAAAAGAAGAAGTAGCTCTATTTTTATCATGATAGATGCTCATAATATTTGAAGAAGGCGTATTTGTCACTGAACAAGCTGATTTTAAAGAGGCACATATTTGATGCTCATTTAAATAATTTAAAGTATCAATTCCTTTTTTATTTTTAATTGATAAATTAATGATATATGGACTGCTCAAATGATTTGAATTAAATTCAATTTGATTAAAACTTTTTAAGTTGTTTATTAAATATTCATTTAAATTAGAAACATATCTAAAATTATCTTCTCTTTCAGTAATTGCTATCTCTAATGCTTTAACACTAGCAGCAATTAAACCTAATGGACAGGTTGAACTGCGATAAATTGAGACTGATTTTCCACCATGAATCAAAGGAGTTAAGATAGTTTCTTTCTTTTTGACTAAAAAACCTGATCCAATTATTCCTCCAAATTTATGAGGAGCGAATGAAAACATTTCTATATTTGAATAATCAATGTCGAGTTTACCAACAGCTTGAGTAGCATCAATTAATAAATGACAATTAGGATAATCCTTTAAAATATTAATAACTTCTTTATAAGGTTGAAGAATACCAGTTTCTGATTCAACTAAAATCAGTGTAAGTAAAATAGTATCATTTCTTAATTTGCTTTTTAAATCATCTAAATCAATCTGACCTGAAGAAGTAGCTTTTAATAATTCAACTTCAGCACCTGATTCTTTTAAATATCCTAAAGTTGCACTATTTGATGAATGCTCAAATGGACTTGTAAGGAGATGTTTTCCAACTCCAGAATATGAATTATAAACCCCTTTAATAGCTAAATTATTTGCTTCACTTGCACTGGAAGTATAAATTATTTCATATTCTTCAGGGTTTAAATTTAAAAGCTGTAGTGCTTTTAAATTGATCTCATCATATTTTTTTAAACTTTCTTTACCAAGCGTGTGAAAAGAATTAGTGTTTCCATAATATTTTTTTTCAACACTTACAAATTCATCAATGACTCTATCATCGACTGGATAATTAGCTGCATAATCTAAATAAATCATAAATTCACCTTAAATATTATAATTTTTTTTCTCATCTTCTTGTAAAGATAAATCACGTTTATTTAATCTGATATTGATTAATTCATGAGAAATAATCATAAGAATAATAAATATTAAAATAGCATAAGGCAGAATAAGATAATTATTATTCATTGTCTTAGCAATTTGCCCTAAAAGAAATGGCATCAGTAAATTGCCAACATATGCAATTGCAACTTCAAGCCCCATTGCTTTTTGTGAACCAGCTATTGAGAATCTATATGGAGTTAGTCTGATAATAGCAGGATAGATTGGAGCACAACCAAGACCGCATAAAAAGATGCCCGCTAAAGCAAGGGATTTAGTGTAATTTCCTTGATAACAGCTTGAAATGATCAGGCAAATAATTGATAAGGTTAAAATAGTTTCACCGATTCTTATCATGTTATTTTCTTTGATTTTTAAAGATAGTGGACCTGATATAAATCTACCTGATGTGATACCTATATAAAAAAGTGAAGTCAAAGTTGCAGCATCACTTGTTGAAAAATTTTTACCATAGTGTAAAAAAGAACCAGTCCATAAGCCTGTTGTTGTTTCAAGTGCACAATATGAGAAAAAGCCAATAATAGTTAAATAAAACACCGGATCAGTGAGTATTTTTTTATATGGATAGTTTTCTTCTTTATTAATTTCTTCCTCAACTTTATCATTTTTACTGAGTTTATACCATAAAGGTATGGATATAAAGGATATGAGCATAATCGCAAATTGAACAGAAGCTATAATTAAAATACCAATATTCCAGCCTTTAGAATTATTATTTGAATCAATGAAAGCACCAATGATCAATGGGGAGATAACAGTTCCAACACCCCATGAGCAGTGCAACCAGTTCATATGAATAGCTTTGTAGTGAATAGCGACATAATTATTTAAAGCAGTATCGATAGCACCAGCACCAAGACCAAGGGGAATAGTCGATATAAAAAGAAGATAAATACTATTTTCTTTAGCAAATGAAAAAATAAGAAGCCCAATGATAGTCAACATAATTGAAAATGAAACAACCCATTGTGGTTTAAATTTTTTAATTAGATAAGCTGAAAATAAAGAAGATAGAATAGTTCCTGCCGAAATCAATGGTGAGATATATCCAGCAAATTCAGCACTTATATTCAAATTATCTGAAATAGCTGGAAAAGAAGAACCTAAAATGGAGTCAGGTAAACCAAGTGAGATAAATATTAAATAAATAATGATTAAAAGTAAAGTAGCCATATCTTTCCTTTATAAAGTTGATTTTAATTCAAATATTTGATCACGCAAACTAGCTGCAAGTTCAAAATCGAGTTCTTTACTAGCTTTGTTCATTTCTTTAGTGAGTTCAGATATAAGTTTTTCAGTCTCTTTTCTTGTGAGTTTTATATCACCATTTTTAACTTTCTTTTTGCTTTCTTGATACATTCTAATTGGTTCTTTAAGAGGTTTAACAATCGTTTTAGGCGTGATATTATGAAGCTTATTATATTCTTCTTGAATATCTCTTCTTCTTTTAGTCTCTTTGATTGTTTTGTCCATTGCGTCAGAGATCTTATCACAGTACATGATAACTTTACCATTTGCATTTCTTGCTGCACGCCCTGCAATTTGAGTAAGTGATCTCTCACTTCTTAAAAATCCTTCTCTATCAGCATCTAAAATAGCAATTAGTGATACTTCAGGAATATCGATTCCTTCTCTTAAAAGATTGACACCGATTACACAGTCATAGATACCTTTTCTTAACTTATAGATGATTTCAGTTCTTTCAAGCGTTAATATTTCATGCTGAATATAAGTGACTTTGATATCATTTGTTTTGAAAAAATCAGTCAAATTGATTGCATCTTTAACAGTTAGGGTAACAACAAGAGTTCTTTCATTTCTTTTAACTCTTTCTTTTATTTCATTCATCAAATCATAGACAGGATTATTAGTGTTGAATCTGACATCAATTTTTGGATCTAAAAGACCTGTGGGTCTAATCAGTTGTTCAACCACTTGATTATTGCATTTAGTAAGTTCATAATCACCAGGCGTTGCACTAGTACAGATAACATTATTTATTTTAGATTCAAATTCTTCAAATCTTAAAGGTCTATTATCAAGTGCACTTTCAAGGCGAAAACCATAATCAACTAAAGTCTGTTTTCTAGCACGATCTCCATTAAACATACCTGAAATTTGTGGAATAGAAACATGTGATTCATCAATAAAAAGAAGAAAATCTTTAGGAAAATAATCAAGCAATGTATAAGGTGTTTCACCTTTCTTACGTCCATCAAAATGTCGAGAGTAATTTTCAATTCCTGCACACATTCCAAATTCTCTTAATGAATCTAAGTCATGTTCAGTTCTCATCTTTAACCGTTCATATTCAAGATGTTTCCCTTCTTTTTCAAAATAGTTTAGTCGTTCATTTAATTCTTTTCTGATAGTTAAAATAGCACGGTTGATTCTTTCTAATCCTGATGCATGTTCATGAGCAGGAAAGATTGGAAAATATTCTAAAGAGTGAATAATCTCATTAGTTGTCATTTTGATTTTTTGAATTTCACTTATCCTATCAAAATCTGAATAAATTCTGATGTAGAAATCTTCATTAGTTGGTGGACATATCTCTAACACCTCACCTTTGATTCTAAAAGTGCCTTTGCTTAGATCAATATCATTTCTTTTATACTGAGATAAAACAAGTTTTTCAGCAATTTTATAAGGGTCAAACTCCTCATCAACATGTAAAGTAAAAGATAAATCACGATATTCATCAGGATCTGATAAGCCATATATACTAGCAACAGAGCAAACAACAATAGTGTCTTTTCTCTCAAGAAGAGAATTGACAGCACTTGCTCGCATCATTTCAATCTCATCATTCATGACTACTTGTTTATCAATATAAGTATCAGTTTTAGGCAAGTATGCTTCAGGTTGATAAAAATCAAAATTAGAGATGAAATATTCGACTCTGTTATTTGGAAATAATTCTTTAAATTCACCAAATAATTGTGCGGCTAATGTTTTATTATGCACTAAAACCATTGTTGTCCTTTGAACTTTTTGAATAATATTAGCCATGGTAAAAGTTTTACCAGTACCAGTAGCACCACGTAAAACCTGCCATTTTTTATTTTCATTAAGTCCGTTAACTAATTTATCAATAGCGTTAGGTTGATCACCTGTTGGAACAAACGGACTATCTATTTTAAAAGGATGAGAAGAATCAATCATGGTAATATTCCTTTAGCATATCATTTTTATAAGATATGAATTTATCATAGCTCTCTTTAATTAAAATATCAGAAACTTCTTTATTAACAGCATTTGAAATGAAAGGAGTTAATGATAATGAATATTTATTATTGATGATATTTGTATACTCATTAATTACATCATCAAATCGTTTATTATTAATATCAGTTATTTCATTAGGATAAAGTTCATTGATGACTTTTATAACTTGTTCAACTTGATTATTTGAAAGATATTTATAATTATTCATTTCAACAAATGAACTTAAGAAAGAATAATCTTTATAATAAATAGTATCAGGGATGATTCCAGTTTGATGAATTGAAAAAATATCTTTTTTATCATATTTATCTAAAACAGTGATAGTTTCATTATCTCTTTTAGGACCATAGACTAAAGCCTTAGTATATCTTATTACTGAACCATCTGAAAAAGTTTTAAATGATTGAGAAACACCTTTACCATATGATTTTAAACCTAGTATAGTTGCATCAGTTCCTTTACGCATAGCCAGAGTAAAAAGTTCACTTGCACTAGCTGAAGAATTATTTATGATTATTTTGTAATTTTTAAAATTATATTTAGGATCTTTATTTTGAATAGATGAATTTAAAACGTTATCATTTTTATCTAGCATTTTATATATCAGAGTATTTTTTTTAACAAATAGTCTAGCAAGCTCATCTGCTTGTTTGACATATCCACCACCATTATCAGTCAAATCAATGACAAGATTATTGATAGTTTGATAATTATTAATTGCTGTATTTAATGCATTATCAACAGAATTTGCAAGATTTTGATCTAAAAAAGTATTTATTTTTAATACAAGAGAGTAATCATTACT
>CALBLI010000026.1 GCA_937896065.1 uncultured Caryophanales bacterium | reverse complement strand
GTATGACATATAAGGAGATAAATTTATAGGACGTCAAAGTTATTGACGCTTACATAAAAGATGCATAGACCCATCACATTTTTTAAAAATATTATCAAGAGTTGACACTATTATTTTTATCTTGAAATGTAATACTACATTTCCTCATTTTTGCTTAAACGTAATCTTGTTTTAGCAAACAATATTTATTAACGTATTTAAGTTTTGAGTTTAATAATCAGTCTCAACTTAATAGAGATTGTATAAACAATTTAAAACTGATACTATTTAAATTTTATTTAAAAAGTTTTACAATAGATTAGTATGAAAATTGGTTTGTTTTGTGATCAATACTATCCTGTAATTTCAGGTGTAGTTGTATCAATGAAAAATTTATATGAGACTTTAGAAAGCATGGGACATGAATGCTATATTGTCACTTGCAACAAATTGAGGAATCATGAATTTGATAAAGAAATCATGTCTAAGAGAATTATTTTCATTGGTAAGATTGATTATCCTTTTGAAGCATGCAAAGATTATCATTTTTCAATCTTTGATAAACATTATGTTACAAGAATAGGTGAATTAAATCTTGATGTCATCCATGTTAATTCAGAATTCAATATTTCTAAAATAGCTCGAAAAGTTCATAAAAAATATAACACTCCTGTTGTTTATACTCTTCATACTGACTGGACTAATTATTTTTCAACTATCTTCCCAGTTACTGGGAAAATATTTAAAAACTTTTATACATTCTTATTAAGAAATCTCTTCACTAAAAAGTTAGCAGCTATTTCTGATAAAGTTATTTTGCCAACCGAAAAAATGCGTCAATATTTAAAAACATATGGGATTGATAAAAATAAAACTACTATCATTCCAACAGGTATTGATATGCAAAGATTTGAAGATAAAAATATTGATTTCAATGAAATTGAAAATTTAAAAGAAAAATATAATTTAAAAAATAAAAAAGTTTACATGTTTTTAGGAAGACTTGCTAAAGAAAAAAATATTCCACTAATTATAAGGGCTTTTAATGAAGCATTTAAAAATGATAATGATAAAGTTCTTTTAATTGTTGGTGGAGGACCAGTATATAAAGAATTAAAAGATGAAGTTGTCAAACTGAATATAAAAGATAAAGTCATCTTCACTGATATGATACCAATTGAAAAAGTTCCTACTTATTATCGTTTAGCATTCCTTCTTTTGAATGCATCAACTTCAGAAACTCAAGGTTTAACTTATGTTGAAGCAATGGCAAGTAAAGTGCCTGTCCTTGCTCAAAAAGATCCATGCCTTAATGGTGTTATTGTTGATAATAAAAATTCATTCTTGTTTGATGGTTTTGCTGATTTTGTAAAAAGATTAAAAGAACTTGATAAATTAGATAATGATAAATTAAATCAAATAAAAGAGGAAGCTTATTTGACAAGCAGAGACTATACGAAAGAAACATTTGCTAAAAAAGTAGAACAAGTTTACATTGAAGTTATTAATAAGAATAAAGATTAATATTATTTTACAGACATACAAATTGCAATTATGACACCAATTATAATTCCAATTCCAACAAATCCAAAAATTATTGCCAATATTTTATCAAAATTTTTCATCATCTTAATTTGTTGTTCTTTGTAATCTTCAACTGATTTTCTTTCTATTTTATATCTATTATTGACTTTTTCACCTTTAATAACGTTAGTATTAATTAAATTTTTAACTGCATTATTATTCATTTGCAACATTTCTGAAGCTTGTCTTAAATTAATATATTCAGTTTTTGAGTCATTATTAGTATCACTTTCACAATAATTTCTATTACTTTTAATAAGTGTATCGTTATTTAATGAACCACTTATTACATTATCGTTTTTTGCCTCATTTTTAATATTTTCTACATCATTTAAATCATCATTTTTAACTTCTAGTTTTGATTTGCATTCAAAAAATTGAGGCACATCACCATCATAATTGCTCCTTTGAATTAATAAATGATTCCCCAAGTCGATAACTCCATCACTATTTACTACTTTTTTATCAATACTATCCAAATTTGACTTATATTTATTAATAATTTGATGACACGGCTTTTTGCTTATATATGTTTCGAGTGGATATCCTAATAAACACATGATTTTGTATTCATCAAGTGCATCATAATATGCATTATGGATTTCAATATAATTCTCATTTTTTGTTAACAATCTTAAAATATCTTGAACCTTATAGCCTTTTTTTAATTTACCTGTTTTACAGCAATCAGCACCATTAGGAATAAATTTATTAAATTGTTTGTAGGCGGCAATCTCCATAATATCATACCAATTGTAGTCATCTAATTCAGGTAACTTACTTTTATCAAATTTAGTGTTATATGCAACAATACATTGGACATTATGTTCTTTAAATATCTTTTTTATTTCATTTATTGCTTCATCATGAAAACATTTTGTGGTTCTATTCTTAATAGATTCTAAATATAATACATCACTAAACATTCCTTTTTCCATACTTTCAAATTCAAGTATGTAATAACTACTATCTATAATTTTAAATGTAAAATAATCGCAAACAATCAAACCAATAGACATAACATCACCATGATAATTTGTTTCCGTATCAATAACTGCAAATGATTTTTTATTTGGCAAATAATATTCAGTTACTTTTCTTTTAGTAATTGTTTTAGTGACTGAGTCTAAAAAAGATTTTTTGTCAGGTATTTCAATTTGGTACATTGAATTATCTCTTACATTCCACAAAATTCCTTTACTTAAATTTAAAGCAATCATATAACTAGCACATTGTAAATAATGCTCATGTGATAATTCATTTATAAATTTCAGTTCATATACAACATTATCAACTACTACATCACAAAAACCTTTAGCGGTAAAAAATTGATCTAGCTTTTCACTAGTAGCAAAATCAATAGTACACTCAACTTGGCATTTATTGTCAGGAGTAAGTCGAGTACTAAGCCTATCGATTAGTAATTCTTTTTCTCTTTCTTCAACAAACTGTGAATTTACTTGTTTACAATATCTTATTTGATTTGTTTCAAGCGCAGTAAGATAAAGAATTTTTTCTCCAAGTGAATTTAGTGAGATTTCATTTTTTAAAACATAGTTGAAGTTCTTGTTAAATTCTTTTGAAAATTCAATCTGTCTGTCAATATCATATCCTTTAAAAAACACAGCTTCTAAGTATTCACCAACGCATGGTGATAAATCAATCAAATCATCATTTCTCTTAATATCAATTAATGTATTATCATCCACTTCTATTTTAGTTATTTTTAATTTTTTAAAGCATTCTTCAATATCTTCCTTAAATTTATAATCAAACATTCCAGAAATAGGTTTGTCTTCAATTCCTTTTTTAAATTGAATTAAACTTTTCCCAGTCAAACTATCCTCAGACAACATTTGTTCTTTTTCATCAGTTACAAAAATAATATTTTCCTTGCCCCTACTCATCGCGACGCAAAAAATGTTTCTTAAAATTTTATAATTTGCATCTTCTTTATTAATTCTATAATTCCAATAACTTTCAGTAAAATCAAAAATGACACACACTTTTCTTTCTAACCCTTTGCTGCTGTCATATGTTGTAAAAATAGCACAATCTGCATCACTTTTAATTTTATCAGATTTGTCTTCGTCTTTAATGCTAGCGTAGACTGTTTTTTTATTAAATTTTTCTGGATATTGTAACTCAAGATTATTTAAGAGATTTGATAATTGACCATTTCTAGACCCAAGGCATAAAATGTCTCCGCATGATTGCTTTGCTAAAAAAGAAGCAACATCATTCACACACATCTTTTCGATTTTACAACTATTATTAACACCTATAATAGTTTTGCCCCAAATACATCCTAATTTATTTGCATACTCTTTTGAAAGTCTAAAGCAATTAGTAAATTTAAGTTTTTTATATTCACCAAGAAATTCATTAATAAAATTTGATGAATCTAAAGTTGTTTTATCATATATTTTTTGATCAAGATCACCAACAGCAATAATTTGAATCTTTTTATTTGCAGTTTTTATTTTCAATAACATCTTAGAAATTTCAGTATCTATATCTTGATATTCATCAAGAATCAAAACATCATATTTAGGAATTTCTATGTCGTTATTTAAAAATATTTGGATTAAATCAGATTTGCCTGAATTAAGCTTGTTTTTTTGCAGCATATAATAAGCAAAGCCATGATAATTTGTAGCTAATACATTTTCATTATGAATTTTCTTTTTAGCGTCTAATTTAAGTAATCTATTATACGTTAAATAAAGTATACTTTTTTCTTTAGGCAATTCATTACATAAATATTGTATCGCTGTAGTTTTCCCACTTCCTATACAAGCATCAACTAAAATATTATTTCCTAAAATAGCTTCTTTTACAAATAATTGTTGCTCATCAGATAATAAAATTTCTTGCACAAAAAAATTATATCATATTACCTTGATGGAGTAATAACTTAACAAGAGCAAAAAATATATGTTTTTGTAAATTTATATATATTGTCAATTCTTATATTTATAAAATCCCTCACCTGAACTCATTCCAAGCTTACCTTGATCAATATAAGTTTTTAACATCTTGGCCATGCCTTTGAAATTATATGGTGCTAAAAATGAAGGAATTTTTAAATAGTTTTTTACGATATTATAAGCAGTTGTTAATCCGACTGTATCAAGTATTTTAAATGGTCCTTTAGGAGCACCTGTTCCAAGAGTCCAAGCTTTATCAATACTTTCTGGATCAGAGATGCCGTTAACATATAAATCCATACCAGAGAAAAGAAGAGGAACAAGCATTGAATTTAATAAATAGCCGGCTTTTTCTTTTTTAACAGGAAGAGGAATCATATTAATTTCCTTAGCAAATTCAATCACCTCATCAAAGTATTTCATATTTGTCTTGCTTTGAACCATAACCTCAGCAATATTATTCTTCCAAATTGAATTAGCAAAATGAAGCGATAAGAATTTATCACTTCTTGATGTAAATTTAGCCATTTTGGATGGAAGAAGAGTTGATGAATTTGAAACAATGACTGTTTTAGATGGGAGAAGTGGAGCAAGTTTTAAATAAAATTCTTTCTTCTGATTTATATCTTCAGCCATTGACTCAATGACTAGATCAGCGTCTTTAACAGCTTCTTTTAAATCGATGACAAGTTTGATGTTTGAATAAGCATTTTCAACTTTTTTAACAAGCTCATCGTAATTAAAATCAATATCATCAAAAACTAAACCTCTGCACCAATTAGAAACAGACTTACCTTCATCGCTATTCATAAGCTTTAAAGCATCAAGATAAGTAGTTTTTAAAGTGTCCAATTTAGGTTGACATCTTTTAACACTTCCTTCACTTCTAAGCCATATTGTAACATCAAATCCACAATAAGCTGCTTGAAAAGCAATCTGGCTTCCTAATACACCACCACCAGCAACAACAATTTTCTTATAGTCCATATTTTCACCTCTTTTTATTTTAACATATGTCTAATAATTATTCACTCTTTAATAATTTTTCAAGCTGATTAACAAGTTCATCCATATATGAAGTCACTGATAGGAATGCATCTTTTTTAGTTAAATCAACACCTGCTAATTTAACTTCTTCAATTGGATAATCACTTCCGCCTGATTTTAGCATTTTAATGTAATTGTCAAAAGCACCAGGAACATTATTTTTAACATTCTTATAAATTAACATTGATGCAGT
The DNA here is from genome assembly GCA_937896065.1 of uncultured Caryophanales bacterium. GTDB lineage: Bacteria > Bacillota_I > Bacilli_A > RFN20 > CAG-288 > Enterosoma. Next base: position 3,405 of record CALBLI010000026.1, on the reverse strand, counting down.
AAATGATGTTGCATATTGATAGACATAAAATGGAGTATAGAAAAGATGAGGAATATATGCCCAAACATATTTCTTAACTTTTTCATCATTTATATCAAGTCCATAATACATTTTATAAAGACTAATCATCTCGTTAGATAGTACTTCATGATTAATAGGTTTACCTTCTTCAACCATTTTTGAAATATTATATTCATAATGTCCAAATAAAGTTTGCCTATAGAAAGTAGCTACAATTTCATCAATAGCTTTTTCAAGAAGTGTAATCTTATCATTTCTTGATAAAGAATCACTCTTCATTAAATAATCAAGGAGATTATGTTCATTAAAAGTTGAGGCGATTTCTGCAACAAATATTGTATAGTTTTGTTTGACAACAGGTTGAGATTCCATTGAATATAAAGTGTGAATAGAGTGACCGGATTCATGAGCTAAAGTGAATACATCTTCTAAAGTATCATTGTAATTTAATAAAATGAAGGGATGTACATTTTCTCCACCACTAGAATAAGCACCAGTTCTTTTTCCTAGACTATGATAGACATCAACATAGCCATCTTTAGTGACTTCTCTGGCTTTGTTTTTAAAATCTTCTGGGAATTTTTCAATGGATTTAAAGAATAATTCCTTCCCTTCTTCGTAAGTATATTTCTTTTCACTATGTGCTAATTTTAAAAATCTATCATAAGTATGATATTTATCTAATTTTAAATATTTCTTTCTTAAATTTAAATATTTCTTTAATCCATTATTATTAGTTGATGCTACATCAATCAAATTATAAAAAACATCTTCTGGAATTTTATTTCTAAATAAATGAGCTTGTAAAATTGACGAATATCCTCTTGCTTTCTTTTCAGCAATTTCAGCTTGCATTACACTGTTATATATTTCACCATAAATGTTTTTATGCTCGTCATAATAACTATATAAAGATTCAAATACTTTTTGTCTATCTTCTTCATTATCTAAAGTAGGGATAAGAGATGTCCAATTAGCTTGATTGACTTCAATTTCTTTACCAGACTTTAATTTTATATTTTTAGGTGTGTAATCACCGACTGATAACTGAGAATATAAAGTAGATCCTTCATTTTCTAGTTGTGAAAAATAAGAAACTAATTTTTCTTGTTCATTTTTAAGTACAAATTTTGCACCATTAAATAATTTATCAAAATAGTAATCAAAATCATTATATTCTTGATTATTCTTTAAAAATAAATCGATTTTATCTTTACCAATAGATAAAAGTTCAGGCTCTACATAAGATAAATTTTCACTAAGTAGTGAATATACATATTCAACCTCTTGTAAAGCTGTAGCATTTTTTGTATTTTTCTTATCTAAATCAGATCTCATAGAAGCAAACATTCCAACTTTTGTAAGAATTGGAGTCACTTCTCTATTTAAATTTAAATATTCTTTTAATGATTTTTCATTAGATAGCTTTCCTTCAAATGAAGCCATTTTTTTAATATAAACTTCTTTAATTAAATCTAAATCTTTCTTAAAGCTTTCTTCATCTTTATAAATTAAAGTTAAATCCCATTTATTTTTCATAATCATCTCCTTTAAATAAACTATATAATTTTAAAATCATTTTAATTATTTTTCTATTAAACTGATAAATTTTCTAATATTTTTAATATAGAATCACTATTTAGTGGATATGCTATTCCATAAATAATATTAAAATTATCGTCTTTTGGTCTAAAAGATATCATTCCTATAATTTTTTTAATATTAACTAAATTCCTTTACTATTTCTTCAACTTCATCATCATCTTCTACATCAAATGAAGATAAATAATGATTATCTTCATCACTTTTATAAATATCAAATGATGTTGTTTCTTTATTAAATAAATTATCATTTGCAATGTTGTATGTTGTTTTATTTTGATCACCTATAAAATTACCACTATATAAAAAATCTCCTTTCTTATTATTTATTATTGAATATGTTTCATATGTATTATCATCTTCATAATAAGTTACTACTTCTATAGTTTCATTATTATATCTTAATATTCCACATGAATAGTTATAATACATGTAGAAATTATAAAAATCATTTTTATAATTTCCTCCATATATTACATGTGAAATAGAATAATTATCACCTAAATCTGTTGCTATTATGTTTAATGTTTTGCCTGAATACTTTTTCCATATAGGGTCATTATCTATTACTATTGAATATTTATGATCATTATCTTTGTAGGTGATGTAATCTTTTGATGACATTTCATCTAAATAAATTAAAGTTGCATATTTTGTTGTCAATTTAAATTTCACATTATTTTTTCTATAAACATAATTTATATAATATTGTTTATAATTAATTGTAGTTTTAAACAATCTATATCTTGTATTATCAAATTTATATATCTTAAACTCACTCATCTCTTTGCAAGTATAAACAACATTATTTAATTCTAATGGTTTAGTATTTGGAAATAATGAATTAAATAACTTACATGATTGAAGTGATAATGAAGTTATTAAAATTACTGGTAATAATTTCTTATTCATAAAATATATACCCATTCATAAAAATGTTTTCTGGATAAGTTGAATCAAAGAAACTAACCAAATTTGAGTATTCTAAATCTTGTTTATGATTCTCTTCATAGTTAAGTGCCATTACCCTATCCTTCTTCTCATCATATCTCACATTAAAATAATGCATATCTTGTTTTAAATCATGAAGATTATTAACTACCATTAAAATAGCATATTTATTTTTACAATATTTATTTACATCATTTGAGAAGCCACTTTTATTCCATACTGCATATTTATGTTTCACAAATAAATTAGACAATCCACAAACAGTATTGATACAATTAGGATCAACTCCTAAATATCCATATGCATCTAAAGTATAAGAATTTAAAAGATCACATCTTAATATCAAATCTTTTAAATTAGTTCTTTTACTACTACTTAAAAGTGAATTATACATACTAACTATTCCACATCCATTATTTGCAATATTTGCAAAATTACCCATCCAATAAGATTCATAATTACTTTGATCATAAATATATGATATAGGTTCTTTTAAATATCTATTATGATTATAATTAACTATTGCTCTTGAAATATTATTAATACAAGATACTATATTTCTTTCTCCAATTAATATTCTAGATAAATCAAATATCATATCAGCAATTGCTTGTGGAAGAATAAGTGATATAGCATTGAAAGCTATTCTTGCTATAGAATAATTTATTTTATAAAATAGCCAAGTTAAAAATCCTACATTATCAACTGAATTTTTATCGTATAAAGTAGTAAAATCATATTCTTTATCATCTGTTTTGATGATAATAGAAAAATTGTTATCATCATTTAATATTAATTTGCCTTCTATTTTAAAACTTTCATCATCTACAA
>CALBLI010000025.1 GCA_937896065.1 uncultured Caryophanales bacterium | reverse complement strand
AATAAGTTTTTGTTTTTTTGTGTTCAAAAATGAAAAAAGTAAATTCCTAAGGAAAATAAAAAATCATCTAGCAATCAACACTAGATGATTTTTTAAATGATGTAATTAATTATCAATAATTATTTAAGGGATGCACCATAGAAGAATTTATAGCCAAGTGGTGAAGAGAAGAAACCATCCATATTCTCTTTCTTCAAGAAGAAATCAGTATAGTAATAAAGTGGAGTAATACAACCTGTGGACATAAGCATTGTTTCAGCATCATGCATCATCTTGTAACGTTTTGTAGTATCAGTTGTTACTTTAATGTTAGAGATGAGTTTATCAAAGGATTGAGCCCATGTTAGATTCTTTTCATCTTCAGCAATTGTTCCATCACCATTTACATCAACTGAATAGCCATTATAGGTAGCATTTGCACCTTTTCCAAATTGAACATCATTGTTTCCAGAATCAGTGATGAACATGTCAAGCATAGAAATAGGATCATTATAATCGCATAACCAACCATTTCTAGCTACTGAATAATCACCAGCTTTTCTAGTTGAAATAAATGTTGCCCATTCTTGTGATTCGATTGCGACAGAGATTCCATATTTGCCAAGTTCTGCTTGTAAATATTGAGCAATTGCTTCATGTCCTGAACCATTATTTGTTAAATATTTTAATGTAGGAGCATCAGTGAATTTCTTTTCTTTTTCATCATAGTTAAAGCCTAATGATTTAATTTCTTCAACTGCAGTAGCTGCTTGAGTAGCATAATTTGCAGTCGACACATCATAGTATCCACTTCCATCTTGATTTGGACCATTTTTCTTTGTCCAATCTGTTTGACCATCAGCATCAAGTAAACCACTTGCAACAAAACCAGTTGCTGGAGCTTGACCACCTTTTGCAACAGTATCAATCAAATATTGTCTATTGATTAGTTTAGAAACAGCATTTCTAAATTTTTCTCTATCAGTTTCGTTTTTTAAATGTTCATTGCCTGTAAGAGTTGAATCATTAATATTCCAACAGACATAATAGGTTCCAAGTTGACCAACGTTGAAATATTCTTTGGTATATTGGTTCTTAATTTGTTCAATTTGATCATTTGGGAATGAATCAATAAATGCATAACTTCCTGATTTATATGAATTGAGCATTGCTGAATCATCATCAGAGAAAGCAAATGTAATATCTGTTGCATTGACAACAGAAGTCCCAGTGTAATGTTCATTTGGAACCATTTCAATTTTAGAGTCGTTATATTCTTTAATTTTCATAGGTCCGTTACAAATGAAGTTAGCACTATTTTCTATCGAAGCCCAGTTCCCTTCTACGTCAGCTGTTTTATAAACAGGTGCAAATGCAGGAAATGCTGTAAGTTCATTCCAATATGGAACATCTGTGACTAAATCGACTGTTAATGTGGTTTCACTAGTTGCTTTCACAGAAAGAGAGTGTCCATCTGTTTCACCTTCTGCATCAGCTCCACCAACAATAGCTTCAAATAAATAAGCATAATCAGCAGCAACTGCTTTTGAAACCGCCCTTTTCCAAGAACGTTCAACATCATTTGCTGTTAATTTTTCACCGTTGCTCCATTTCGCATCATCTCTTAAAGTATAGGTGTAAGTGACTGTTCCATTGTCATTTGCAGTTCTTTTTGGTGCTTCTTTAGCTAGTCCAGGTACTAAAGAAACTTTTCCATTAGGATATGTACCTTCATATGACCACTTATATAATCCCTCAAATAAATGAACATCATAAGTACCACCATCAGCAGTTGTATTTAATGCTGGATCAATAGTTTGTGGTTTTGATGCGATACAAACTGTAAATGCAGTTGTACCTGTACTTTTCTTTGTACAGGAAGTTTGTGCTAATGTAACACATGAGAGTAAAGCGAGTAATAATAAATTCTTTTTCATAGTTAAATCTCCTTTAAATTTATTTAATAATAGGATGTAAGCAAGCTACAAAATGACCTTTTTTAATTTCCTTAAGAGTTGGTTTATTCTCTTCTAAAGCACATTCGTCTGTAGCATATGGGCAACGTGTTCTAAAAGGGCAACCACTTGGTGCATTAAGTGGGCTTGGTATTTCTCCAACCAATGATATACGATCATTTTTCTTAGCTTCATCTGGATCTGGAACAGGAATCGCAGAAAGAAGTGACACTGTATATGGATGCAACGGTTCTTCAAATAGTGTCTTGCTATCTGCTAATTCAACCATATGACCTAAGTACATGACAGCTATACGGTCAGATATATGCTTAACAACTAATAAGTTGTGAGCAACAAATAAATATGTAAGTTCTAACTTCTTTTGAAGTTCAGAAAATGTATTTAAGACTTGAGCTTGAATTGATACATCAAGTGCAGAAACAGGCTCATCACAAACAATCAACTTTGGCTTCAATGCAAGTGCTCTTGCAATACCAATTCTTTGTCTTTGTCCGCCTGAGAACTCATGAGGATAACGAGTTGCTTGCTCACTTGATAATCCTACAATATTCATAAGTTCAATGACACGGTCGTGCCGTTTTTTCTTATATGATTCTTCGCCAGGAGTTTCTTCAAGGAACACTTTCTTATGGGCATCAATTGGTTCGGCAATAATGTCTTCAACAGTCATTCTAGGATCTAATGATGAATAAGGATCTTGGAAAACCATTTGTGCTTTTAAATGAAGCATTTCTATATCTTTTTTCTTTTTAATTTCTTTCCCTTCAAAAATAACTTCACCAGATGTTGGCTCATATAAATGAAGTATTGTTCTTCCAAGAGTCGTTTTACCGCATCCAGATTCACCAACAATACCGAGTGTTTCACCTCTTTTAACTTTAAATGAAACATCATCTACAGCTTTTAAAGGTTTACTTTTGAAAAGTGAAACTTGAGTTGGAAAATACATCTTTAGGTTATTGACTTCAAGAATAATATCATCTTTTTCTTCATCAGACATTTTCAGTTTCCTCCTTTCTTTGTTTCTTTTCTTTCTTATTTTTCTTGCTGGAAGAAGCCTGTTCAATTTCATATGATTCATTTAAATAATCAGTGAATTGTTCTTCAGTTATTTTTCCATCAAGAAGTTCTTGTTGATATGATTTGAAACAACACGAATAATGATTCTCTTCATACTCTTTCATCACTGGATACCTTTTCAGACATATCTCCATACATTTTTCACATCTTGGTGCAAAAGAACAACCTTTTGGAAGAGCAAACACATCAACTGGCGTTCCTTCAATTGGATGAAGTTTATTACCTTTTTGTGCATCTTTACCAGGAATAGAACCGATAAGTCCTTTAGTGTATTCATGTTTAGGATTGTAGAAAATATCTCTGACATTACCTTGTTCGACAATCTTACCTGCATACATGACATTTACTCTGTCACATATTTGAGCAACGACTCCTAAGTCATGAGTAATTATTAATACTCCCATTCCTAATTTCTTTTGAATATTTTTAATTAATTCTAATATTTGAGCTTGAATTGTTACATCCAAAGCCGTTGTTGGTTCATCTGCAATTAGTAAGTCAGGATTAGTAAGTAAAGCCATAGCAATCATTACTCTTTGAAGCATACCGCCTGAGAATTCAAATGGATATTGTTTCATTCTTTTTTCAGGGGAGTTGACACCTACTAGTTCTAGCATTTTAACAGCATTTTTATGTGCACTATATTTAGTGTTACCAAATTGTGACTTAAATTCTTGCTTGGCATCTTTACTTCTTCTATGATTATTTTTAATAGCTAGAATCAATTGCTTTAAAGAGAATCGGTTTTTAGATATTTTTTTAGTCAATTTGTTCTGTGTTTTATTTAACTTAAACTCTTTGTATTTTCTATCTATTTTTTCATTTTCATCTTTAAAGAAAGTCTCTATTTTTGAAATCAATATTTCTTTATCTTTTTCAACTTTAGCTATTTTACTTTTAAATATGTTTTTTATTTTCATCACTTCGTTTTCAGCTGAAGCTTTTTCGTCATCAGTTGTACTAGTAGATGAGAGCACTTGTTTAAGATTTGACACATCATTAATATAGTTTTTATACAATTTTTCTCTGTCTACATCATAACGCTGAAGAGATGAAATCATATATTTGAATTCACTTGAATCAAAGATTTCCCTTTTTGATTGCAAGTAAGTTAAGTACGAAAATGATTTCCCTAAAGCCTTGCCTTTATCAATCTTGTTTTCGAGTTCTATTTTGCAAGTCTCAATTTGATATAAAGCAGCTGCTTTTTTCTTTTGCATATCAACTTCTTTGATTGCTTTTTTTCTAGCTAACAAATAGTTTACTTTCGCCGCTTCTATATCTTTTGAAATTTCCTTTAATTTAGCATCTATTTTTTCAATTTCTTTTTTCTCTACTTCATCTTTTTTATTTAACTCTTTTTTTCTTGCATTTAAACCATTGAATCTTGTTTCTAATGTCCTTAATGTCCTATTTTCATCGTCAACGAGTTTATCAATTGGATCGTTTTTATGAATCAACATAACTTCTTCCATTTGATGACCGATTGTTAAAACAGGATTAAGTGCAGTCATTGGATCTTGAAAAATCATAGCAATTTTATTTCCTCTGATTTTTCTAAGTTCTTTTTCATTCATACCTACAAGTTCTTCTCCTTCAAAAACAATTGAAGAGCCTGTTTTTATATGTCCTGATTTTGCAAGTATTTGCATTATTGATGAAGCTGTAACACTTTTTCCACTACCAGATTCACCAACAACACCAAGAATTTCGTTTTTATCAATATAAAAACTTATATTATTAACCGATCTAACTTCACCTGCACCAACTTTAAATGATGTTGATAAAGATTTAACTTCTAATAAATGTTCCATAATCTTTACCTCTGTAATTTTGGATCAAAAGCATCTCTTAAACCATCACCTATGAGATTTAAGCATAAAACAATCAAACAAATCATGAGTGCTGGTGCGATAAGAAGAATAGGGTAAACGCCCATTGAGCTTCTAGCATCACTTGCAAGAGAACCAAGTGATGGCATAGGTGCGGAAACACCTAACCCTATAAATGACAAAAATGATTCTGTAAATATAGCAGATGGTATTTGAAGACATGCTGATATGATAATAACTGACATTGAATTTGGTATCAGATGTTTTCTGATTATAAATGAAGGTTTTGCCCCAATTGACTTAGCTGCAAGAATATATTCTTGTTGCTTAAGTCCTAATACTTGTCCTCTGACAAGTCTTGCCATTGATACCCAATAAAGTAAAGCAAAAACAATGAATATGGATATCATACCAGTTCCAAGTCGTGAAGCAAATCCACTCATATTTTCACTTGGCATAACTTGTTTTAATACTACTGAAATCAAAATGATCAATACTACGTCTGGAAGAGAATATATAACATCAACTATTCTCATCATAATAAGATCAACTTTACCACCAAAATAACCTGAAACAGAACCATATATTGTTCCGATAATAAGAACAATAACCGCTGCGAAGAAACCGACAATTAACGAAACACGTGTTCCATATATGACACGAATAAAGTAGTCTCTTCCTAAACTATCTGTTCCTAAAATATGTGGAAAAACAAATTCACCAGCATCAATTTTTGCTTGCTCAGTGACTGAATATTTAAATGGAGCAAGATTATTAAATGTTGCATCATAATTTTCAATACCTAACTGTTTATCATAGGTGTATGGACAAATTATAGGCACAAAAATAATTGCAAGAATAATAAGTAAAACTATGACTGTACAAACCATTGCGATCGGATTTTTTACAAATCTTTTAATAGCATCCTTTGTAAAAGAAGTGCTAGGTCTAAGTGAGACAATACTTTCTTTACTTTTTTTATCGGCAAGCTGTGTTTCCTTTTCTATATCTTCTTTTGAAAATATGTTTTTTCTATCATAGTCCACTTGGAAACTCAGTGGAAATGGCATTTTCTTTCCTAACTTCATAATATTACTCCAATTCAATACGAGGATTCACTACTTTATATAGTAAATCTGAAACAAGTGTCATAACCACTATCAAGAATGTAAGAAGAGTAGTTGTACCCATAACTAAAGAATAATCACGCCCAGTTATAGAGTTAACAAATGCTGATCCTATACCTGGTACTTGATAAATCTGTTCTATAACCAGTGAGCCTGTGATGATTGAAGCAAACATTGGACCAGCATATGTTATTGTTGGTGCAACGGAATTTTTCAAAACATGACCAAATAATACTCTGGTATTAGAACAGCCCTTTGCTCTAGCTGTGATTATATAATCAGCCCCTAAAGAATCCAAAGTTGCACTTCTTGTAAGTCTAGTTATATAGGCGGTTGGATATAAAGATAAAGTGATTATCGGTAAAACAAATGCACTGATTCCGCCATTTACATAATCAGTTGGTGCAATATTGAGTTTCATTGCAAATAAATAAAGAAGTAGGGTTGCAATAATAAATGTTGGAAATGCAACCGATGCAGTAGATAAAATCATGATAACTCTATCTAAAATTCCACTTTTCTTTTTAGCAGCAATACTACCGAGTAATGTTCCAAACAATATTGCAATGATTCCAGCAATAAATCCCATTGGAAGAGAATACTTCAATCCGCTTACAAGAATATCATTGACAAGTCTTCCTTTCTGTTTCATCGATGGACCAAAATCGAAACTAAAGCATCTTCCAACATATATTAAATATTGTTGAAAAAGAGGTTTGTCTAATCCATACTTTGCATTTAATGCAGCTAGCGTTTCTGCTGAAACAGACTTCTCACTAGTGAATGGACCACCAGGAATAAGTTGCATGAACCAAAAAGTAAAAGTCACTACAACAAATAAAGTCAAAACAGCAAGGAGCAATCTTTTTAAAATATATTTAACTAATTTTGCATTCATATTTTTCTCCTCTACAAGAAAATTTATAGAGCAAAAAAAAAAAAAAATAAAGCGAATTCATTATATTTTTGCTTAAAATGCCCATGTAACGGCTTTCATAAAAAACATAAAATTAGATATTTGATTATTTTTTTATTAAATTCTTTATCTATCAATAGTTAAACATTCATTTAATTTTTAATTTAGTGAAATTCATAGCATATCAATTTTTAAATTGACAATTTTAAAATCAGTGCTAAGATAATGTCGTAAAAGCAAAGAAGAGGAAGAGTAAATATCAGACATTCCCTAAAAGAGAGTCTCAGTTTGCTGAAATGAGTCAGGATATGATATTGAACATGGCCTTGGAGCTAATAAGTCGATATGTAGGTTTATTCGGGTTTGCCCGTTATAGCAATAGAGTATGTTAGTACTTGAAAGGTTTATATAGCGATATATAAATGAATTAAGGTGGTACCACGGGATTATTTCTCGTCCTTAGTATTAGAAAAGTATTAGGGACGAGTTTTTATTTTATAAACTCATCTCTATCTATGAGGTGATCTATGAGTGAAATTGAAATCAGGCATCTATCCAAATCATTTAACAACATCAAAGTTTTAGATGACATCTCACTAAAGGTTGAAAAGAAAGACATTTATGGAATTCTTGGACTTTCTGGTGCTGGAAAATCAACGCTTGTCAGATGTATAAACGGACTTGAAGTCTTTCAAGAAGGCGAAATATATTTTGAAGATGAGCTTTTATGTTCTAACACTATGAAAGTTCCAAACTTTAAAAAACCAGAAATTGCCATGATTTTTCAACAATTCAATTTGTTAAAACAAAAAACTGTTCTAGCTAATGTCTTACTAGCACTGGATATCGTTAGTTCTAAACTTACAAAAGAAGAAAAAATTAATAAAGCGATGATAGCTTTAAAAATGGTTTCACTTGATGATCAAAAAGATAAATATCCATCTCAATTAAGTGGAGGTCAACAACAAAGAGTAGCTATTGCAAGAGCAATTGTTTTACAACCTAAAGTCCTTCTTTGTGATGAAGCTACCTCAGCTTTAGATCCAGAAACTACCATTTCAATACTAGATATCTTAAAAGATTTGAATCAAAAATTAAATTTGACTATCATCATGATTTCACATCAAATGAATGTCATTGAAAAAATATGTAATAAGGTTGCCATCATCGACAAAGCAAAAATAGTTGAAAACGGACCTTTGCATGAGGTTTTCTTAAATCCTAAAACTGAAATTGCTAAAAATTTAATCTACTCCAATAAAGTTCAAACATCTCTCAGCGATGAAAAATTATTAAGAATTTTATTTGATGGTAACATCGATGAACCTCTGATCAGCAACATTGTCTTAGAATGCCAAATATTAGTTTCAATTATTTATGCTGATACAAAAGTTGTTAATGGATTAGTATATGGTCAAACAATAATTAAAATGCCGGCTGATGTTAAAGAACAAGACAAATTAAAAACATATTTAGACTACCACAAAGTTAAATACGAGGAGGTGAAAAATGATTGATGGAATCAATGTATGGAAAGCAATATATGAAACTTTCCTGATGGTTGTTATTTCAACTTCTTTAGCTTATCTAGTAGGTTTACCTCTTGGAGTTATATTGAATATAACTTCTAAAAATGGTCTTAAACCAAATAAGATAGTCAACACCATTTTAGGAGTTATTGTCAATTTTTTAAGATCAATACCATGCCTTATCTTAACCGTCATTTTAATACCGCTAAATAGAGCTATTTTTCAAACAGCATCCGGCAAATGGTATACAATGATAATTCCATTATTTTTCTCATCATTTGCTTATGTTAGCAGAATTGTTGAACAATCGTTAAATGAAGTTGATAATGGAGAAATAGAAGCAATCAAATCGATGGGAGCATCTGATTTCTTCATTGTTAGAAAGGTTATGCTAGTTGAAACAAGAAGTTCTCTTATAATTGGCGTCGGCGTAACTTTAGTAAATGTTATTGGCTATACTTCATTTGCTTATAACTTAGGTGCTGGAGGATTGATAAGTCAAATTTGGTCATATTATAGTAAACACACTGCTAATTTTACCAAGCAGTGGTTATTCTGGTTACTTATTATTCTAGTTGTCATATTTGTTCAAATATTTCAAGAAGTTAGTTTATTCATTGCAAAGAAAATTGATCGAAGGAGGAAATTACAATGAAAAAAAGTTTATTTGTTTTAGGTTTACTAATGAGTTTAAGCTCACTTACAGGATGCAATAAAAAAGATGCATCCAAGCTCATTAAAGTATGTGCTAGTGAAACACCACATGCTGAAATTTTAAATGAAGCTATAAAACCTCTTCTTGCTGAAAAAGGATATCAGCTTGAAGTCACAACTTTAGATTGGACTATTCAGAATCAAAGCACTTTTGATGGTGACTATGATGCTAATTATTTTCAACATAGGCCTTATCTTCAACAATTTGATTCAAATAGTGCAAACTATAATGAAAGTTACACTTATTCAAAACTCTTCCCAACTGCTGCCATTCATTTTGAGCCTTTAAGAATCTATGAAGGTAAAAGTAATGCAACTGACTTTGAAAATAACAAACAGGCTGCCAGTTTTGAAATATGTGCAGACCCAAGTAATGCCATCAGAGCACTTGACTTATTGGTAAATGCTGGCGTCATCTCTTCATACGAAAAAGATAGCAGTGGCAATCCTAAAGAAGATACTCTTCCAAGTCGAATCAAACTCATTTCTGAAGAAATGCTAGTAGCTAATATCAAAGATTATGACTACGCTGTTTTACCATGCAATACTGCTTTAACTGGAAATGTCAAGGTTAATGAATCTCTTCCAACTGAAAGCGATGAGGTTAAAGAACTCAGAGCCAATGTTATTGCAGCTTCAGTTAATAAATACAAAGAAGATACAACTTATAAAGCTAAAATTGATGCTTTGACAGATTGTGCTCTAGATTCTTCAGTTTCTAAATATATTAAAGAAAAATATAATGGAGTTATCACACCTGTTTTAATTGATTATCGAAAATAATTATTTATGTTCTTTAATAATTAAAGCCAAATCATATAATTGATTAGGTTGCAATTGCCTCGCTCTTTTAAAAAGTATCTCATCATCATTTTCTTTTAAATAATTTAAAGAATTAATATATTCTTTAAACTGCTTTAAACAATTTGAAATTGTCTTATTGGGATCTTTAAATAAAATTTTATAAATCGAATATAAAGAAAAATCATATTCCTTCGTTTTATCAATAATGATGAAAGCTGAATCAACTTTGGGTTGTGGATAAAAACATGACGAATCAACTAATGTGACCAGTTTATATTCACCAATGCTTTTTAAAAAAGCACCCAATGGTGAGCATTCTTTACCACTTGATTTATAGTCAAGCTTGATAGCTACTTCTTTTTGAACCATAATAGCCATTCTTTTAAATCCACAATCTAAAAAGTATTCAATGAGTCTAGATGTGATATTATAAGGTAAATTACCTACAAATAACCGATTATCTTGTCTAGTCTCTAAATTAGGATTGTATCTTAAAAAATCAGATTCAATTATTTTTACATTTGTTTTTTCTGTATATAAATCATTTAAAACAGTTACCATATCACGATCGGCATCAACACAAATAAGTTTTTTAGATTCATCTGCTAATTTATTTGTTAAAGAACCAAGGCCAGGACCTATTTCAATAACGTCATCAAAAGATGATGCTTCTAAGCTTTTAAAAATTCGATTGATGATCCCGTCGTTGATCAAAAAATTTTGACCAAATGATTTTTTAGCATACAAATTATATTCTTTTAATAAACTTAAAACTCGTTCTTTTTCATTCATCTAGTAAATCCTCTAATTCTTTTTTACTAACATCTAGCATAAGTAAACATTCATAAATGTTTTTAAATGTTTTATATGGTATTTTGTAAGTTTCAATTATCTTTTTTTTATTAATGGCTGTTTTACTTCCTTTATATAAATAATCAATCAAATCATCTTCATCTAAAGAAGGCATTTCATCAGTATTTATATCATGTAATATGAAAGCTTTCATAATATCTTTTAAAACATCACTGTTAGTTTCTGCAATACCTACTTTACTTTTTTTTATTGATATAGCATCTTTCTTATTTATACTGATTGAGCAAGATAAACCTAGTTTTGAATTTAATATATCTTCAATCTGTTTACCAGGTCCATCTGGATCTAAAACCAAGATGAGATCTCTTTTAGCTTTGACCTCTTTTAAGAAATTAATAATTTCTTTTCTTATATATTTACCATTGGTTGTAATTATATATTGGCATCCTAATTTTTTTAATTTATCTTCGTCAGTTTTACCTTCAACTACATAAGCATATTTTTTTAAAGGATATTTTAAATAACTATTTGATTCCATAATAATTTACTCCATTTTCAAAAAGAATATTGCTCGCTTCACTTATGTCCATCTGTTTAATATTAGCAATTTCTTCAATTACATATTTTAAATAACTAGGTTTATTATTTTGACCTCTAAATGGCACAGGTGCTAAATATGGTGAGTCTGTTTCAGTTAAAATATATTTTAAATCTATTTCACTAACTATTTCTTTTAAAACCCGGCTATTTTTAAAAGTAATAACTCCACCTACTCCAATTTTAAAATTATCTGAAATTTTTTTAAATTCTTTAAATTGCTCATATGAGCCAGAATAGCAATGAAGATAAAACTTTTTAATTTTTTCATCTTTTAATATCTTGTAAACATCATTTAAGCTGTCTCTTGCATGAATTACTACTGGCAAATCTAATTTCCTAGCAATACTTAGCTGTTTTATAAATAATTCTTTTTGCTTTTTAAAAACTTCTTCTTCCTTACTATAATGATAATCTAATCCTATTTCACCAATTGCTAAAATGTCATTTTTATGTTCGTATATATATTTAAATGATTCATCAAGATATGATTTCTCATTTGTAGCATATTCAGGGTGAATACCAAGAGCTGAGTAGCAAAAAGATGGAAAATCATTTTGAAGCTTAATAACTTCTTTTAATGATTCTAAACTATCTGAATTATTGACTACATATTTGACATTATTTTTTTTAGCCTCAATAATTATATTATTAATATCATCAGCAATTTTGCCATCATATAGATGTAGATGACAGTCAATTATATTGTGTATATTTTCAAGCATCTTTACTTACCTAAACAAAAATGTGAAAATAAGGTCTCATAAATGTCTTCCATTGTCTGAGGTTTATCACATCCTTTCATTTCATTAATTTTATCAATTATTAATCTTATCTTATCTGATGATATGTCAATAGTTCTTGTATCAACAAGTGTTTTTTTTGCATCACTAGTTAACTTTAAAATTAACGTAAGATAATCTTCTTCTCTTTCACCTAAAAAGATTGAATCATTTGTTTTAACTAAATTTAATTTTTCTTTAATCAAATTTTTTAAAGGTTCTAATGAATAATGAAGTGCTGATATTTGAATATCATAATCATTGTCACCACTATTATTTAAATCACTTTTAGTTTTAACTTTTATAATTGGTTTATTTCTAATAAGTTTTGCTAGTTCTTCCGATGTTGATGACATCTTTTTATCGGATAAAAAGAGAATTAAATCAGCTTTTTTAATTTCTTTTTTAGCTTTCTCAATTCCGATATTCTCAACAACATTTTTGCTCTTTCTAATTCCAGCAGTATCAATCAATGTCACCTTCACTCCATCAATTTCAATATTAGCCTCTATTACATCTCTTGTCGTTCCAGGAATAGCTGATACTATTGCTTTATCTTCTTTAACTAGTGCATTTAATAAAGTTGATTTACCAACATTTGCTTTGCCAACAATGCATATTCGATAACCACCATATTTACGATTTGATAATTTTAAATCAATTAACTTTTCTTTGAGTGACTTTTCAATTTTAGTTAAAGAATCAATAACTTGATCAATTACTGGTTGATAAGTTTCTTCATCATCGACAAATTGATCCTCAATAAAATATTCAAAATTAGCTATATCTTCTAGAAGTTCATCTTTGATCTGGTCTAAATATTTACTACTTTCGCCATTCATAGCTTTCAAGGCTAATTTGCTAGCTTGAATTGAATTAGCATTGATCAAATCATTTATGCTTTCTGCTTTCAGCAAATCCATCTTGCCGTTAAAATAAGCTTGATATGAAAATTCACCTTTAACAGCCCTTCTAGCTCCATTTTTAACAAGGGCCTCAAGTAGTCTATTTACAATTATCATCGAACCATGTGTTGTAAATTCAACTGTATCAAATCCAGTATATGAATTAGGTCCTTTAAAATATGTAACAATTGCTTCATCTAACAGTTCATCTTCATCATATAGTTTCAGCAATTTAACACTATTAGGTTTAAAATCGTCGATATTTTTTTTGACGATCATTTTTAATATATCAAAAGCACTCTTCCCTGAGAGCCTTATAATCGCTAATGCACTTTTATTTGGAAAAGAAGCTAGTGCACAAATAGTATCAAATACAAGCATATAAAAATTATATCAAAAATTAAAGTTTAATTAATTGCATTAATCAGTTTATAACATTTTTTACTATTATACCTTTGATATGATAGTGCAATAATATTGATGATAGTGCAATATTAATATTATAAATTAGGAGATGTAGCTTATCATTTAAATGTACTAAAAAGCTAATATTTGGTATTTTCAAAATATTTGAGGTATTATTGGAAAATTTTATAGATGCAGTCAGTAAAATAAAAAGATATATGAGCAGTAAAACGATTGACATTACTAAAGTTGATGAATGCTTAAAAAGATTCTTTAATTATTTTTTTGAATTTTAGTCTCTCTGTGAAACACTTACTTACATCAAGAAAATCTTCTCTTTGGCAAACTAGTTAATAAGAAATAACAAGCAACCGCTATAGCTATTAAAGCAATTATCCATCGCATTTTATAGTTCTCCATGCGAATATTATACTAGAGTTAAGTTACTTTATAAGTTTTGTATCATATGCACATTAATGTCATAGATATTATAAGGAATGCACATGCACAATGATAACTTACCAAAGTTAGATTCAACACATTATTAATTCTTGCTTTTATATTTATTAGTTACATATGTTATAAGTTCTCTATTTTCATTTTTTAAAGTTCCGCATAACACCTGTTTTAATAATTCTTCTTTAATTTCTTTTATTTTCTTTGATGGGGTTATATTTAAAATCCTCATTATTTCTTTACCATTTATTTCTAAATCAAGAATCGATATTGTTTTATTTTCAAATTCATTATAGTATTCAACTAATTTATTATATGTAGATGTTATATTTTTAGGATCATTGAATCCTTCTTTATGAGCCAATCTATCAAATATTTTTACTTTATACAAAAGATAAAGTTTTTCTTTAGAATCAATCTGATACTTATTTACTAATCTATTAAAGCATCTTCTAGTACCATTTAATTCAATATCGTGATTTTTAATTAAAAGAAGAATCAATTCAGTTTCTTTTTTGCTTATTTTATAATGTTTTAGTATGTTGATGCTTTTATAATAAGAGTCTAAAGGATGACCAATATAATGTTCATAGCCTTCTTCATCTATTGTAATAGTATCATGTTTTCCAATATCATGAAGAAGAAGTGCGTAATTTATAATATATTTTTGTTCATCTTTTAATTCTGTATCTTTTTTTGAATATGAAAGTGCAGTCATAGTATGATCAAAAGCATTTTCATAATGATATTTACTATGTTGTTTAATTTCTTTTAACCTATATAAATCAGGATAAAGAATCTCTATAAGCCCAACTTTATCCATTAATTTAATGAGTGTTGGATTATAAATTAAAATTTCTTTAAAACAAATATTTATTTTTTCAACACTGACAGTTTTAATAAGTTCTTTATTTCTATAAATAGCCTTCAAACTTTCTTCATCTTCCTTAAAATCCAATCTAGCTAAAAATTTAAAATATCTTAAAATTCTACTTGGGTCTTCTTTAATTATGTATTCAGCATCACTATTAAATCTTAACACTTTATTTTTAATATCTTCTATTGCTGAAGAATAATTATATAGATTATTATTACAATCAACTGCTAATGAATTGATTGTAAAATCTCTTTTTAATAAATCTTTTTTTATATCATCATTATTCTTAAATGATGATATTTCAATCTTGATTGTTTCATTTAATAAAATAACCAAAGTATCAAATTTTGTATTTAAAGAAAAGCAATAAGGATATTTAGAATTATCATCAGGTTTAAATAATTTCTTTATACCTTCTTTTGATAAATTAGTGATGACATCATAATCATTTGCTTCTCTATTTAAAAAATAATCACGTACTACACCACCTACTAGGTAAGCTTTATAACCATTATCTTCTATCTTTTTTAATGCTTTTTTTATTTCAATAGGATATTTAATATCAATCTTCATCATGATTATTTTTATTATCTGTAACTTCATAATAGTTAAAATCAGAAGAAGTTACATCTTTTTTATTATAATCATCTTTCAAAAAGTTTTCATCTATCAAGTCTAACTTTATATTTGCTTTTTTCTCTTCGACTTCATTCAAATCAGTATCCAAATCTTTGTCTGAATAAATACATAATTTATCAACTTCGCTATATACTGACATCATACAAGCTAAAGTGGTCATTGAAAATTCAATCAAGATAAATAATGGAAAAGTATATTCAAAAAAGACAGCAGGAACAACTATCATTACTCCAAATGATAATAAACAAAAAATAACACTTTTAATAGCACCAGCTGCTAATTTCAGTGAATTAGTAATAACTATTTTTATAGGCAAATCAATTCTGATTCTCATCAGAATATAGAAAGAAGTAAATGATACTAAGTACACTAAAAAGACATTAGAAAGTACCCATGGTGCAATTAACCAGGCATGTTTTGGAGTGTTAATAAAAAAGAAAATAAACAAATAAAAAATTAGTGCAACAAAACCTGTAAAAATAACACCTAATAAACAATTTTCAAAATTAAAATTCTTTTTAAACTTTTGAAAATATCGTCGATAACGATGATCTGTTTTATTTCCAACAAATTCGTTAAAACATTCAGTCATTGATACTAATCCTGGTCCAATTGTAATGATCCCAAGTGAAGTTAGTATAAAAAATATATTATATAAAAGAATAGTATCTGCATATCCAATCAAAATAGAGATGAAATTTTTAAAAGGAGAGTCATCTCTTCTTATATTTCTTAAAAAGAAATGACTCTTCTCCTTTTTTTCATTTGCTATTTTCTTGTTTCTACTTATTGATTCTTTTTGACTATTTAAATTATTTTCCATTTTCAAAATCAATATCTAATTTAATATCTTGACTAGGTTCTGGAAAAGCGATTGTCACATCATCACTATTAAAGATATAACCTTTATTAGGATTTAATGAAACATATATTTCATCATCAGCTCTAACTTGATACTTAGCTGATGTTCTGCAGATACATTGAGTTCCTCCCAAATCAAAATACAAATATAATTCAGCGCCTAAGAACTCAGCCATCTTCACACGAACTTTATAAATAGTGTCTTTATCAATATTATTAACATTTTCATGCGTAACTAACATAATGTTTTCTGGTCTTACACCATATGTCACTTCATTGTATTCTTTAGTAATGATAGTTTCTTCAACAGGTTCTTCTTTTTCTTCTTTGGCTTTCTTACCTTTCTTGATTTCTTTAACTTCATCAGGCAAAGCTAATTCGACAACTTTATCATCAGTTTTAACACCAGTTTCCTTTTCAATCTCTTTCTTGTCTAAGTAACGATTTAACACACCATCTTTATTTAGAGTAGATGAGACATCAAACTTTTTATCAGCAATTTCAACTTTAACAACATTATTATCTCTAACAAGTCTTGCATTTAAGAAGTTCATTTCAGGCGAGCCAATAAAGCCAGCTACAAATAAGTTTGTTGGTCTCTCATATAAATTCCTTGGTGTATCAAATTGTTGAATAATACCTTTATTAAAGACTGCAATTTTATCAGCAATTGTCATAGCTTCAGTTTGATCATGTGTAACATAGACAAATGTCGTGTTCAATTTTTTATGAAGCATTGAGATTTGACTTCTCATCTCAGTTCTAAGCTTTGCATCAAGATTTGATAATGGTTCATCCAGAAGGAAGACTTTTGGACTTCTGACCATTGCTCTACCTAAGGCAACTCTTTGTCTTTGACCACCAGATAAATTAGCAGGCTTTCTATCTAAATATTGTTCAAGATCAAGTACCTTAGCAACAGCATGAACTTTAGCATCTATTTCTTCTTTAGTATATTTTTTTTGCAGAAGACTTTTTTGAACAGCAAGTTCAATTTCTTGATCAGTTTTTCCTTGCTCTCTTAGTATTGCTTCCAATGTTTCAGCTCTTTTATCTATATCTTCTTGAGTGAGTTTTCTAACTTTTAATGGAAATGCAATATTTTTATAGACAGTCATGTTAGGATAAAGAGCATAGCTTTGGAAAACCATAGCTATATCTCTATCTCTTGCTGGAACATCGTTAACTTTCTTTCCATCAATTCTTAAAGTACCACGAGTGATATCTTCAAGACCAGCAATCATTCTTAAAGTTGTAGACTTTCCACAACCAGAAGGTCCAACTAAAATAATAAATTCTTTATCTTCTATTTTTAAATTTAAATCAGGTATAACAGGTTTAGTTTGACCTGGATATACTTTAACAACATTTTCAAATTCTATACTAGCCATATTTCTTCTCCTAATTAACCTTTGACAGCACCTGCTGTAACACCTTTAATAATATATTTTTGACCAAACAGATAGAAAACAACAACTGGGATGATTGTTAAAACAATCATAGCCATGAGCATGCCATAATCAGTTGAGCCATAAGAACCCTGCGTAACCATTTGGATTGCAACAGGAAGCGTTGTTTTACCAGGAGATGTTCCTAAAACCATGTTTGGTAATAGATAGTCGTTCCATATCCACATAACATTTAAAACAGCAATAGTGACTGTTGTTGGTTTTAAAACTGGAAATACGATTTTAAAGAACGTTTGAATAGGATTGCATCCATCAATCATAGCTGCTTCTTCAATTTCAATTGGAACTGATTTTACAAATCCAGCATACATAAATGTTGACAAACCTGCTCCAAATGCAATGTATATAATAACAATACCAAATATATTATTTAATTTTAGTGTACTTGCAATTTGATTCATTGGAAGCATAACCATTTGGAAAGGGATAATCATAGAAAACAAAATAATATAATAAATTGTTTTTGTCCACCATGTTTTAACACGGGTTAAAAACCATGCAGTCATTGATGTGAAAAGTAAAATAAATATAGTTGAAAAAACTGTTATGAATAATGAATATCCAAAAGAGTTCAAAAATTTTGCTTCTTCAAAACCTCTAGTATAGTTTTTAAAACCATTGAATGTTTCAGAATTTGGCAATAGAAAAGAATTTAAACCTATACCAGTATTTGTTTTAAATGAATTCATTACAACCATCAGTATAGGGAAAAAAACGATAGCCGCAATAAGCGTCAAAACTACATATAAAATTGTATTCGATATATATTCTCTTCTTTTTTTACTCACACTCTTTTTTAAAGATGCAGGTAAATACCCTGGATTTAATTTATCTTTTTCTTTTAATTGATTTAATAAATATCTTCCAACGATTCTTGGCTCTCCTATATCAACTAAATCATATTTATAGAGAAGTAATTCTTTACCTCTTGTCATTTCTTTTAAATCATCATAAGTGACAGCAATTGCGTCTGTTTCATCATAACCTACATCTTCATTATATTTGATTAAAGTATCAACAGATAAGCTATGATAATCAGTGTTTATCACTTTGGTTGTTTTATCTAATAAATCATGCATATTATGCTTCAACCTCCTTACTTCTAGTAGCAAAGACCTGAATTCCTGAAATTACAGCAACAATTAGGAAAAACACTAAAGACTTTGCTTGTTGTGGCCCTAAATTTCCGTTAGGTGCTAAAGTAGCTACAATATCAGCTGCTAATAAATTTGTCGAAGCTCCACTTCCAGACAATGCAATGTTTTGATCATATAATTTAAAACTATTTGTAAGTGTTAAGAATGTACAAATAGTAAATGATGGTATGACCATTGGTATTGTAACATGCATGGTTGTTTTAAACTTACTTGCACCATCAATTTCAGCAGATTCATTTAAATCAGTTGGGACATTCATTAAAGCTGCTATGTAAATAATCATCATATAGCCGACTTGTTGCCAATTCATGAGTATTACTAAGCCAAAGAAAGAATACCATGGATTTGCACTCAAATTGGTACCCATTGCCTGTAAAATGCCATTTAGAATAAGTTTCCAAATATAACCTAAAACGATACCGCCAATTAAATTAGGCATAAAGAATATAGATCTATATGTATTAGATCCTTTTAAGCCTTTTGTTAAAAGTAGTGCTAAAATAAAAGCATTGAAATTAATTGTAACAATTGAAATAATTGCAAATAATGAGGTTCTACCTAAAGATACCCAAAAAGTTGGTATACCATTATCTGGTGCATATTCTGGACTAAATGCTAATTCAAAGTTTTTGAATCCATTAAATTCAAAATTATCAAAGGCTTTGTATTTTGTAAAAGAAAACATTACGCCTGAGAAAAAAGGAATCAAAATGACTAATCCAAAACACAAGAGTAAAGGTAAAATAAAAATTGGAGCATATTTTTTATAAAATTTTTGCATAAATTATCCACCCATATATCAATAAAGTGAGTTGCTTGTTTCATCAAGCAACTCACCTAAAATTACTTAATTACGAGTTTATTATTCACTGGCCTCAATTTGTTTTACTAAATTAGTCCATGTACTTTTTGAATCACTAACCAACTCACTCCATTTATCATCTGCTAAATTACTATTGTAATATGCTTTTAATTTTTCAACTAATGGTTCACGTTGCTTATCAGTATTAGGAACTAAAGTAAAATTCCATGGCACTGATTTCTTTCCACTTGCTAACCATGCATCCACTTGAACAGCCAGTGCATCTGTTGACGCAAATTCAGCAGTCTTAAACCCTGAATATGGTGATGCTGAAAAGCCTAAATCACTAACTGCATATTTTTTTCCGTTTCCATCAAATAACCAAGTAAAGAAAATACTGGCTCTAGATTGATCATCTTCACTAGCTTGTTTATTAATGGACCAGTACGCTTCTGTTCCAACACATAAGCCTTGTGTTTCTTCCTTAACAAGATCGGTATCTAAACCACAATATAATGGTAAGTATCTAAGGTTCTCAGCTTTCGCTTTTGCACCATCTACAGCTGTTAAATCATTAGTTGCCCATTGTCCATTTTGAATCATTACAACTTTTTCACTAGCAAATGCAGCAGATTCAGCACCCATAGTTGATGAGACCATATTCCCTGGTGTCATTGTAGAGTTCTTTACGTATAAATCTATTAAGTTTCTATATTGTTGATTATATGTAAATTCTAGGGTTTTTGGCATTGATGTTGCATTTCCATATTCACCAACTAATGGCATATTAAATGCATGGCCTGAAATTCTCCAACTTGTTGAACCATCTAGACCAGATGGAGCAAAAACACCATCAATTCCTAAATCAGATTTATGTGTTTGCATATCTTCAACAACTGCTTTTAGTTTAACATAGGAATTAATATCTTCCATTTTTGTAACACCAGCTGGCAAAGTTTTATTACTTAGTGCAAAATATTTGTCAGTTAATGCTTTGTTGTAAATAATACCATATCCTTCAACTGTTTGTGGAATAGCCCTTGGAGCACCATTAACATTAACAGATAAAGAAGTATCTGTAAGTTTTTTATAAACTGGTAAATTTGTTAAATTAGCACAATAATCAGACCAGTTACCATAACCAACTGGGCCATTAATTTGAAATATTGTTGGAGCTTTATCAGTTGATATTTTTTGCCTTAAAGTGGTTTCATATTGCCCCTCAGATGCGGTTTCAACTTCTAAAGTAATACCTGTGTCTTTTTTAAATTCAGTTTGAATATTAGTCCACTTATCCTTAATCTCAGGTTTAAAATTTAATAGTCTAACAGTTCCATCCTTAATTTCAGTGTTGTCTTTAAAATTGATTGCGACATCATCAGCGTTCTTTTTACAACTAGATAGTGCACTGCCAAGTGAAGCAACAGTTGCAACAACTAATAGTAAATTTAATTTGTTCTTCATAATTATCTTTCCTCCTTAATCAGAACCTCAACTATTTTTAGTTGACACTTACTTTAGACACTACGTCTTAAAATATGTAAGCGGTTTTATTATAAATAAAATAAATAAAAAAAACAACGCCTTTACATATTTTTATAAATTTTAATTTAAACTTTAAAATATAATTTTGTTATTTTTTTACTAAATAAATAGTATTTTTAAGAATTTATACAATATGTTGCATTTTGATAACGCATAAAAGTTGCTTGTTAAAAATATTTTCTTTTTTATAAATTTAATAGACAATAAATGGTTAAAAAGAAAGCCCTTTCTTACAATTTTTAACTTTTTGAAAACAAAATTATTTTACTATTGTAAGAAAATGAAGCTCAATCTATATAATTATTGAACTCTCATATAATTAATTTATGAATAAGTATTTCATAAATAGTTTATAATATTGCTGAGGTAATTATTATGCATAAATATGATGAATGGAAAGATAAAAAAATACTTATAGATTTAGCAAATAGATTTGCAACATGTTATGAAAATGATGACGGATCAATATTTTATATTGAACCTCAATTTTATACGTATCTTCAAGGTTATAAAATGTTAAGGCCCGAAGGTTATCAAGCTATTTTAGACAAAATGGATGAAATAGTTAGAAAAAATAAAAAAGTTATCTTTCAAGGAGATGAAGAATATCCACTTATTGAAAAGGAAGGGTTTATTTATCTAACAGCTATTGATGTTGCTGATCAAGCAAAAGTAATAGTTGAAAAAGAAAGTAGGCCATCAGATTACGGAGACTAATTACTATGAATAAAAAAATTAAATATTTATCATCAATACTAGCATTGGTTGTTACTACAGCATCTAGTTCTTGCATATATTCACGAAACTTTAATTTTTTAGAGTGGATTAAAAGCAACACATCCTCTTCAACAACTGTTAAAAAAACCGATGGTGATATCACTTATAATACTCCTGAATACCCAAGTTCTTTTACTAAAGCAAATCTAAATAAAGATAATATTGGCTTAGGTTTAAATCAAAGATATCTACCTTCTACTGGTAATAGTAAGCTTTTAGTTATTCCAATTGAATTTAAGGATGGTGGAAGTTTTTCTAATACTCAATTATCAATCATTAATAACACTTTCTTTGGTGAAAGCTCTGATACTGGTTGGGAAAGTGCAAAATCATTTTATAGCAAGTCAAGTTACTCCAAGATGAATTTATCTGGCATAGTCACATCACCAGTTACAGCAAACTATACCCTTGCACAAATTGATAGTCTTTATAAAAAAAATAATGATTACACTTACACTTCTATCAGCGATAGCATCTTAGTTGACGCTGTGAGTAAAGTCTCAAGTGAAGTGAATCTTAGTGAATATGACACCAATAATGACGGTTATTTAGATGGGGTATGGCTTGTTTATAATTATCCATATCAAAGCAGTGGCAATAGTCTTTTCTGGGCTTATACTTATTGGAGCAATAATAATCAAGCTGTTAATAATAAAAGAATGAATGTTTACGCTTGGGCTAGCTTTGATTTTTTATATGATAATAGTTACTATGCTTCTAAAATTGATAAAACTAAAACTGGTGATGCTCATACAATCATTCATGAAACTGGTCATATGCTAGGTCTTGATGATTATTATACTAATACCAAATTAACAAATGGTTCATATGAATCACCAACTGCTGCTGTTGACATGATGGATAACAATATCATTGACCACATGGCCTATTCAAAATATGCACTTAATTGGATTAATCCAACTGTTATTAATGAAGATTATTTATCTTCACGAAATAATCAAATCACCATAAACTCACTTGTTGAAACAGGTGAAAGCTATATTCTACCTATCTATAAAAACAATACCGTTGATTACAACAATACCGCTTTTGATGAATATTTGCTTTTAGAAACATACACACCAACTTCATTAAATTATCAAGATGCCACTAAAAAATATCAAAATGGTGTTATTGCACCAAGTGATGTTGGACTTAGAGTATATCATGTCGATGCTAGAGTAGGAAAAATATCAGTCGATACTAAATCTTATTCCCTTGTTTGGGATTCTTGTGCTTATGATATGCTGCCAATAAATAATAATGATAACTACGCTTATTATTATTTATATTCAAATAATTCCTCTTATTCATACGGAACTATAAGCAATGATGAAAATTATAATTTTTATAGAACAAGACTTGTTTCTCTACTTCCGAAAAATGAAAGAAAGCCTAGCACTAGTAATGTTCTAAGCAATAATTCGTTATATGTAACAGGTGATAAATTTTTAATAAGTGGGGGATCATATACTAATTTTAAATTTGATGATGGAAGTAAACCTCAATTTGGTTTTGAAGTAAAGAGTGTTGATAAATCGTCGGTAACATTAAGCTTCAGTAAGATATAATTAATATATGAGTTATTCACTACTACAAATTGAAGACTTTCCTTTAACGAGTTTTAAAAATTACCGTAAAGCTATTGTCGGCTTGTATCATATTGCTTTTGTTAAAGATAACTACGAAGTAATCTTTTCTTTTGATGATAAAGAAAGTATCAAAAATGCTTTTAATTATCATCAAATAATGATTCAAAAAGGAATAAAAACTTATCCCGTATCATCAAATAAAGGTTTTAAGGACATACCTATAACTAAAAAAGAAGCCCTTTTAGAAATTTTAGGATTACCTAAAATGGTCACTGATAAACTAGATTTCAATAAAGATATAGTTTCTCAATTAAAATTTGAAGACAATATT
>CALBLI010000024.1 GCA_937896065.1 uncultured Caryophanales bacterium | reverse complement strand
GAACATAGAAATGGACTATATCCGAAAGTTTGCATCATTAAAGTTTCAAAA
The DNA here is from genome assembly GCA_937896065.1 of uncultured Caryophanales bacterium. Taxonomy (GTDB): domain Bacteria; phylum Bacillota_I; class Bacilli_A; order RFN20; family CAG-288; genus Enterosoma. Next base: position 23,877 of record CALBLI010000024.1, on the reverse strand, counting down.
GTAACTTTCTATGAAAGCTGACTAGTTAATCTTCTGCAATGCTATTATGAGGATTGCCCTTTGAGGCTGATAGCAATAGGTCGCCCTATGGCTGGTCACATGATTTTGTTGAATTGCCTTAATAATATAGGAGGTCAAGTGTCTTTCTGAATGTTTTAGTATGAAAAACACAAACACAAAATCTATGGATTTAAACAAGGAGACCGCTATGCGACTTTGGAGTAAGTTCTATGGCAAAACCACAAAGGTAAAAGATTTTACTGGACGTGAAATTGCTAAAGGTGCTTACAATAATCGTAACAGCGAATTTGGATGGAATGTTGATCATATTCTTCCGCAAAGCAGGGGTGGCAAGACTGCTGATTATAATTTAATAATTTGCCATATTTCAACTAATGATGAAAAGACAGACAAATTTCCAGTATTTAATGCCAATGGAAAGAAGTTTGAGATTTTAAAGGTTGAAAATCATTATGAGATTAGAGAAATATCTAAGCATGATAGTGAGCAACAAAATGAAGATAATGAAACAAACTTCTATGATTCTGCTTATGGAGTAAGATTATATAAGAACTTAAAAGGTATTCAGAACAAGCATCGATTTGTTGGTTCTATTCTTATTAGATTTAAAAATGTCCATAATACTGCAATTGTTGATTTTATTGAACAATTATTTGATAATGAAAATCTGAGTTATTTTTCATCAAGCAAGAGTAAAGAAACATTTTTATTGTTTCAAAATAATAACTGGGAAGAAACTAGAATTATTATTAGAGATTATGATATGGCTAAAAAAGAGGATATACAAAATATGCTTGATAAATGCATTTTGCTCAATACATATCTTGGATATTACTTTAAAGCAGTTAACTGCGTTGATGAGTATGAAATTAGATTTAGAGTTGATTATTTTGAAAACAAAACAGATATGTACAAGCAATCTCAGAATATTGATTTCAAAGAAATTAATGGTGAATTTGGTGCTCCGTTTTTTATTAATGATTTAGTTGTCGTAAATACTGATGCTAATACAAAGGTAAAACCTACTGAAAAATGGATTAAATTTAATTACATATTTACAAATTTAGCTAAAAATTTAGAGAAGGAGGCAAGTAAGTAAGATACTTGTAAACCCCCTAGATTAAAATAAAAAAAGGTTACAGGCGACGGTAATCTTTAACTCATATAAGGGTGTTAAAAGGTGGTAATAAATTACACGATTACAAGTATGGGTGCTAAGCTTGTCGAATGCTATGTACGCTTACATAAGAAAAGCATAGGTTTGATTTAAAGTAAATTGTGTCTGACCTTTTCATTGCAGATTTATTGCTTTTATTCTCGTAACTTATTAACAATTCTCGTAAAAAATGCTATAATTTACGAGAAAGGAGTTAAAAATGAGAGAATTCGATTATAAAAAACTTACAAACTGTAAATGGGATAGCACAATCATTGAGTATCTTGTCAAAATTCACGAGATGAAAGGCCAACAAAAGTTATACTTTTCTCAAAAGCAATTGGAACTTGATAGACTTGTTGAAATTGCAAAGATTCAAAGCACGGAAGCCAGCAATGCAATTGAGGGTATTGGAACAACGGAAACAAGGTTAAAGCAACTGATTTTGCAAAAGACGACACCGAGAAACCGAAACGAAAAAGAGATTGCTGGATATCGTGACGCACTTGCCACAATTCATGAGAGTTTTGAGTATATCACAATAACTCCGAACTATATTTTGCAACTTCACAAGATATTGTATTCCCACAATACCGAGGCAAATTTCGGAGGATGTTTCAAAAACTCGCAGAATGAGATTTCCGCTATAGACGAAAACGGTAATAAGACTGTTTTGTTTATGCCGCTCGATTCGTTTGAAACACCGATGGCGATAGAAAATCTTTGCAAAACGTTCAACGAAGCAATTGAAGACGGAAGTGTGGACGCACTCTTGTTGATACCTATCTTCATACACGATTTTCTTTGCATTCATCCTTTCCGTGACGGCAACGGTAGAATGAGCAGACTTCTGACAACATTGCTTTTATATCGCTCGGGATACTTTGTCGGGAAGTATATATCGCTTGAAAGCAAAATTGCTAAATATAAGGATTTGTATTATGACGCATTATATGATAGTCAAATCGGTTGGCATGAGGGAAAAGACGATCCGACTCCCTTTATAAAATATATGCTTATGACGATTCTTTCTGCATACAACGATTTTGAAGAAAGATTGAGCCTTGTCAGCAAGAAGAAAACAGCGACAGAACTTGTCGAAAGTGCATTCGAGACCAAAATCGGAAAGCTCACTAAATCCAATATTGCCGAGCTTTGCCCGACAATTTCTATTAGTGCGGTTGAAAAAGCAATATCAGCCTTGATAAAGAACGGAAAAGTAAAAAAATACGGTCAGGGAAAGAACACATATTATGTGCTACTAAAACAATTATTATCGTAAAGGAATAATAAAATTACGAGAAACAACAAAATAATGAGAGAAAGCATTTACCAATCGGTGAGTGCTTTTTTATACGAAACAGGAGACTTTATAGGATTATTCAAAAAAAAGCAATAGACAAGCATAAGGTTGAGAACCAAACAACAGGAAGCAATTACACCTTTTACATGGGTGGTTCATCGACTAGTAAAAATGTAAACGAAAGAAGCACGATGCAGATAACCGGGTTTATTCCTGCGTGAGGAACTGATAGAGGCGTTGGTTAGCTTTCCGATGCACCTATGCTTGATATAAGGAGGATGGCAGAAAGGAAATGGCGATAGACACCAACTTATACCATTTTCTCCATGGCGAACCAAACAAAGAAATGAACTCATTTATATTTATGGAAACGCTCATGACCATTTGCTTTTATGGAGGAAATGCCTATGCACAAATCATAGGAAACGGCAAAGACGAGGTCGTTGCCCTTTATCCGCTGATGCTAAACAAGATGCAAGGCTATTCAACTGCTCATCCTGTTTTGTTGATACTCTGGTATATGCCGCGACTTGTTTTTTCTGTGCTGCCTGGTTGCTGTTTTTTTGATTTTGGTTTTGCAGCTATTTAGGTGATTGTTTTCCTCATTCGTCAACCTCTAGCCAATCTATAACAGGTCCGTATTTATTAGAGATTTCTTTACGGATGTATTTGAATTCCTCTTCGTTGATTTGGCCTTCTTCAAGAATGGTTGTTAATAGCAAAACCAATAATCTATATTTCATTTCTGACTGAGTTTGTTTTTAGTCCATTTTTATCTCCTGAGTGTGGTGTCTATCACTCCAAAAAGATTGATAGTTAAGCAATCTAGCAAAGAAAAAGCTAATATTGAAAGAAAAACGAAAAAACGAAAAACGCTATCCCTTTCACCTTCGAAAGATAGCTTTTTCATACCTTTTATGGTATAAATTATTCAAGCAGTCTAGAATGCTTATGGTCATAGAATATTATCCACTAATGAGATTGGATCGGAGGTTTTTATTCCATTAGTTAGAAGGAGTGATTATTGATGATTTTTTATTTTTCGGCAATAGGCAACACAAAACATGTGGTTGATAGAATAAAACGGGAAAACGAGGAAATCGTATTGATTGAAAATGCTGAGGGAGAAATATCAAAGCTAATAACGCAATTAAATAATGAAATTACTGGCAAGCATATGTCTTTAACTACACCTCTATTTATTGGAAATTTAGGTAAAAAGATATATGACAATAAAACCAGAAAGACATCAAATTTATCTGTTACTAATGATTGCATTGAATGTGGATTGTGTGCAAGAAAATGCCCAATAAAAGCAATTGAAATGATTGGCAAAAAACCGATTTGGGTTAAAGAAGAATGCACCATGTGATTAGGATGCCTCCATGGATGTCCGAAATTTGCCATCTATTATGGTAATGGGAAAGCAACGAAGAAACATGGCCAATACACTTTTCAAAAATATACCTCTAAAAAACATGATTAAAAAAGATTTCTACAAAAATGTAAGAGCTAGATGATATGACGCTACAACTGTACGCATTTTCAGTAAACTGTAAGCACTTTTTAAGGAGTGTACCCAATTGTATTAAAATAGGTAATTTAACACATTATAGTAGAATAGGTCTGATATAGTGTTATCAGGCTTTTTTATTGCATAAATAGCAAAATATACGTTTAAAATGCGATAATTCACTTTAAAAAATGGATTTTATTAGTTTTGCAGGCTGTTAGTAAATCTTATTTGAAGCCACTATTGACAGCTTTTTATTTTGACTTTACACGACTTAAGCTCAAGGGTACTAACCTTCTCGAAATGCTATATATGCTTACATCTAAAATTTAATACGGAGAAACCCGTGTTTTTTATATCTAAGATATAAGTCAATTCAATAAACTAGAGTAAACCACTTGCTATAAATAAATTTATTCAGTGATGCTATCGAATTGGTAATTTTACACTACTTCGTTTGATTCAAGATAATAAACTTATTATTTTAATGATAAAAATAGGACGTAGCTAGATGATAAACTGATAATTTTAATTTCCCATTAAACCACCATCAATTGGTAAGATGGCACCAGTGATATAACTTGATTCATCACTTGCTAAAAACATGACAAAATCAGAGATGTTATTTACAGTTCCTGGCTTAACATTCATTGCAGTCATTGCTTGAATATTAGCAAGGCCGAATTTAGAAGCATTTGCAAATGCTTCAGGTGACATAATCTCAGTTGCTATTCCACCAGGGCAAATGCAATTACAGCGGATATTTGAATTACGATATTGATAGCCTATACTTTTTGTCATACCGACAATAGCATGTTTTGCCATTGTATAAACAGTTCCTGCTTTTCCACCACCAAGACCAGCAATAGAACCAATATTGATGATATTCCCTTTTCTATTGCTCTTTAAAAAGTATTTGCAAGCTTCTCTTGATGAATAAAATGGTGAATATAAATCAATAGCAAATACTTTATTTAGAAGTTCGTCACTGACTTCACCAATAGGTCCAAAATCATCCATTGAACCAGCGTTATTAACTAAAATATCAAGACCGTTAAATTTCTGGATAGTTTCATTAATTAAATTGATAGTACTTTTTTCATTTGATAAATCAACTACAAACGGATTGATTGTTCCTTTAAAACCAGCTTTAATAGCTTCATCTTTTAATGATTCAAGCTTTTCTTTCCTTCTAGCTGCTGCAATAACTGTTGCTCCGTTTTTTGCAAAGTCTAATGCAATTTGTCTTCCCATACCTGATGATGCACCGGTTACGATGACAATTTTGTTTTCAAATTTCATATTAAAAGTTCTCCTTTGATAAATTATATCAAAAAAGAAAGAGCTTTCATAAATATTTATAAATAAAATTTAAAGATTAATTACTTACCATCATTCATATAAAGAACACCAATGCAGTTAGGACCACAATGACATGCAATAGTTGAACCACTTTCAGTTACGATGATATTTTTAAATCCTTCTTCAATGAGTTTGTTTTTAACGATTTGAAGAATTTCATCAGTGATACTTGTATAAGTTACAAACACAAGTTCTTTATTGGGATTAGGATATAATTTTAAGGTTCGATCAATATAATCAACAGCTGTTTTCTTTAAATTTCCACGGACTGTTTGCTTGGCTTCTAATTTACCAGTTGTGTTATTACAATAAACACAAGGTTTTAATTGAAGAAGATTTGCTCCTAGCATTTTAAGAAGTGAACATCTTCCACCTTTGTGAAGATAAGTGGCTTTATCAACAAGACATGATGCTTCAATAAACTTTTTCTTTTCATTACAAGTTTTTACTATTTCGTCAAATGATTTTCCTTCTTTTACTAAAGAAGAAGCTAAAATTGCAAGAAGAGCAATTCCAGTCGATAAAGATAATGTATCAATTATAGTAACATTATCAAAATCTTTACTTGCCACAACGGCATTTTGATATGCACTAGAGATTCCGCTCGACAGAGCAAAATGAATGATTTGATCATATCCTGCATCTTTTAATTTTTGAAAATGGCTCTTAAACTGAGCAGCATTAACAGCACTCGTTTTGGGAAGCTTTCCTGTTTTTTTAGTGAAGTCAAACAAATCTTCATTTTTAACTTCTCCATCAAAAACAGTTTTATCACCCATAAGAATAGTAAAAGGTAAAGTGAATATGTTATATTTATCTAAAAGTTCTTTAGATAAATCAATTGATGATTCAGCGGATATAGCAATCATAGTACACCTCCATAATAATTATTTTACATTTGTAAAAAATAATTATCTAACTATTATACATGAATAAGTTAAATAATGGTGAAATATTATTTGCAGCTAACGTGCAAATCAATATTGATATTTTCTACACTTGATTTTATCATAACTTTGCCATCACCTTCTTTATTTATGCTTCTAATATAAATAGAAACTTGGCCAGCATGAAGTGAAATAGTTTTGGGTGATAATAACATTATTGGGCCTGAAACTTCTATATTAAGTGGTAAGAATGAATAAGTCATAACTCTTTCATATTGATCATGTAATGAAATAGTTATTTTAGTTGTATCATAGCATTCATCATTTATAAGTTCACTTTTTAATACCTTAGTATCTAAGTGAAACTTGTTACTGGGACCAAATGATTTAGAAATGACTTCTTTATTTTGTATATATCCTTTAAAAGTATATATGACTTCATTTTTATTATCACCAAGTATATAGGAATTAAAAATATCGACTAAATCATCATATTTTAATTTATATTTGATCATCAAAAGAGCAATATTTAATTTGTCTTTTAAAGTAAGCTTTGAAAATCCATATATTGCTAATTTAGATAGAAGATTAGATAATTTATTTTGATCATTTTTTGAAAATCTTTTATCTTCAATAGAACCAATGACATTATCAATTTTAATAGGAGGATGCTTTAAATATTTGTATTCATTATTAATTGGATAATATTTTTTTACTTCTTTGTTATTTCGATATAGGATTATATAATCACAATTAGTTGCAACATATATTTCTTGATAAAACATTTCCTTAAAATCACCTCTTTCCATATTGTTTAAAACTTGCAAGACAATTTCATTCTCATTTTGTGATTTATAAATAAATGAAGCATATTTAGGATTCCTATAGATATCATTTAAACCATGGTAGCAGATTCTATCACCACTTCCAAATTCTTTATGAGTATTATAATCAAAGGCACACCAGGTAATACAAGCAGAAATATCATCATATTTATAATAATCATCAAGAACTTTTGCATGACGTAAAGCATGCTCTAATCTTACTTGTTCATTATCAAAAGCTTTAGTTGGATACATATGTCCCATATATTCACTTACAAGATATGGCTTTTTATATTTGCTTATTTTTTTCTTTTTATCTAAGCCATGTTTTCTGCTATTACAAGAGAAATCATTATATGCATAGATATCTTCAAGAAGCTGACTATTTTTAAAATTTCTTACCCCTAAGGTTTGCCTGGCTTTGTCAATATCATGAGCAATCTGATTGCTTTTTAAATAAAGTGAATAATCATCTTTGGATTCATCAATTCTGACACCATGTGAAATAACAGATGGATGGTTAAATGCAGTTTTTGTCATCATCTCAACATTTTTAAAATGCATGTCTTTCCATATTTTATCATCGTTAATATTTTGCCAACCTGGTATTTCATCAATGACTAACAAACCTATTTCATCGCACCTATTTAGAAAACTTTCATCTTGCATGTAGTGAGAGGTTCTAACTACATCAACACCTATTTGATATTTGATGATATCAGCATCATCTATTTGTAATGATTTAGTAGCTGCATATCCAATATAGGGATATGATTGATGTCTATTTACACCAATTATTTTTCTTTTTTTATCATTTAAATAGAAACCATCATTTTTAAAGATAGCTTTTCTAAAACCAAATCTAGTTTCATATTCTTCATAAACATCATCTTTTTTATAGATAGTTTTAAGAAGATATAGATTAGGGTTATCTATATCCCATAATTTTATATTAGAAATGTTAGATTCTAAGCCATCAAAAGAATTAATAATTTCATTATTAAAATAAACATCATTATGGATATTATCTACATCTTCAATATTGCTATCTAGCTTTAATAAGATGTGTCCATCTATTGAAGAATCTACATAAACTTTTTTAATATATTTATGTTTATATGAGAGCAAACTTACTGTTTTGTATATTCCACCAAAAGTTAAATAATCAACGATTTTAGAAAAAGGAGGATAAAAAGAATTTTCAATAGTCGATAATACAACTATCAATTTATTATCTTTTTCTTTAACATATTTTGTTATGTCTATATCAACAGGTATATATAATGAAGGATAATTTCCAAGATAATGATCATTGATATAAATTTTTGCTTCAATCATAAAAGAATCAAAATGAATGATGTAATTGTTTTCAAGTGAAAAATCATTAATATCAAACATTTTAAAATAAGAATATATACCTTGATATTCTTTTTCATCAAAATAATTTAAAGGCATCAATTTAACAGTGTGTGGTAAATCGATATTATTTGCATCAGCTGGTATTGTTTGCAGATAACTTTCATCAAATCCGCATATAAATTTCCAATTAAAGTTTAAAGGTTGTTTATTCATAATTTTAAATTTATCAAAAGATAATTTGATTTACTTCCTCCATATATAAATGACTTTAATTATATGTATACCAATAATATAATCTAAGCTTTAACTAATTAATTATTACATGAAAAAAGAAAAATATCAATTATATTGATAAGTAAAGCAAACAAAAATGTAAGCCTTTACTTTTTTAACCGTAATAATTTTTATATAATAGTAAAAGAAGGTATTAAATATGGAACACACAAATTGGTATAAAGACGCTGTCATCTATCAAATTTATCCACGTTCTTTTAAAGATTCAAATGATGATGGAATAGGTGATATACAAGGAATTATTTCAAAAGTTGATTATTTAAAAAAATTAGGTGTGAATTGCATCTGGCTTTCTCCTGTTTATGATTCACCTCAAGAAGATAACGGATATGATATTTCAGATTATTATTCAATATATAAACCATTTGGTAATATAGATGATTTAAAAAAACTAATAGGAGTCTTACATGAAAATGATATAAGAATCATCATGGATTTAGTCGTCAATCATACTTCTTTTAAACATGAATGGTTTAAAAAAGCATATGAAGATAAAAATTCAAAATATCGAAACTACTATTATTTTAAAAAAGGTAAGGGTAAAAACTATAATAAAAAGCCTAATAATTGGACTGGATTTTTTAGTGAATCAACATGGACAAGAGTTGATAATTCACCATACTATTACCTTCATTTATTTGCCAAAGGCCAACCGGATTTAAATTGGGAAAATAAAGAAGTAAGAGAAGAAGTCAAAAAAATATTAAGATATTATCTAGACATGGGAATAGATGGATTTAGATGCGATGTAATAACTTTAATTAGTAAGAAACAAGATTTTAAGTCTCGTTTTCCTAAAGTCGCATTAACTGGTAAAGACGCTTTTGTAAACGGTCCAAGACTTCATGAATTTTTACATGAATTATATACTGATGTATATAAAGATTATGATTGCATGACAGTTGGTGAGACAGTTTTATCTAATGTTAAAGAAGCAAAAGAATTAGTTATCCCTGATAGAGAAGAATTATCAATGGTCTTCAATTTTGATCATACTAATGTTGATAATTATTTCGGTATCAAATGGATTGAAAGAAAGTTCAAGCTGAAAAGATTTAAGAAAGTCTATGCTAGATGGCAGAAAGCTATGTATGAATGTAAAGGATGGAATTCATTGTTTATTGAAAATCATGATCAGAGAAGATCAACTGGAAGATTTAACACTTCTTTAGACCCTAAATATAAAGATTTGTCTTCAAAAATGTTAGCAACTACTTACTTTTTAATGCAAGGAACACCATTTATATATCAAGGACAAGAACTTGGTATGACAAACGCTGACTTAAAAACATATGATGATTTTGAAGATGTTGAATCCAAAAATATGGTTACTTTAATGCAGAATAATATCTTTGTTAGACCAATTTTAAAAAAATCATTATTTAGGCAATCTAGAGATAATGCTAGGACTCCAATGCAGTGGGATAAAAGTCAATATGCTGGATTCTCAAGTGTTAAACCATGGATGAAAGTAAATGAAAATAAAAACTATATCAATGCCGAAGATGAAATAAAAGATCCTGTTTCTCTTTTTAATTATTATAAAAAATTAATTGACATCAGAAAGAAAGAGGCAATTATCAAAGATGGTAAATACATTGATTTAAATTCAAAATCAACTAAAGTATTTGCATATAAAAGAATCTCTAATAATGGAGAAATCATAATCATTTCTAATTTTACAAATAAAGTTGTAAAGGAAAAACTACTTTCAAAATATAAAGATTATTGTGTTTTATTATCTAACTATGAAAATAAAGATAATATTAATCTTAGACCTTATGAAACCATGGTCTTAAAAAAGGAGAAACAAAATGAACATAACTAAAACTTATAAAGGAAATGATGTCCCGAAGTCGACTAAGTGGATTTATTCAAGTGTAGCAACATTCAGAGATGCTTGTTATACATTAGTATCAATGTTTTTGGTAACTTATATTCAATTTTCAGGTATCTTGACTAAAGGACTAGATACAAGTGATTCTAAAAAGTTGACAGCAACATTTGTTTCCATGTTTGCAGTTATTACAGCACTTGTTATTGGATATCGAATATTTGATGCATTAAACGACCCATTTATGGGTGTTATTATTGAAAAAGTTCATTTTAAAACAGGTAAATATAAACCATGGATTTTAATAGGTTCTATTACAAATAGCATTACAGTTATTGCTCTGTTTTTAGCACCATCATGGTTTAGTTGGCTTTCATCATGGGCTTATATAGGCTGGTTTGCTGCTTTTTATCTTCTTTGGGGAATGACGTTTACAATGAATGATATTGCCTATTGGGGAATGCTTCCTTCTCTTACAAGTGATGAAAAGAAAAGAAATGCTATCACTACTATTATGACAATTTTCTGTAGTGTTGGACAATTTGCAGTCGCAGGTTTGTCACCTATTTTATCGGGTAAATTTGGATATAGTGTTTATCCTACTATATCAATAATAGTCACTGTTTTGTTTTTGATATCACAAATAGTACTATTTTTATTTTTAAAAGAACATGAAAGAGATGTTGAAGAGGAAAAAAGACATCCAGCCCCTAAATTTAAAAATATGTTTTCAATTATGAAGAAAAATGATCAAGTGAGAATAATGGTCATTGTATTATTCATTTATTATTTAGGGAGTGGTATTTTAAACACATTAGGTTTAAATTATTTTTATTTTGCAATCAATTATTCAGTAGGTTCATCAGTGATGATGTATTTTACAATCATATATGGAGTAGGATATCTTTTAGCTCAGTCATTATTTCCACTGATTAGTAAAAAACTTAGTAAAAATAGGATCCTCTTTTTATGCTTTATTGGTGTAGTTGTTGGGTATATCTTGTTCTTTATTTATAGTTTACCTATTGGTGATAATAAATACTTAGGACCTAGCCCTCTTACAAGTGATGGCAAATTAAATATTGTCTACTTGATTCTTCTTTGTCTTATAGGACTTATTATCTTCTTTTCGCAGGGGTTATTTTATTTGGTTATATTGATCATGATGACAAATACAATTGAGTATAATGAATATGTTTTTTATGAAAGAAAAGAAGCAGTTATTTTTTCACTAAGACCACTTACAACCAAGCTTGCAAGTGCACTTCAACAAGGTATCTTATATCTATTCTTATTGATGTCATCTTTATATGAAGTGATTTCAAATATATCAAATTTACAAAATCAAAATGCATTAAATGAGATAAGCTCTAAAGAGCTGACTGATGGCTGTGACATTCTTCTTTCAACTTTAAAACCATGGCAAGTGATTGTCTTTAAATTAGGTGTATCGATTTTACCATTAATTTTATTTATAGTCGCTTACTTTATTGTTAAAGCTAAATATAAAATTGATGAAAAAACATATGCAGAGATGGTAGAGGAAATTGCAAAACGTAAAGAAAATATTTCAAACGAAGAAGTAAATAATCAACTAGATTCAAATAATTAAAAAATTATAAATCTATTGCATTTTCATCCAATAGAAACTTTTTAATTCCAATGTATAATATTCCTTTGTCATCATGATAAGGAACTATATTATCTTTTGTAATTATTATTTTTTTTAAAGGAATCTTGGATTTTATTTAATGATCGTGTCTCTTGATTTCTTTTTTCATCACTATCTATATTTAATGCTGATTGGATATAATAACGACTGCTATTTTTATTTGCAATAAAATCAACTTCCAGTTGAATTTTTTTACTTCTCTTGAATTCATCTTTAAAGTTATAAGTAACTATGCCAATATCAACATCAAAACCTCTTAATAATAATTCATTGTATATTATATTTTCAATGATGTGATTTTCTTCTTACTGCCTAAAATTGTGTCTTGCATTTCTTAAACCAACATCAGTAAAGTAATATTTTAAAGGAGTATTGATATATTTTTTGCCTTTAACATCATATCTATATGCTTTATTTAAAATAAAAGCATCAATTAAATAATCTAGATAGATATTAAGTGTTTCTGATGAAACACTTATATTTTTAGTTGATAGAAATGTATTAGATAGCTTACTTGGATTAGTTAAAGAACCGATTGAAGATGATATAAAATTTAATAAATCTTCTAAAATTTCTTTATTATTTGCTATTTTGTTTTGGACTAATACATCACTAATATATGTCTTTGTAAATAAATCTTTAAGGTATTTACTTTTTTCTTCATGTGTTTTCTTACCGAGAATAAGTGGCATTCCACCATAAGTTATATATTCTTGTAAGGCATCAGTTTCATTGCCTGTATATGCTGAGGAAAACTCTTTGAAACTCAAGGGATTGACTTTGATTTCATCACCTCTATCTTTAAATTCAGTCAGTATATCAGATGATAACATTTTTGAATTAGAACCAGTCACATATAAATCAACATTTGATAGTTTCATTAAACCTAATAAAGTGTCAACAAAACTGATTTTAGCACCTTTTTCATTAATATAAGGATTTTGAATTGTTTCAACTTTTTGAATTTCATCAAGAAATATATAAAAAAATTTACTTTTATCTTTAACTAACTCTCTTATATGGTTATCTAATTCTATTGGATTTCTATATTTTGCATTTATTGTTTCATCTAATGCAAGTTCAATTATTTGACTTTCATTAACGCCAGTTGAAATTAAATAATTATGATATATGTTAAAAAGCAAATAAGACTTTCCACATCTTCTTATTCCAGTAATGACTTTTATTAAACCATTCTCTTTTTTAGCGATTAATTTATTTAAATAATAATCTCTTTTAATTTGCATATAACTCCTGATATTTTTCGTAAATACGAAATTTTATCAGCTGTACTATCTAATAATGATTATTAAATTTAATAAAACAAGCACAAAAAAAAGTGTAGTAAAAATCATTACTACACTACATGTATAGAATTTAATTATTTGTTTCTCTTGATCTTATTTTTAATTCTTGAAAAGATTGAAGAACTCTTTTGAATTTTATCAACGGATAATTTAGAGAATTGTTCACCATTTGATAATTCATTAAGAAGTTTTTCTTCCTCTGATGATAATTTCTTTGGGAATTTAACAATTATTTTAACGTATTGATTGCCGGTTTTACCATTTGGAAGAGTAACACCTTTACCAGTCATTTTCAAAATTGTATTAGGTTCAGTAAGGGCTGGTATTGTTAAATCACAATCACCTTGAACTGTTGGAACAGTGATAATACATCCAAGAAGAGCATCGATTACGGAAATATTTAAATCAAGTTTAATATCAGCACCATCACGGATAAAATCAGGTGAATCTTTGACTCTCAGTTGAATGATTAAATCACCATTTTCACCACCATTTATACCAGGTTCACCTTTACCAGCAATGCGAAGTTTACTGCCGCTATCAACACCATGAGGAATAGTTAGAGTGATAACTTCTTCTTTTTGAACTCTACCACTACCATGACAATGTGGACACTTATTGATAATAGTTTTACCACTACCATGACAATCAGGACAAATAGATTCACTTTGCATCATTCCAAAAATTGATTGAGTACGTCTTAATACTCTTCCTTTACCATTACAGGTAGGACATGTTTTAAAACTTGTACCATTTTCAGCACCAGTTCCTTTACAATCAGGGCATGATGCAACATATTTGATATTTAAATCTTTTTTGCAACCATTTACTGCATCTTCAAATGAAATATCTAAACCGACAAGACGATCTTGACCACGTTGTGGCATTGAGGAACGACCGGCTTTAGCATTTGGAGCTCCTCCGCCAAAGAATTGTGAAAAGATATCACCTAAATCACCGAATTCAAAATCTTCAGCATTCATGCCAGCTCCAGAAAATCCAGAAAATCCACCTTGACCATTATTATCAAAAGCGCCCATTCCAAAACGATCATATTGAGCACGTTTATTTTTGTCAGATAAAACTTCATAAGCTTCAGTGACTTCTTTAAACTTCTCAGCAGCATCAGGAGCTTTATTTAAATCAGGATGATATTGTTTAGCTAATTTTCGATATGCTGATTTTATTTCATCATCACTGGCAGTTTTTGACACACCAAGGACTTCATAATAATCTCTTTTTTCAGCCATAGATAGCCTCCTTTATTAAAAGATAAAGGCTAGTTTGCACTAGCCTTTAATTATTACTAGTTAGATGAACCTTTATCGCTTTCGGTAAATGTTGCATCGACAACATTGTCATCTTCTTTCTTTTCAGAAGAATTATTTTGGTCAGAGGAATTTGCACTACTTGCAGCACTAGCTTGAGCCATTTGACTTGCTGCTTGTTGAAGCTGAGATATCTTAGCTTTGACAGCAGCGATATCATTCTTGTCTAAATCAGCCTTAATTTCATCTCTGATCTTAGTTGCTTCTTCTCTAGTTTTTTCATCGACTGGATGATCTTTATCGTTTAAAGTTCTATCAATTTGATCAATTAGAGTTTGAGCTTCATTTCTGGTCTCAATCTCATCTTTTCTCTTAGCATCAGCATCTTTATTAGCTTCAGCTTCTTTGACCATTCTATCGATTTCTTCTTTAGATAAGCCAGAAGAATTAGAAATGGTGATGTGTTGTTCGTTATTAGTATCTAAATCTTTAGCAGTGACTGAAACAATACCATTGACATCAATTGAGAAAGTGACTTGAATTCTAGGTTCACCACGTCTTGCAGGTCTAATACCTTCGAGTTTGAATCTACCTAAGAATTTATTGTCTTGAGCCATTGGTCTTTCACCTTGGAAGACTTGAATCTCAACACCAGGTTGATTATCTTCTGCAGTTGAGAAAGTTTGTTGTCTTGTTGTAGGAATGGTAGTATTCCTTGGAATAAGTGGAGTGAAAACACCACCAAGAGTTTCAATACCTAAAGTAAGTGGAGTGACATCAAGTAAGACGACGTCTTTGACATCACCTCTGATGACACCACCTTGAATAGCAGCACCAACAGATACAGCTTCATCAGGATTGACTGATTGATTTGGTTTTTTACCATTATTTAATCTAGTAATCATTTCAACAACAGCTGGCATTCTAGTTGAACCACCAACTAAGATGATATCATCTAAGTCAGAAACAGAAAGTTTAGCATCAGCTAATGCTTTTTCAAATGGAGTTTGACATCTATTTAATAAAGAAGCAGTCAAGTCTTGGAATTTAGCTCTAGTTAATGTAGTTTCAAAGTTGACAGGTCCATTATCATTAAAACCGATATATGGTAATGAGATGATTGTTTGAACTTGACTTGATAAGTTGATCTTAGCTTTTTCAGCTTCATCTCTTAATCTTTGAATAGTGGCTTTATCTTTTGGATCGGTTTTTGAAATATTTATACCACAATCTTTCTTGATTTCACTGATCAAATAGTCCATAACGGCATGATCCCAGTCATCACCACCGAGGAAAGTATCACCTGATGTTGATAAGACTTCAAATGTGCCATCACCGATATCGAGAATAGAAACATCTAAGGTACCACCACCTAAATCAAAGACCATAATCTTTCCACTCTTTTTAGAATCCATTCCGTATGCTAAAGCAGCAGCAGTAGGTTCAGAGATGACTCTGACAACATCAAGACCAGCAATAGTGCCAGCATTTTTAGTTGCTTGTCTTTGATCATCATTAAAATATGCAGGGCATGTGATGACAGCTTTAGAGATTGGTTGACCAACATATTTTTCAGCATAGCCTTTGATATAGGTTAAGATTTTAGCTGAAATTTCTTCTGGTGTATAATCTTTATTTAAACAAGCAACATGTACAGTTTCTCTAGTACCTATTTTTCTTTTAATTGAAGAGATGGTATCTGGATTTGTAAGAAGCATACGTTTTGCAGCGTTACCAACAATTTCTTCACCATCTGGTTTAAAAGAGACAACAGAAGGGCAGGTATTAGTTCCTTCTGGTGATGGAATAACTTTGACCTTTTGGTCATCTTGCATATATGATGCAACGGAATTAGTTGTTCCTAAATCGATTCCTAAAATAATTTCTTTAGCCATAGTAGTTTTCCTCCTTATTTATTTTCTACTTTGTTAGTTTCATCATCTTTTGATGAAGATGTTTGATTTTCATTACTTGAAGAAACCTTCTTCTTAGTTATAACAACAGAACTTGCACGAAGTAATGAGTCATGCAGTTTGTATCCTTTATAATAAACTTCAGCAACTTTATTGTCTTCATCACCTTCAACTGTTGATAATGCTTCCATTTTGTGTGGATCATAATCATCACCAATATTTGGAGAAATGACTTCAACATTCATCTTAGCAAGAAATTCAAGCAGTTTAGAATGAATCATTTTGAATCCGACAAGATAGTTTTTAATAGCTGGATCTTTAGGCTCTGTTTTAAAGGCCATATCGAAGCTATCAAGAACAGGTATAAATTCAGTTAGTAGGCTTTTGTTAGCATACTTTTTAAATTCATCGCCTTCTTTTTCAACTTGCCTTCGGGTATTAGATAGATTGGCATAAGCTTCATAATACTTATTCTTCCAATCATCTTTTTCTTTATCGGCAAGTTCAAATTTTGATTGATATTCTTTATTTTTTTCTTTCAAGTCAGAGACTTCTTTTTCAAGCTCATCAACCTTTTTTAAAGCTTTCTTTTCTTCTTTCTTTTCCTGCTTTAGCTCCTTTTTAGTTTTTTCTTCTTCTAAAGTTTCATTTTTTACGTTTTCGTCGCTCATTTAATAGCTCCTTTCTAGAATCAGTTATTCTATTTTGACAAGAAACAGTTGCTAGTGATCCTTCTTTTGCTTTGATTCCATTAATATAAGTTTCTAATAAATAGCACACATAATCTAAGCAAGAGAGAATCTTTTTATAATCCATTCTTTTAGGACCAATAACTGAGATTTGTTCATCATCAGCAATTGTTTTAGTTACAATAGCTAAATCACCAGCTACATCATTTGTAAACGATATCCTAACATCACCTAAATCATCGCTGGAAGCAAAATCATGCTGAAGCATTGATGGCTCTGATAATGTAGATAAAGCTTTGATGATTGCTTCAGGATCTGAGTGATATTCGCTGTGCGAGAGAAGGTTATATTTTCCAAACATTCTCCACCTATTTGTTCCTGTTAGTGAATAAGAAGTAATTGATTCTTTTAAAGCAGTCAAACAAATGATACCAACATAACCAAATTCTTTTTCAATCTCAATGTGATTTTCATCAATATATGCTAAAGTTTCCATCAGTGTATATCCACGAAGCTTTTGACTTAGAAGATAAACAAATTTTATTGCTTTAGATAAATCAAAGAAATGAGATTTATTCAGAAGAAATGTTTTGTATTGAACATTTCCTTTGTCGGTAACAAACAAACCGAGTACTCTTTCTTCGTTTAATGGAAGCAAATCAATTTTGATTAATCTTTCTTCATTTTCTGGTTTCATCTTGACGACAACCATATTTGTCATTTCAGATAAGATTAAACACACTTTTGAGACTACTTCCTCAACTCCAAGAGTCGGATCTGATAGGTAACTGACAAGCTCACGCTGAAAATCCATGTCGATACTATCTAACATCTTGCTCTCTTCTAAATGTTCTAGATAACGTTGATAACCTTTAGCAGAAGGTACTCTTCCAGAAGAGATGTGAGTCTTTTCTAGATAACCTTCTTCTTCAAGCTTAGCCATTGCGTTTCTAATAGTGGCTGATGAACAATTGAGAGAGTAATTCTTTAATAGATTTTCAGAACCGACAGGTTCAGCTGTTTTGATGTATTCTTCAACAATACATCTGAGAATTTGATCTTTTCTTTCTAGTTTCATTTTAGCTTTCTAGCACTCTAAACATCCGAGTGCAATATTATTATAAATAACTTTTTAGCAAATGCAATAGTAGAGTGCTAATTTTTTAAAAAAGTATCAGCTTTGTTGATTCAATCAATAAAAAATTATCATTTTATTAAAAATTGCTATAATCTTATTGAGGTGATTAATATGATTATTGGAAATATTGTTGATTTTGGTAAGAAAGACTTTAGTTATTCTAAAAATCTGACATTAGCATTTGATTATTTAAATAAGTTAGGTGTTGATGGCCTTTTAAAATTAGAAGAAGGTAAGCATCTAATTAAAGATGATGGTGAAGTATATTTAAATAGATCATCATATAAAGGTAAAGAATTTAAGGATGCTAAAATTGAAGGCCATGAAAAATGGTTAGACATTCAATTAGTTTTAAGTGGTAAAGAAAACTTTGGATATGTTGATAAAAGAAAATTTGATGATAGTAATATAACTTCTAGTTATGATGAAGTTAAAGATAAAGCTAATTATGAAGGTGAGCTAGATGCAATAGTGATGCTCACTTCTGGATTCTTTGCTTTAGTTTATCCTAATGATTTGCACAAACCATGCATCAAAGTTGATGACAACACTATTGAAAAAGCAGTAGTCAAAGTAAAGATTGATTTTTAATATTATTTTTTGACAACAATTATTGTTATAACAAGAGATATCATTATAACGGCAACTAAAATACAAGATACTATTTGTATAATTTTATTAACTTTCTTAGCTTTTTCAATTTTATTTTTATTTAAAATTGAATTGAATAAATTGTCAAAGGCGATAAGATTATCATAAGCATCACTTAAATTATAAAATGTCGAAGCTTCAGTAAAATATTCCTTGGATAAAGAAGCATATTTTTCTGATTTCTCTTTGTATTCTTCTTCATTTGCTATTTCATCATTAAATATTAAGTTTATATAGCATAAACCTAAAGCATTTAAAATTTCACCATGTTTTAAATCTGGTCTTTCTTTTAATATCTTTTTAAAAAATAGAATTTGCATATTTGAATTATTCTTGTTGGAATATAAAGGTATGTATAATAAAAGAAGTTTACCTATAAAATAAAATGAATATAAATCATTATTTAGGCTATCTAAAAGCAAAGTGAAGTCATTATAAAATTTTTCACTATCACTATTACATTCTTTTAATGAATCAATTAGAATATTAACCTTTTCATTACTACTAGATAAGTTGGAATTATAGCATCTATTGAATTCGTTATAGAATTCCTTGATTTCAATAATAGATGGATCACTACTAATAAGTAGTGAATCTATTTCTTTTAAAGAAAAAAGTTCGCCGCCTTCTTCAAAAGATTCATTTAAGTGCCTCAGCAAAAAAAGAAGCCTTTCTTTTTTTAAAGAAGAGCTATTTAAATAAGATAAAGCATCTTTGTAAGAAACTTCAACTCTATTACCTGATTCATAAATAGATGAAAGGAATAAAGAAACATCATCATTTCTATTATCTTTTAATTGATTGATGTAGACATTAATATCATCAACGGATTTAAATTCATTCAAGTAGTCTGATTTATTCATAAGTAATTAAAATTATACAGGATAAATCAATAAAATAAATTTTTATCTTATAAAAATCTTGGATTACTTAGCTTACTTGTTGTGATATAGCCTTATTTATAATAATAAAAAAGAATATAAGATTTTATATTTATTTGAATCTAAAACTGATTCTGATAAAAAAATATAACAACTATAACTCCTATAGTTTAAATTAAAATTGTAATATTTATATTTGCAATACTAGTTGACTAGCATGCTGGTAAACACTTTGAAATTAACAATTGAACCCATAATTTTTATATATTGTACTTTTATCTAATTTAAATTGACTTATATTCTTTTAAAAGATAGGGAATATTGATAAAATAATATAGTTATTTTTTAAAAAAAGATGAATACGAATTTAATGAAAAAAGAAAATAAATCTATTTTCAAAACAAGATATGTTTTAGGCAGAACTCCTTATCTTCTTTTTGAGATTTTATATTTTATATATGCTGTTTTTACAGTTGTGTTCACTGAATTATTTGAAGGAGAACAATATGGTGTTTTACCATTTAATATCATCGGTGATTATATTGGTTTCCTTCTTTCTGTTCTTCTTTTATCTGGCACTTTATTCTTTATTGCAAGAAAATATTTTAATGTTAAAGTAAACATCCCGATTTTTACCATGTGTTGGATTTTATTTTTAGGCAATGCAATTGCTCTATTATGTTTTCCAAGCACATTAGAAAGGTATAATCCGACGGCTCCTGATTTTGTTTATCATTTAAGCGAATCTAGAAGATGGGAATACTTATTTATGTATTTAAATTCATGTATGTTTCTTTATTTAACATATGCTTGTGTTCCTAAATGCAAGGTTGATAAATCCTATTTTAAATATATTGCATATATATTTTTATTCATAATTTATTTTTCACTTATTTATTCTTATTTGACTGAAAGTGATGTTTATAGTAGCTTTTTTAGTTCAAACTTAGATAAGGATAGCCACATTGCTTCTTTTCTAGGTGATAAAAATATATTTGGTATGGCCTTGTTTTTAGCAATGATTATCCATATGAAATTTCTATATGAAACAAGAAGATATATAAATCTAGCTTTTTCTATTATCCTATTTGCTCATATTGTTTTATCTGGTTGCAAATCAGCTACTCTTGCAGGAATAGTTTTACTTTTTGGATATCTTATTGTCATCGCTTATGAAAAATGGAAAGTGAATAAGAAAATCTCAATAATTATTCTTTCTATATTAGCTCTCTTAATGATATTTCTAACAATGATTATCTTTATACCAGCTTTACAAAAAATATCAATTTTAAAGAAGCTTGCAAATACTATAACTGGTCAATTTACTGAAAAGGATTCGACATTTTATTCTAGATTAAAAATTTGGGAAAAGTTTTTTGATTTGGTCAATTTTTCACCTTTATATTTCATCTTTGGCTTAGGAACCATGAATTTTAATTTAGCATTTTTATATGCTAGAGATAATAATGATGCTAAATTCTGGCATATGCATAATGGTATTTTAGAACCATGGGGAGAAGGTGGAATCATCAGATTCGCTATCAATATTATTTTCTTTTGCTACATTATTTATACTTTATTTAAAATGTTTAAAAAGACAAAAGATAGTCGACTAATCTTATATTTTGTAATACTGATGTCATTTGTAGTAAGACAACTTCTTGAACCAGAATTCTTACTATCAACATCGATGCTTTCTATTTGTTCAATAATTGTAATAGCTGTTCCTATCTTTACTTATAAAGCTCAGCTAGAAAAAGAGATTGAGATAAAAAAAGAAGGCGTTATATTACCTATCAAGTATCCATTAATTAGGTTACTTTATCTTCTTCCAACTGCACTTATTACTGCTGGTATATTAACTGATAAACTCATTTATCGTGCTTCACTCATCTTAGCTGGTTTTATCATTCAAGTTATTGGATATTATTTCAATATGAGAAGAAAATCATACATGGATAAAGATGAAAGAAAATACAATGAGTTTTCATTTTTGATGATTTTAGATATAGTAATTTCATTAGAGGCCATCATCTGTTTATTTGTTTTTGAAATTGATGTTGCTGAATATTTATTCTCAATTCTATTCAGTTATACTTTTGCTTTCACATTTTACTATTTTAATTTAGAAACATCTAAATTAGATGACGAATTATCATTTATTAAAAAACATGAAATTGCTTATGAAAAAGATTATCTAAAAGCTAAAGTAAGAAATGAACAAATTGTTTTTAATTGCTCAAATAAAGTTGAAGTTTGTCAGGAAGAGATGATCAAATATTATGATGGAAAATAGAAAAGTAGGCAGAAGTTTAACTAGCATATTTGGAAAAAATGGTATGATTTCAGTTGAGATTGGAAACTTCTTTTATTTCTTTTTTATTCTCCTTCTTCTTGCATTCTGTTTCTTCTCAGTCAAATTATGTAATAAAAAAGGTAAAAGATTTGCATATAAATATATTTTAACAATTCTTTTTGCAAATTTTTCACTCCATTTTATCAAACAGCTATTACCTTCTTATTTAAATAATTTTCCTAATTCTTTATGGAAATCAACATTTGAAAATTTATGTGCAGCTTTGATAATTTTAGCTCCATTCATTTTCATGTCGAAAAATAAATTATTTAAAGACTATATGTTTTACATAGGCATTGTATCAGGTTTTGGTGTTTATTTGTTTCCATTTGGTTCAACTGGAAGAGATTTAAGAGATTTAGATACCCTCATTGATGTTTTAAGATTCTATCTTTGTCATATGCCTTTAGTTCTATGTGGATTTTTGATGGTTCAGCAAGGATTTCATAAGCTTGACTATCATAGATTATGGAAGTTAGTATTCACATATATCTTCTTTCAAACCATCATCTTTTTAAACGATCTCCTGTTATTTGTTTGTGGTGTACCTGATTTTAAACAGGCATATGGAGCAGTCAGTGATAAACAAGCTTGGTTAAATTTCTTATATCGAAGTGGACCCGCTAATGAATCAGTCAATATGGGATTTAAAGAGGATTTTGATAAGATGTTAGGCTGGCTTTACATTCCTTATCTAATGACATATGAAATAGGTGATAAAACTTACTTTATTCCAGTTTTATATCAATTTTTACCAGTTTTTCTTCTTCAATTTCCAATAGGAATCACCTTAGCTTATCCATTTCAAAAAGAACAAATGAAACTTGATTATATCCGCTATAAAGTTGATAGAGAATTTAAAAGAAAGTGAGCATTTATTGCTCATTTTTTTTAAAACAAAGTAAAATATTAATGTAATTAATGGAGGAAATTAAAATGGAAGAAAAGTTAATTGCATTATGTGAAAAGCAGATCAATAAAGAATTATGGTCTGGTTATCTTTATTTAAATGTTGCTGAGTTCTATCGTAAAAAAGGTTTAGATGGATTTCATGCTTGGTTTATGAATCACGCTAAAGAAGAGCTTGATCATGCTGAAAAATTCTGTGAATTTTTACAAGATCGTGATGTTGAATTCAAGCTTTTATCAATTGATGCTCCTAAAGAAAAATTTAAAGATTTAAAAGATCCATTACTTTTTCAAGTTGAACATGAAAAGAAAGTGACAAATATGATCAAAGATATTTATGCTGAAGCTATTAAAGAAAATGATTATTTAGCTAAGAACTTTTTAGAATGGTTTTTAGGCGAACAATTTGAAGAAGAAACCACTGCTAAAAATATATTAGATAATTTCACTTTATTTGCAAGTGATGGATCAGGACTATATAAAGTCAATGAACTATTAAAAAATGAAGCAAATAAGAAATAGTTAACAAAATAAAAAAGG
>CALBLI010000023.1 GCA_937896065.1 uncultured Caryophanales bacterium | reverse complement strand
GTGGTTATTCCTAGTGAAATTGATAAAGTGCCTGTTAAAATAATCACAAGCAGTGCATTTGAAAATACTGATATTGAATCAGTGGCTATTCCACTTGTAAGCTCTGACTTTGATATTAAAAGCGATGCATTTAAAAATTGTAAAAAACTTACAAAAGTTGAATTTATATCAGGTGATACGATTAATATAATTAGATCAAATGCATTTGAAGGGTGCACTTCATTAAAGGAATTTGTTTTTCCAAAAACTTTTTCATCATCACTTGCTAATTGTAGGTTTATGTTTAAAGATTGCACATCTTTAGAAAAAGTTGTTCTTCCTGCAAACACTAATACAACAGAAGGCAGCATGTTTTATAATTGTCCAAATTTAAAAATAGTGACTATCCACAAAGGTGGTAGCAGTAACCTTATTTTTACTGATAATTATATTTTAAGTAGTAATAAAACAACTTTGGAAGTTGGATGGAACAAAGTTGAAATTCCTTCCACTGTTAAATATATAGACTCTTATGCATTTTGCTGCGGAATAAGTGATGATACTTTAGATATAAATCTTACTTCATCATATTATGCTGTTAGAGATAATGCATTTGCTAATATCAAATGCAATTCAGTAAATATTTCTAATGTTTCTTCAATAGGAAAGTATATATTTGAAAATAGCAATATTAAAAAACTTACGCTCAATTATTCAAATACTATCCTAACAAATTGGTTTTATAAAGCTCATATTGGAGAATTTAATATTGGCAATTTGTTAACTTCTATTGCATTTAATAAAGGTGAAACTAGCACTGATAGTGAATATTCCATATATATGAATATTGATCAAATAAATGTAGTATCTAATAATCAATATTTTTACACTTCAAATAATTTTTTGATTTGGAATGAAAACAATAATAGAAAAATTGCAGCTTTTGAATATGGAAATAAAGAAGAATATTATATTCCAAATGAAGTTCAAGCAATTGGTCCTAATTTATTTTATAAAAATAATACTGTAAAAAAAGTAACAATGTCTGACAATGTTACATCTTTTATTAGATTGGAGAATTCATCATCATATGTTTCTAAAGCTTTTTCGTATTGTGATAATTTAGAAGAAATTGTTTTTTCAAATAATATAGCTGACAATTCTACTAATGGTTTTCCTCAATTCGGAGTATCTAATTTACCTAAATTAAAAAAGTTTAATGTTCCACTAAATGTAACAAATATTCGTCCACTATCTTCCTTTGATGTATTACCTTCTTTAGAAGAAATAGTTGTTCCTACTGGTCATAAAACATATAAATTTGAAAACAAATGTTTGACCTATACTAATCCTACCACTAATGAAAAAACTGTTCATCTAGTTTGTAATGGTTGGTCACTTCCTGCTTCAATTACAAAATTAGGTGAATGGTTTAATAATTCAACCCCTGCTGATCCAGATTTAGTGTTACCAAAGGAAATTACTGAAATAGTAGCTTTTAATCTTTCAGCTACTAGAAATGCACTCACAAATGTAAAAATCAGATCTTTAAAAACCAAAGCTGATGAAATAACTATTCCAGCTACATATTTGCTTGCAAATAATGACATCATTACTTCGATTGAACTTAGTAAAATAAATTCACTTATAGGTTCTGCAAAATATGTTTACCAATATGAACTTCTTTATAATTTGCCATTGCTTGAAGAATTTAAATTAAAGATGACACTGGAAGAAATAAAAGATTTAATGAAGAGATCATATGACGCTAAAGTATCTAAATTCACTAATTTTTCACAATTTA
This sequence comes from uncultured Caryophanales bacterium, assembly GCA_937896065.1. Classification (GTDB taxonomy): domain Bacteria; phylum Bacillota_I; class Bacilli_A; order RFN20; family CAG-288; genus Enterosoma. The sequence continues at coordinate 7,462 of CALBLI010000023.1, read as the reverse complement.
TTGCTGAATGTCCTAAATTGAAAGAGCTCACTATATTGGATGAAACTAAAAATTATTGGATTAAATGTGCTCTTAGTGACATCGATATTTCTGACTTGATATAGGAGGATAAAATATGAAAAAGAAAATGAAAATATTTACTTTAGCATCACTATTAACTTTTGCTAGCTTATCTTCATGTAGTAAAAAAGATAAAGTTTCTTCATCTGTTACAACTTCAATATCAACATCTACATCATCAACTGATTCATCAACCAGTTCAAGTTATGTACCAACTAAACTTGATGAAATAGTTTCATTTAAAGAAGAAAATGATGGAACTGTTTCAATTTCTAAACTTCTATATAAGGAAGTTAAAACACTTGTTGTTCCTGAAACATATAATAATAAAACAATATCGAGTGTTGAAACTAATGTTTTTGAAGATTCATCAATTGAATCAATAACTTTTGAAGGAAGCACTGCTTTAAAAAATTACTCATTTTCAAATTGTAAGAACTTAAAAGAAATCAAGTTTTTAAAAACTGACAATGTATTTTATTCTTATGTATTTGACGGATGCACTTCGCTTGAGGAAATAGTTCTACCTGAAGAAGGTGATATTACAGATTCACATTATCTTTTTAACGACTGCACATCTTTAAAAAGAGTGAAATTACCTAAGACTTATAACACTTTTTTAGAAACTGATATTTTCCGAAATTGTACTAATTTAGATGAAGTCACTTTCTATGAAGGAAATACTAAATATAAAGCTGGAAATCACTGCATTACAAATATTGAAGGCACTGATTTATATTTTGGATATAAAAATTTAGATATTCCAACGACAGTAACTAGAATTGTTACAGGTGCTTTTATTTACAATAATTTAAATTTGTCTGATGATTTAGAATATACTATTCCAAGTCATGTAAAAACTGTTGATGCGTTAGCTTATCGAGGCTTAACATTAAAATCATTTACTGTTCCTAGTACAGTGACTACATTTCAAGAATTTAATATGTCCTATTCAAATATTGGCAAAGTTGTTTTGCATAATACTACATTTTTTCAATCTTCTTTTAATCAATCCCATATCGATTATCTTTTTATCGGAAAAGAAGTAAAAAATCGAGATGATGCTAAAGAAGCTAATTTATCATACATTAAAGACATAGTTGTTGATCCTAATAATACAGTTTATTACACAAGTAATAATTTCTTGATGATGAATCAAGGTGAAAAGAAACTTGTTATGGCACCTTATGGTCAATTAGAAGTATATAATATCCCATATGGTGCTACTAATTTGCATATGAATTTGTTTTGCGGTAATGAATATGTAAGAAAAGTAACGATGCCAGATACTATAATTAGATTTGATGGTTCTAGTTCAAATAACTCTAATTTATTTTATAATTGTCCTAATTTGGAAGAATTGAATTTATCTGAAGGCCTGGTCACTTCTAGTTCTGCTAATAATTTATACAAGAATGCGATTGTTAATTGTCCAAAACTAAAATCACTCAATATTCCCCAAAAAGTAACTGAATTAATTAATGTACTTGGAACAAATACTGGTTTTGCAAATTTAACAGGTTGTACTGGTATTGAAAAAATTACCGTCACAAGCGGAAACACATCATATAGTGTTTCAAAGAATTGTTTGATACAAAATGGTAAAATTGTTTTTGTGGCTAATAAATTTTCAGTTCCAACAGGCATTACTCAACTTGATTATCTTGTTCAAGGTAAAACACTGACTAATACTTTTACAGTTCCTTCAACAGTTACGAGTATATTTTCTAAAACTTTTTATGAAGTTAAAGAAGTGGAAACTATCAATATAGAAGGTGATATAGCAATATTTTATGCTGATACCTTTAAATCAGATACATTAAAAAATGTGACTATTAAATCTATATCAAATCTTAATAAAGGTGCTTTTATAGATTGTCAAAACTTAGAAAATGTCAATATTAAAATGACGCTAGATGAGTTTAAGGCAAGCATGAAAAAAGGCAATCTAAAAAATATAAAAGAAGCCTTTAAAAATTGTCCTAAACTTAAAGGTATCAAGCTCGCTGACGAGACTAAATCATTCTTTGAGTTTTATGATCTTGATAGTATCAGCGTTGAAGAATCAAATTAAAATTATATAAAGGAGCTAAAAATGAAAAAAAATAAAATCTTACCAGTAGCCTTATATTCGTTATTATTAATATCATGTTCAAAAAATGTTAATAATAACAATTCATCATCTATATCTATTTCTACTAGTAGTTCTACTCCAGTAGAAAATAAAAAAGTGACCACATCATCATCTTTTATTTATACACTTTTTACTGATAACAAAACTGCTTATGTAGAAGGACTTGATGATGATTCATATACACATGTTGTTATTCCAGATTACATTAACGGCATTAAAATTACTGCTGTTACTTCATCACTTTTTAAAAATTGCACCAATGTTAAATATGTTTATATCAATTCTTTTATTAAAAGCATAACTGGTGCAACATTCCAATATGTTAGCGATACTATTTTAGAAGTTGAAATATCACCTGATAATGAAAATTTTACTATTGAAAACAATTGTATTGTTTCTAAAAATCCAAGATATAATAACAGATATGTCTATTTTTGTTATGGAGATTTTAAAATTCCAACTGAAGTTCCTGTAGTACTATATGACTCATGCTTTGCTTATAAAAAGAATTTAAAATCAGTTTATATTCCTGAGAATGTAATCAGTATTAATGAAAAAGCTTTTCAGTATACATCTAATTTAGAAAGTATTGAAGTATCTGAAAATAATCCTAATTATCGATCTCTTAATAATTGCTTAGTTGATAAAAGTAAAGTTGTAGCTGGAACAATAAATTCAGTTATACCTACTGATCCATCGATTACTAGCTTAGGACTTTATAGTTTTTGTGGATCAAATATAAAGAAATTATTTGTACCTAAAAATATAACAAGTTTACCATTTGCTGGTAATAATGCTGTTTCTTATGTTTTCTATGAATCTGCTCTTGAAGAACTTGTCTTTGATGATGATATAAATTTAGGAGAAAATGGTTTAAATTATACAATTAAATATTTAAATAATTTGAAAGAATTTAAGTATCCAAAATCAATAACTCAATTAACTGAAAGAAACGCAATAAGTAATTGTGATAATATTGAAAAAGTTATTTTACCTGATAATGTTACTTCTATCACTGGATCAAGTTTTTATATGTGCCATAATATAAAAGAAATAGTTTTAAATAATAATCCATCACTTGAAATTGTTGATAATAAATTCTTAGTTTATACAAAAGCTGATAGTACTAAAACTCTCGTTAAGTATTTATCTAATGAAGCAAATGTGATGCTTCCTGAAGTAGATGAGATTGATTATTATACTTTTTCATCAAATCCTTATATTAAAGAAGTTACTTTATCAAGTACCATCAAAAAGATTGGACAATGTGCTTTTTGGAGATCATCGCTAGAGACTATTAATTTTAATGATGCTATAACTTCAATAGGTGATAGCTGTTTTAGATATTTAAATAATTTAAAGACATTTACCTGGCCAAAAAGTATCACTGAAATAAAAAATTCGTCAGTAATCGGTGATTCAAAAATTGAAAAATTCATTCTACCTAAAGAAGTAACTAGTGTTAATAATAATTCCTTTTATTTGACTGATGTAAATGAATTAGTTGTTGAAGAAGGTGGGAAATTTTCTTCTAAAAATAATTGCTTATTTAATAATGATACAAAAGCAGTTCAACTTGCCTTTCCAATAAAAGGAACAAAAAAAGTAGTTCTTCCAAGTGGAACAATAGGAAGTGGAAGCTATGCTTTTACAAGAGATATTGAAGAAGTAGAATTTAATGATGAATTTATTCGTTTTGCAAATTATTCATTTTTGAACAGTTCAATAAAACATATTGAAATTCCAGATCAAGTTGTAGAGATTCCTAATTACTGCTTTACTAGTAGTGCAAAACTTGAATCTATTAAATTAAGTAATAACCTGACGACAATAGGAGATCAAGCTTTCAGTTCATGTAAAATGTTAAAGAGTATTGAAATTCCTGATTCTGTTACTACAATAGGCGGTTCAGCCTTCTCATCTGCTGGAATTGAAAGTATTAAGTTATCAAATAATATAAAGGCATTACCTACTAGATTATTGTCTAATTGCAAAAATCTAAAATCAATATCAATTCCTGAATCAGTAACTGAAATTAGTACTTTTGTGTTTGAAGATACAAATATTGAGGATATTGAAATTAAAAATCCTAATATTACTCTTGCTGCTATCTCATTTAATACATCATCTATTAAGAGAATTAAATTTAATGTAACGATTCAACAATTCAAAGCTTTATTCCACAATAGTGAAAGTGAATTTATTGATAATTTCAAATATTCATCTGCCAATAAAGAAAATAAATTGGAAACAATCACTCTTCTTGAAAATGGAAATGAAAAGACAGTTGATGTTTCTATTATTTACTGGGGGAATTAATTCAAGTTTGTCACATGTAAGTAATCTTGATACTATCTCTATTTTTTGATAGCACTAATGTATATATTGATCATCACTTCTTGGATTTTAAATTTTTAATAGTGTTTAAATATCTTCACAAGTTATATTTGATTAGAAACTAACACACTGTTTTAAATTTAACTTCTTCTATTTTAAATGAAATAAATATGATATATACAAAATAATTGTATTGATATTTAAATTTTGAACGAATGATTTTATTCCTTGTTATTTAATGAAATCATTTTATCAGGTGCTGAAACACCAATAAGTGATAAAGCTTCTTTTAAAACGATTTTACTTGCTTCAACAAGACCAAGTCTTTGTTTGGTTAATTCAACATTTTTATCATCGATGACTCGGCAAACGGTATAAAATTCATTGATGATACTTGCAAGAGAATAAACGTAGTTTGTTATCTTATATGGTTCATTTTCATTTAAAGCTGATTCAATAACATTTGAAAAATCACGCAAGGCAATTAAAACATTTTTTTCTTTCTCATTTGTTAAAAGATCACAATCATAATTTAATGGATAAAAACTTTGCCCATTATTTAAAATACCATTCAGTCTAGCATGAGTATATTGAACATAATAAACAGGATTTTCACTTCCAAGTGATTTAGCTAAATCAATGTTGAAATCAAGATGAGAAGAATTTGCACGTGAGACAAAGAAATATCTAGTTGCATCAACTCCGACTTCTTCAATAAGCTCTTTCATGGAGATTGCATTACCAGTTCTCTTGCTCATTTTAAACTCTTCACCATTTTTAAATAATCTGACCATTTGAACAAGTTCAATATGCAAGATATCAGGATTTTTACCAAGTGATTTCATAGCTGATTTTAAACGAGCAATATAGCCATGGTGATCAGCTCCAAAAAGGTCAACTAAAATATCATATCCACGATTATATTTATCTAAATGATAAGCAATATCTGGAAGAAGATAAGTGTAACTACCATCTGATTTGACTAAGACGCGATCTTTATCATCTCCATCTCTGGTGGTATTTAAAAATAAAGCATTATCTTGTGTGTAACAACTGGATTTTAATTTTTCTAAAACCTTTTCAATGTCACCGCGGTCTCTAATTGCTTTTTCAGATGTATAAACATCTTGATCAACATTAAAATCATGAAGATCTTTCTTGATATTATTCAGCAATTCATTTTCAGCAAAAGTTTTGATTTCATTATAATGAGAATCAATATCTTTTAAATATGAATCTTTAACTTTATTATAAAGATTATTTGCAACTGTGATTATTTCATCTCCATGATATCCATCATCTGGTACTTTTTTATCAATTCCACATTTTTGAAAATATCTTGCGATGACAGAGTCAGCTAAGTGATCAATTTGATTTCCGGCATCATTTATATAATATTCTCTGGTTACATCATAACCTGCTTTTTTATAAATTCTTGCAAGACAATCACCAATCGCTGCTCCGCGAGCATGGCCTAAATGAAGAGTACCAGTAGGATTAGCAGAAACATATTCAATATTAGCTTTTTTATTTTTACCTACTATCAAATTGCCATAATTTTCTTTTAATGAGATGATTTCTTTAATGACTGAACCAAGTTCATCTGCTTTAAGAAAGAAATTTAAAAAACCAGGCATAACAGCTTCAGCTTTATCTATTCCATCTAACTCAAATACAGAAGCAACTTTTGTAGACAAGTCAAAAGGTTTTAAATTAATTTTTTTTGCATTTTTCAAACAAACATTAGTGAAATAGTCACCATGTTCTCGTGTATCAGATTGTTGAATAACAATTTCATCAAGTGCAATTTCTAAACCTAAATCTTTTAAAACTTCCTGTAACTTTAATTTGATATTTTCATTAATATTCATATTCACCTCTACTTAATAATTGAGACAACGCTATAACAGACAATGGCTTTATTTTTGCCAATGCTATCCACTTTCTCATGGGTGTTAGCATTGATAGCAATTTTCTTTTTATCAATAGTTAATAAAGAAGATAGTTTATTTTTAATTTCTTCTTTATAATCTTTTAATTTTGGCTTTTCTAAAACGATGTCAATTACAATGTTATTCAATTGATATTCTTCTTCTTTTAACATACTTAAAGCTAAATTTAAGATATCAACTGATGGCATATTTTTAGTTTTATCAAGTGTATCTGGAAAATAAGAACCAATATCTTCCTTTCCAAGGGCCGATAAAATAGCTTGCGATAATGAATGTAAAACAATGTCACCATCTGAATGAGCATCAATTTTCTTATCAGAAGTAACTTTCACAGTTGCAAGAAGAAGATGATCGCCTTTTATAAGACGATGAATATCATATCCAAATCCAACTTTGAAATCTATCATTTCTTGCTAGCTCCCGCTTTGATATATAAAATATCACCATCTTTTACTAAGTAATCTTTACCAACAATTTGAAGCTTACCATTCTCTTTTACTTTCAGTTCACTTCCGTATTTAATTAAGTCATCATAAGCATATACTTCAGCTTTGATGAATGTTTTTTCAAAATCAGTATGAATTATTCCAGCACAATTTGGAGCTGTATATCCATCATGGAAAGTCCAAGCTCTAACTTCATCACTTCCACAAGTAAAGAAGGTTCTTAATCCCAATTGATGATAACTAGCCATTGTTATTCGATCAAGACCAGTTTGGCTCATGCCAAGGGAGTCCAAATATTCTTTTCGATCTTCAGCTGAAACTTTAGATAATTCTTCTTCAGTTAAAGCCGAAACAGGTATACAGATAGTATTTTGACTTTCAGCATATTCTTTTAACCTTTTATAATAACTATTATTTTCAGGATTAGCATATGATTCTTCATCGACATTTGCAACATATAGCATCGGTTTTGAAGTTATCAGATTGAAATTTTTTAAACATTCTTTTTCATCAATTGATAAAGGACAATCTTT
>CALBLI010000022.1 GCA_937896065.1 uncultured Caryophanales bacterium | reverse complement strand
ATTAGATACAAAAGTTAAAACTTTATATTACAATATAATTTAATTTGTTGAATATCATCATTTTAGTTTGTTTAAATATTTTGTTTAATTTCTATCTTTAAAAATACATACATATATCTATTTTTAGCAAAGCGAAATCAAGATATTCACTGAATCTATTTGAATTATAGTAAATCATTAAACATGCGTTTCAATAATTGCAGATTTTTTAAAGAAATTACCACATGGAAGCCTTGCTTATGCAATTTCTTGTATGATTTCTTTTACAGCATTTTGTTTGTCTTGATTATTTTGAAAATTGTATCTTGAAAGCATCATCTTGAGTGCACTATTCATTTTCATACTCCTTTTCAATTAATTTTATCAATAATTTGAGATTTGTTTTATTGTATAAACTAGCTAACTTCTTCAAAAGAATATTATAAAAATAGATGTTTATACTATCAATTTGAGAAATAGCTTGTATGCTCAATAACTTTGATGCTGTTGACGCTTACGTAAATTTATTTAAAAAAGCAAAGACAAACACATTCTTTGCTTTTTTGTGTCTTAAAACTTAAAAAATAAATTCATAATGAAAGAAAAAGCTCTGACATAATTGGTATCAAACCTATTACTTCTTATAATGGAGCATTGGAAGGTAAATTTATCTAGTAAGCAGTTTTTTATATGATAAATCGGTTGCAATCGCTCCGAGCGGTGCTGTAATAAGTATCGCTAAAACGGCACATGTCAAAATCAATTGACCACACTCAAGTCCTTTCGAAAGAGGAATTGCACCTATTGCCGCTTGAACCGTTGCTTTCGGAATGTATGCAATTGCACAAAACAGTCTTTCTTTGAAATTGAGTGGTGTTTTTATAAGGCACATAAAAACGCCAATTATTCTGAATACTAACGCACAAAGAAGAACTGCGATTGCACTGCCGCCGTCAGAAAGAACATGGGAAACATCAACTTCTGCACCAACAAGCACGAACAAAATTATTTCGGCAAAAACCCACAGTTTTTCATATCTGATCGATAGTCTGCTTGCCCTTTCTTCTGACTTCATATTGAACATAATTCCAAGAGAAATTACTGCAAGAAGTCCCGAAAAAGGAACATACTTCTTTATTAAGTTTTCAAGTGCAACAAAAAGAAATGAAACGCTTAATAAAATTATGATTTTTACAGTGTCGCGCACTTTGAAGTATTTGAAAAACACTGAGAATACATAGCCGCAGAACACACCAAAGATTATACCCAAAACGATAGATACAGGGATTTGCCATATCACGTTAAAGTCAAAGCCACCGATTCCAACAGTAGTAAGCAGTGCCGTAAATAAAACTATTACGAAAACATCGTCACACGATGCACCAGCCGTTATCATCTGTGGAATACCTTTGTTTGTCCCGTAACCTTCTTCTTTAAGTTTTAACATACGAGGGACCACAACTGCTGGCGATACTGCCGCCATTACTGCACCCATTAGTGCACTTTCTTGTATCGATAATTTCAAAAAAAGCGGAGCGAACGCAATGTAACCGACTATTTCAAACGTTGCAGGCAAAAAGCAGAGCAAAATTGCGGGTCTGCCTACTTTTTTAAGATCACCAATTTTCAACGATAAGCCTGCACGGGTCAGTATAATTATCAAAGCAAATTGCCTTAAATCACTTGAAATATTAAGAATTCCCGGCGAAATAAGATTCAGAATATGCGGACTAAGCACTATTCCGACAAGCAACATCCCTATGAGCGGTGGGAGTTTAATTTTACGAAATAGACTTCCGAGCAATAATGCCGATAAAAAAATAATGGCAAGTGAAGTTAAAAATGACATAACATTCTCCTTTCAGGGCAAGAAAAAAAGCCGATGCCCTGCGATAAAAATTCGCAGAAGTCATCAGCGTTAAACGCGGTTTCAAGGTTGCCCTTGTGGAAGAACTTCATTTCCGATAATTGTTATAGCACCAGATATTTGAAAAGTCAATAAAATACGCACCAGGAATTTATATTAATTTGAATTTTCAAATGATATAAGAGATTTAACACATCTCATTTCACCTGTATCTTCTTAGCCTTTCAAGATAATTTCATTAAGAAAGCACCAGCTTTGAGATATTATTGTATCTATTAATCAATCTCTTTTCTAGTTTTTTAGATTGCTTAAGTTACGAAACTTGAACTATTTGCAAAATTTGTCTTGATCAACTCTATGACTTCTTTCAACTTTATCATTATGCTGAGGTAATTTTGGTCATATTAACTAATGTTTTATATTGTTCCTTCTTAGAAATCTTTCTAAATAATTATCATATAATTTAATATTCATTCCTTTATCTTTTCTCCTTGCTTTATTGGTGAATTCATAGCTATTATCTAATTGAATAATCTTTAATATCATCCAAATGCATCATGTGCATATTCAAGTGCTTTTACAGTTTCATACATTGTGTGTTCATTTGTAAAATACATAACTCATTTCCTTGGACATTCATCGAGGAGAACATATTGATAAAATCAACTTCTGGCCATTAGTTTTGCATTTTTTTGAAATAAACTTAGCATCAATTTGCTATTTTTCACTCAATATTTCAGGTGTTTGATAACCTATTATGCTTTTTCTTTGATGATTTATATGGCATAAAATTACACTTCTTTTAAATTTTCTTAGAAAACTACTTAGTGATACTTTATTTCCTTCCCTTTCAAGTTTGGTCCAAACTTCAATATATAATTGTTCTATACATCTTCCATGAAGTTTAAATTCTTTTAAGGATTTTATTTTTTTATTAGAATAACTTGAAAGAGGCTTATGTAATCTATTTAGTAAGTTTTTTTATTAATTTTTTTTACTCATCTATAAAGCTAAGATCTTTTGACTTTTTGTATAAGATAATCTTTCCAATCAATCGGTCTGATTCCTTACGTCTTTTACGGCACTGCAGCCTCAGCTTGCAAAGATGTGGGATGCAATTACTACCCGCTTTAGTGATACTATCCATAACAACCTCTTTTGTTTTTTTTAAGCAAAAAGCGTTATAAGGTAGGTTACCTTTTTCTTTATGGGTTTTGTCTTTTATTATTTTTAATTGAAAAATTGCAAAATAATATCGAAACTAAAATAAGATTTTATAAAAATATAAATCGTTCCATAGCAATACTTAAAAAGAAAAAGAGCCGCATAAAATGCTGTTTGACACTTCTGCAAAGTTCTAAACTTTGTTAACAAAAAAGATGAATGTTACTATCTGTAATAAAAAAGGTCTGACACAATTGGTGTCAAACCTATGTTTTCTATAATGGCGGGAGAAGAAGGAATCGAACCCTCAACAACGGTTTTGGAGACCGTAGTTATACCATTTAACTATTCTCCCAATTATTTGGTCATAAAACCAAATAAGTATAATTTAAAATTAATTACTTTTCAATATTATTCTTTATAAATTTTAATGACAAGTTGAATATCAGCTTTCCCTTTAAAAGAAGCAATAACATCTTTCATTGGTTTAGATTTATCCATTTGTTTTCTGATTTCATCTTCAGATAACATTTTGGGTAAATATGGAGAAAGAATTTCAATTTGTCTTTCAATATTTTTTACATCATCAAGCCTATTATTATCTTGATACATCTTTTTATCATCTTCGAGTTCTTTATTCATCTTCATAAGAATTCTACTTATATCAGCATCAGTCAATTCTTCATTTTTAACTTTCTTTTCAATCTCTTCTTTTTGTAATGCAGAGATGATCATTCCAAAAAGGTCTCCTCTCAATTGATCTTTTTCTTTTAAAGCTAATAATTTTTCTTTTTTAAAATCATTAATAGTCATAATATTTTCTCCTTATTTATTTTCTTCCATCAATTTATCAACAAGAACTTTCATTCCATTTGTTACACTATTTATAGGATCCTTGCTGACTCTAACAGGTATTGATAACTGTTTAGATAAATATTCACTAAGGCCACCAAGAAGTGAGCCACCACCTGTTAGGATCAAACCATTTGTTATTAAATCACTTGCTAAATCAGGTTGTAGAAGTGAGATAACATCAGTTATCTTAAGCGATATAAAATCAACAAGAGGTTCAATTACACTTTTCATCTCATTAGATGAGACTGTTCTTTTAGTAGGTAGTGAAGTTATTGTATCCCTTCCTACAACATCAAGAAGCTGATTTTTTTGAACAGGTGAAACATCACCAACCCTCATTTTTACATATTCAGCTCTCATACTTGAAATGAGAATATGTTGTTTATGAATCATATATCTTCTAATTGCTTCATCAAATGTTGAAGAAGCAACAAAAGTTGAAGATGATGAGACAAGTTCTCCCATCGATACAACACCAATATCAGTAATTCCAGCACCAATGTTGCAAACAAGTGTTGCATTTGGAGAATAGACATTCTCACCAGCACCTAAAGCCGCAAGTTTAGCTTGTGGTTCAATATATATTTCTTTAGCTTGCAAAGTCTTGCCGATATTAATCAAAGCATCAGCATTGACTTTTGAACATTTTGAAGGACAAGAAAAGATGATTGTGAAATTTTTAAATGCTTTATCCAATTTTACCGAATTTAAAACTCTTTGCAAATATTTATAAACTTGAACATCATCATCAACAATTCCGTTTCTAACAGGAAAAGAGACATCATAATTGAATGGTGTTTTACCAGCAATTTTGGAAGCTAGATAACCTATTTCTTTAACTTCTTTAGTTGTTTTATCAATTGCAACACAAGTAGGTTCATCAAAGATAACTTGCTTTGCTGAAGTATAAATAGTTGTATTAGATGTTCCTAAATCAACAGCTAGAATGAATTTTTTCATATATTAATTTTAACACAATGTAATTTGATTTATATAATTTTATAAGCCTATAAATTTAGAAACACCAAAACAGCTGTCAAAATTATTTGAATAGCAGATATAGAAGTGCCAATAATTCCTAATACAAAACCTACTTTAGCATATGAATCATACTTTCTTTCTTTGTTACCGAAATAAATAGCAAGTGGACCAAAAATGATTCCAATATACAAAAATGATAATATTCCAAACATCAAAGCCATCGTAGCTTGTTGAGAATGAAAACGATCATTATTGTATTTACGATCTCTTTCATCAATTCTTTTGTTGAGATTGATTTCTTTTTGATAATCTTTTTTTAAATTATATCCACATTTGGGGCAAAATTCATCGCTACTTTTTACTAAGCTACCACATTTGGGACAAAATTTCATCTCTTCCATTTTCTATTTTTGATACTCCTCTTCGTGATGAGCTTCATACTTTCTTCTCTCAGCAGTATTTAAAATTCGCTTTCTCATTCTGATTGATTGTGGAGTAACTTCAACAAGTTCATCAGTATTTACATAATCAAGACAATCTTCAAGTGACATCTTGCGTGGTGATTTTAAAACGACTGTTGTATCTTTATTCGAACTTCTTTGATTAGTTAAATTTTTTGTTTTAGAAACATTGACAGCTAAATCAGTAGAATATTTATTTTCGCCAACAATCATTCCTTCATAAACATTAACACCAGGTCCAATAAACATTGTTCCACGCTCTTCAGATGATTTTAAAGCATATGCTGTTGATACACCTTGTTCTGTTGAAACTAATACACCAGCTTGTCTTAAACCAATTGCTTTATTAATCTTTGGTCTAAATTCTTTAAATGAGTGATTGATGATTCCATATCCTTTTGATAATGTCATAAATGTGTTCATAAAAGAAATAAGACCACGTGATGGAATAACATAAACAAGCCTTGTTTGACCATTTTCTTCATTCATTGAAATCATCTCTGCACTTCTTGCACCAACAAGTTGCATAATAGCACCAGCATATTCACTTGGAACATCGATTTGAAGATCTTCAAATGGTTCACATTCAACACCATCAATCTCTTTTAAAATGACAGTTGGTTTTGAAACTTGCATTTCAAATCCTTCTCTTCTCATGGTTTCAATTAAAACTGATAAATGAAGTTCACCACGTCCTGTGACAATAAAAGCTTCAGCAGATGATGACATTTCAAATTTCATTGAAACATCTCTTTGACTCTCTTCATATAACCTATCTTTTATATTTTGAGCAGTAAGCAATTTCCCTTCTTTTCCAGCAAATGGTGAATTATTAGCAGAGAATGTCATTCTCATGGTTGGTTCATCAATTCTTAAAGCAGGAAGTGGTTCTAAACAGTTATTTGGGCAAACTGTCTCACCGACCATAATATCAGGAAGACCAGCAATACCACAGATATCGCCACCATCAACATGATCAACTTCAATTCTATCTAATCCATGAAATGTAAATAATTTTGCAATTTTAAATGAAGTCTTATTTCCGTCTAATCTGATACAAGTAACACTATCACCTAGTCTTATTGTGCCTCTATCAACTCTACCTATTCCTATTCTTCCAACATATTTATTATAGTCAAGTAGTGATGGTTGAAATTGAAGAGGTTTTTCTAAATCGGCTGTAGGGCAAGGAATTGTTTTGATGATTGTTTTAAATAAACAATCCATTCCATAAACTTGCGTTGAAATATCTTCACTTGTTGATGAAGTCATATTGACTGCACTTGTATAGATAACAGGGAATTCAAGTTGTTCATCGCTTGCACCTAAATCAATAAATAATTCTAAAATATCATTTAAAACACGATCTGGTGCAGCACCATTTCTATCGACTTTATTGATGACAACAACAGTTTTTAAATGATATGAAATAGCTTGTTTTAAAACAAATCTAGTTTGTGGCATAGGACCATCAAATGCATCAACTAAAAGACATACACCATCGACCATGTTCATAATTCTTTCTACTTCACCAGAAAAATCAGCATGCCCTGGAGTATCGACAATATTAATTTTGTATCCATCATAATCAATAGCAGTGGTTTTTGCTAAAATAGTGATTCCTCTTTCAGCTTCAAGTGGATTAGAATCCATGACTCTCAAGCCGACTTTTTCATTTTCTCTAAAAGTACCACTAGTTTTTAACATAGCATCAACTAATGTTGTTTTACCATGATCAACATGGGCAATGATAGCAACATTTCTTATCTTCTCATTCATATAAAAAGCTCCATATATAAATATAACCTTATAATTATATAAAATTTAATTATAGATGTAAAAAATTATTAAAATGTAACCGCTAATATTTTTAATATTTATTAATATAAAGGAGTTGTTGTCGTTGTAATTATTCTATCTGCATCTGTTATATTGTATATTCTAAAAAAAACTTCTTCTTTCATATCTCTTACTTTAAGATTATTTTTATCTTTTATCACTTGGCTTTTTGAATTAAAGTTGATGACAGTCATACCACTTAGATTATTAAATTCAAATGATGTGGTAACAGAATTACCTTTAGAAAATGTCAATTTATAATTGCATGAATAACTATATCTTTCATAATCATAACTATCGTCAACTAGTAATTTTTCATCAAGTAATGCATTCATGTATTTAGATAAAGATTCAATTTTATAACCAGAAAAATTATTGATAACTACAGTTTTTGTAATAAGTGATGGTACATCATCTACTAACTTTTTTTCATATTCACTATATTTAAATTCAACTTTATATTCTGTTGGATAAATCTTATAAAATTCAATTATTTCAGGATCATTTTTTTACAAGAAAATAAAGTAAAAGGAAGAAGGGCAAGAATTTTTATCTTATTAATTAATTTCATATTTATTATCTAAATAAGTCTTATAAAAATATGCATTATTATCTTCACTATCAATGAGATTTATAGGATTCTTATATATACTATTTTTAAATCCTTTATTAATATCACAAAGTGATTAAAAAAAAGAGTCAACAACATCATTTTGACTCTCAAAATTTACATTATAATAATTTGTAAAAAGTAGACTAACAAGTGGCAATAATACCAATTTCATAATTTTAATCTCCTTTAGATAACTGTATTATAGACTTCTTTGTATTAATTATAAACGCTTCTGTAAAAAAACGAAAATAATCAAAGTTATTTAAACTCTTAAAGTAAAACATCGACAAATTAAGTCGATTTTTTTGATAAAAAATAATGTAAATTTAATTTTTTTTAATTATCAAAATATATTAAAAACTATTTATTTTTACTTATAAATTTCAAAAAATATTTACTCTGCATAATTGCTTATATACAATTGTCTAATTTTTCATATAAAGATGAAAGTTCTTCATCTATTTCTTTTATCTTTTTATCAATAGATTCTAATTTATCTTTACTTGAATAATTTTCTTCTTTTGAACAGTCTTCTACTAGTTGTTTTCTATTAGTTTCTAGTTTTTCAATTTTTTTAATAAGTGCATCTACATTTATCTTGCCTTTATTTTTAACTTTAACTTCGTTATTAACTTTCACTTCTTTTTTCTTTTTTTGAGCTGCTTCTTCTTTTCTTTCTGACATTATCTTTTTAAGTTCAGTTTCTTTAAATTCTTCATATCCACCATCAAAGTAGTATGATGTTCCATCTAGGAAAAATAAAATTTTAGAGCATGTTTTATCAACAAAATCTCTATTATGGGAGATGATAACCATCGTTCCTTGATAATATGAAATAGCATCAATTAATTCACTAATTGACAATAAATCTAAATGATTTGTAGGTTCATCTAGAATAAGTAAATCATAATTTTCTTTAGAGAGAATTAAAAGTTCAAGCCTCATGATTTCTCCACCTGATAAATTATTCAATTTCTTTTTGCTGACTTCATCATAAGAGAATGCATATTTTGCAAATAAAGAATATAACTGTTCATTGCTATCGTGAGGATATAAGTTTCTTAAATGGTCAAATAAAGTAATATCTTCTTTATATGACATGATATCTTGTTTTAAAATACCAATTGATAAGTCAAAATAGCGTCTGATATTTCCAGAAAGTGGTTTGATTTCGCCAAGTAATGTTTTTGCAAATGTGGTTTTTCCAATTCCATTATTTCCCATGACTGCTAGTCTGTCTTGCCCAAACAAAGTAAAAGATATATTTTTAATTAATGGTTTATCATAGCCTATTTCCACATCATTAAAATCAATAAGCTTTTTACCAGCTCTTGTTGAACCAACTAATGAAAAATTTAAATTTCTAGATTCAACTTTGCTTGGATCTGTTATGTTTAAATTTTCAAGTCTTGCAAGTTTTTTTTCTCTATCATGGGCACGAGAGGCAAAACGAGGTTTAGGCATATAAAAAGTTATGAATTTTTTTAGTTTAGCCTTTTCTTCTTCAAGAAGTTTATATTCAGTGAGTTGTCTTTCATATCTATTTTTCTTCTCTTTAGCAAAGTTATCATAAGTCATGTTGTAAATAGTGACTTCTTTATTTTCAATCTCCATGACTCTTGTTGCAATCTTTTTAACAAAAGTTAAATCATGACTTGAAAAAATAACAGCACCAGAAAAAGTTGACAGGTATTCCTCAAGCCATTCAATAGACAAAATTGATAAGTGATTTGTAGGTTCATCCAAGATAAGTAAATTAGGCTCATCTAATAAAATTTTAGAAAAGCAAATTCTTGTTTTCTCACCACCAGAAAAAGAAGATATTTTTCTATCATAATCTGTTTTTGTAAAATTAAACATTGATAAAATGATATCAACTTTATATTGATATGAATAACCACCAATAGCTTCAAATTCATCCAAAGTTGATTGATATTTATTTAATAGATCTAAATTATTAGGATCACCTGCTAATTTATTTGAAATATCATTTAATTTATTTTCTAAAATGATGTTATCTTTAAAAGTATCAAGAACTTCTTCATATAAAGTATTATTTTCATTAGAAATTACATCTTGAGATAAATACCCTATCTTGACATTTTTAGGAATCAAAATTGAACCAGATGTAGGTTTAATTTGTTCAAGTATCATTTTAAATAATGTTGATTTACCAGTTCCATTTTGCCCAAGAAGAGCAATTCGATCATGATCTTTTACATTAAAAGTGAAGGGCATAAATAGCTCTTCACCTTCAAATTCCTGATATATATTTAATCCTTCAATCAGAATCGACATTACTATTCACTTTCAATAACAAATTTCTTATTGATTGAATCATACGAGATGACTTCTTCAACAACTTTAGGTTTAATAATGTTTTCTTCAGAAATAGTAAGACAATTTAATGCTTGAGCAACTTTAGAAGACATCTTATCTCGATCTGTATATAAGGTCATAAGTTTATCACCTTTAGATACTTTATCACCAAGCTTTTTATATAAAAGAATACCAGCATCAAAATCAATGCTGTCTTCTTTAGTTTCTCTTCCAGCACCTAGATGCATTGAAAGAAGACCGAGTCCCATGGTATCAAATGATGTTATATAACCTGTTCTATCAGCTTTAACATCATATGAATACATAGCTTTTGGAAATAGAGAGTAATCCTCAATATATCTTGTATCACCACCTTGATTTTCAATAAATTTCAAAAAGACATTATAAGCACTACCCGATGATATTGACTGCTCTAATGCACGTCTTGCTTCATCTTTATCAGTAAATATTTTAGCTTGTAAAAGCATTGTAGTTCCCGAAGAGAGACAAAGTTCAGTAAAATCGCTTGGCCCTTTCCCTTTTAAAGTATCAATAGCTTCTTTAACTTCTAATATGTTACCTATTGCTAATCCAAGAGGTTGATTCATTGATGTTATTTCAGCTCTGACATCTTTATTAAAATGGCATCCTATTTCAACCATTACTTTGGCAAGTTCTTCAGCTTCAGCTTTAGTTCTCATAAAAGCACCGCTACCATATTTAACATCCAAAAGAATGCAATCACAGCCCGCAGCAAGTTTTTTTGACATGATTGATGAAGCAATCAATGGAATTGAATCTACAGTACCAGTTACATCTCTTAAAGCATATAATTTTTTATCAGCCAAATCAATTTTATTAGATTGACCAATGATTGAGATGCCAATCTTGTTTACTGAATTGATAAATTCTTCAGGTGTTAATGAAATTGACATTCCTGGAATTGATTCAAGTTTATCTAAGGTTCCACCAGTAAATCCTAAACCTCTTCCTGACATCTTAGCAACTTTAATTCCTAAAGAAGCAACCATAGGACATAATGCAAGTGAAGTTTTATCACCGACTCCACCTGTTGAATGCTTATCGCATTTAACACCAACTATTGATGATAAATCAATGATTTCACCAGAATGCATCATAGCTTCTGTCAAATCAAATATTTCTCTTTTAGACATTCCATTTAGTCTTATTGCCATAAGTAATGCTGATACTTGGTAATCAGCAATATTATCTTTGCAATATTCTTCAATCCAGTAATCAATTTGAGCTTTACTGAGTTCTTTCTTATTCTTTTTATCTTCAATTATTTCAATAATATCCATAATATTTCTCCAAATTTTATTTTATTTATTAAGCATTATTAGATGATAGAAATAACAACCCATCTATCATTTTTTTCACCAGAAGCATTATCGTAAACTCTTGCATACAGAGTATGTTCACCTGTTTCACCGACATATTGAATTTCAGAATTGGTATTTATATATACATATTCTTGATCATCACTAGGTTCACCATAAGCGACAAGTGCTTTGCTAGCTTTAAATAATTGTTTAGCTTTACCAACGAGTGTATATCCGCAATTTGATTGCTCTTTAACTGGCACAAAACTTCCTGATGGTCTTGTAAAATAAACAGTAGTTCCTCTTTTCAAAATGCAAGTAGTGTAATATTCTTCAGTTGCATAAATTGAAGAAATTTGAGTAGATAACTTTATCTTTTTATCATCAAGATTTAAAAATAAATCATGAGGATTTAAATTATCTTCCTCTTTCTTCACATTTTCTTTTGTTTTGAACCCAAACATATTTAGCCTCCGATTACTAAAAAATAAATATGGTCTTTCCTAGACGAACATTTATAATATATTATAGTCCATAAAGTGAGATTATTAAAGTGAAACGCGATAAAAGAAAAATGAATAAAAATAAATCATTTATAAGAAATGATTTTGATTTTAAAAGTTTACTTAAGCCTTATGCAAGTGAAGATGAAATAAAATTGTTTGATTCTAATCTAAATAAGAAGCCATTATCTTCTTTTATTTTAAATAAAAAATATTTGAATGCTCAAATAGTAAATGAAGAATATGATTTTTTAATCAGCAATAATGATGAACTTGTCTATCAATTTGATAGCGAACATAAATTAGGCAAATCACTTTTAAATTTTGCAGGCGGATTCTATTTGATGGATATTTCATCATCTTTAATTTCCTATTATCTAAAAGATTACATTAAAGAAAATGGACTAGTTTTAGATATGTGCTCAGCTCCAGGTGGAAAAAGCATCTCTCTTGCAATAAGAAGAGATGATTTACTTATTGTCAGTAATGATATATCATATAAAAGGCAACTTGAAACAATAAAAAATTATTCAAGACTTGGGCTTACTAATATTTGTTCAACATCTATCGATCCACTAAATTTTGAAAATGATGAAATCTATGATTTAGTCATTTTAGATGCACCTTGTTCAGGTTCAGGAATGATTAGAAAAGATGAAGATGTTAAAAATGATTTTTCACTTGAAAAAGTCAAACGACTTCTTCCAATTCAAAATAATCTTTTAAATAAAGCAGATAATTTATTAAAAAAAGGTGGTTACTTATTATATTCAACTTGCTCATTATCAATTGAAGAAGATGAGCTTCAGATAAAACAGTTCTTATCAAAGCATAATTACGAGATAGTTGATTTGCAAATTGCTGATAACACTATCATAAGTGGTGCTAATAAATTAGGTTACCATTTAGTTCCTGGAATATATAAAGGAGAAGGGATTTACTTTATCCTATTAAAGAAACAAGGTGATGATACTTCTTTAAATTATGAAGTTAAATATGAAGATACTTTTGAAAATTTTAATTTAATCAAATATAAAAATAATGTTTATGCTATTTCAAAATTATATAAGTCGATAGCTAATTATAATTTCATAACTCCTGGTATAAAATTATATAACGAAGATGAATTTCAAAAATGCAAATATGATTCATATTCATGTAAAGTGAATTATAATTTAAATAAATTAGATTTAAGCAAAGATGAAGCTATTTTATATGCTGCTGGAAATGAATTAAAAACAGCATCGTCAAATGATAATTTAGTTATTTTAACTTACAAAAACATTCCATTAGGATATGGCAAAGTAGTTGATCACAAAATAAAAAATTATCTGCCTAAATACTTAAAGACAAATTTAATCATCTAGATGTCTTATAAAATTAGTTGAAATTCTCTTTTCTTTTTCTGGAAAACTATCTGGATAATTTTCTTTATAGGAAGCAATAGCTTTCATCAAGAATGACATATTTCTTGCTAGAGTTCTCATTGTTTGGAGTCCTTCTAAGTCTTCATTTGCTTCCCCAGCTTTTGCTCCATGAACACTATTCCAATATTGGCTGGAAACAACAGGCATTGATGATATTGTAAAAAATTTATTTAGAATATCAAATGTTGCACTTGCTCCACCACGTCTTAAAGCAACAACACTTGCACCTACTTTCATTGTTTTATCAAAATTTGTTGAATAAAAAAGACGTTGTAAAAAAGCAAGAAGAACACCATTTGCCCCTGCATAATAAACAGGTGAACCAATGACTAAGCCATCGGCCTTTTCAAATTTCTTAGCAACTTCATTTACAATATCATCTTTGACACATCTTCCATTTTTATAACAAAAACCACATGAAAGACAACCGCTTAGTGAAAGTGAACCGACTTCAACAATCTCACTTTCTATCTTTTCTTCATCAAATATCTTTTTCATCTCATTTAATGCAATTTTAGTATTGCCATTGATTCTAGGTGAGCCATTAATCATTAAAACTTTCATATTATTACCTCCATATTTAGATTATAAAATGTTTTTAAGCGATATTTTTAAATTTTTAGTCAACTTAATTAGTCTTTTATGTTCTCTTAAATTATCATTACCTTTAACTATGAGTTCAATTCCAATAATAACTGGTAAAACCTGTGTTATTGGCAATAACTTATTAAATAAATCAATAATGTTTTGATTTATAAACAAAGATATTGATATTAAAAATGTAAATAATGAAATAAGCAATGTAGAAAAGGATATTGAGCGTGCACAAGTAAGTAATTGATTATTAAACCTTTTAGCTTTATTTAGACCTCTTATTGATAAAGGAAAATTAATTAAAAATGAAATTACTGATATAGCTGCTGTGAAACTACTTAAAATATCATCTTTATTTACTAATTTTTGATCGTTGTTTGTATACAACTTAAATAATGGTGTAATAACATAAATTGATAATGCAATAATTAATAAGCCAATCACTATCATCACTCTATTTTCAATGATTCCAGCTCTTGTAGGACTTATCTTTTTATTATCATATAAAATAATAATCGATATCAAGACAATAACTCGTAGTATAAACGAAAATAAATATCCACTACCAATCAATTTTTCCCAATTTGAATTATTTATAGCACCAACAATTAACGAATAAGCTGCATGAATTATTGAATAAATAGTTGTAATTACAAGTAGTAAAAAAGTGACACGATCAAAAGTTAATTTTAATTTCTTTTTAATGTACTTAATATATTTAATTAAAATAACCACATAATAAACAAAATATGCATTTAAAATGAATAAAGAAGCACTTATTAAAGTTTTTGTAATGACATTACTAGTCTTTAAATGATTAGAAAAGAATATAAAGATAACGGATATTAAAGTAAGATCAATTATCATCAAAATAGTATTGATAAATAATTTCTTTATCTTATCCTTAGAAAAAACTTCTTTATAATCAGATTGTTTAAAGACATTTATAAACTTTTCAAGCATATTTAAATTATATATTAATTTAGAAGTTTATAATATTAGAAATAACATATTGATTTAAATTTTACTAATTAGTCATCGCTTTTTAACTAATACATTAAATAATATAAAACTCGATAACTACAAGATATTTCAAAAAATAAACTTTGAAAAATGAGCTGCCATATCTTTTAGCTATTTCATTTATAATTTGAACTTGAAGTGCCAACCAATCAAATCAAAAAATATCTGGTCTGCAAAAAATAATAAGCCTCCATGATTTTACTTCTAGAGGCAATATAATTATTCAGTTTTATATGCTTTAACAATTTCACCAACAATGGTATATGAATAATCTTTATTTGGATAAGCTAGTTCTAAAGTTTCTTTATCTAAAAAACAATTAGGATCTAATTGTTGCTTATATAGTACCTTACAGCAAAGAATATACTTTCCTTCTTCAAATGTTGGATAGCCTTCTAAATCAGTTAAATGAAGTCCTGATTTTTCAATTTTATTAGGTTCATCAAATCCGGATACGCTTCCTAAATATCCCATTTCTTTTAAATGGCCATCAAAGAAAGTACAAGTGAAATATCCGCTTTCATCAATTAATGGTAATGTATGCCTTTGAGGACGTATATAAATTGTCATTGTTTTCTTTTCCCAAATATTACCCATTTGTCCCCAAGCAGCAGTTAAAGTCCCCACTTCATTTTTTCCTTTTGCAGTCACTAAAAACCATTGGTTATCTCTCATTGCTACAATTGGGTCAATTACCTTTGTTATTTCATCTAATTTTAATTCTTTTGTTTTCATTTTATTTTTCCTCTATCTTTCTAATAATCTTAGCAGGGACTCCTGCAACTACACAATTTGCTGGTACATCTTTTGTTACAACTGCTCCTGCACCAATCACTGAATTATCTCCAATATTAACTCCCGGAAGAATGGTTACATTACCTCCTATCCAAACATTATTTCCGATTGCAATTGGTTTTTGAAAAGCTAAATGTTTTCTCCTTCCTCCAGGTGAAATAGGATGCCCTACTGTTGTGATTAATGTATTAGGTCCAATCCAAACATTATCACCGATTGTAACCTTACCAATATCTAAAATAGTCACATTATAATTAGCAATAAAATCTTTTCCAACAAAAATGTTTTTTCCATTATCGCACCAAAAATTAGGTCCTACCCATTGATTTGTATTTGCACCACCAAACATATGAATTAACTGATTGGCAATTGCTTTTTCATCTGTTTGAGGTATTTTGTGCAATTTCTCACATTCTACTATCGCAAGTTGTTTTCTTTGGTTTACCTCATCATCAAAGAATGAATACTCAAGTCCTAAATCTAATTTTTCTAATTCTGTCATTTTTCTATTTCTCCTTTATTAACAAATAATTTATTTTTATCTTTTAATTTCCAAAATGCACCTCCTACAAATAAAGCACATAATACCCAGGATATTGGCTCAGCAATTACATAACCTTGATACTCCCATTTTGGTATAAATATTGTAGCAGCTAATATCTTAATAATTAATTCAATAGAACTTGAGATAAGTGGTATTATCTTATGTTCTAAGGCTTGAAGGCTCATTCTTAAAACAAGCAAAATACCAAGCGGAAAGTAAAAAGGTAATGAATAATTTAAATTGAGCTTTGCATTATTTATTATTTCAGCATCTTTTGATTTAGAAATAAATTCTAATAATGGTTTTTCAAAAAGAAATACTAATAAAAGAATTATTGACCATATCAATTCTAATTCTATGGAAATCAAAATTCCTTTTTTAACTCTTTCTTCATTTTTAGCTCCATAATTTTGAGATACAAAAACAGAACTAGCACTAGCAAGCGATGATGTTGGAAGCATTACTATTTCAATAATTTTTCTGCTAGCGGTATTCGCACTGATAATATTAGTTCCTAAATTATTAACGCCTTTTGACATTAATATTCCACCTATTGTAAATACTGAATTCATAGTACCAATCGAAAGTCCATTTGTAATAACATCAAGAACATTTTTCTTTGTAAAATATAAATCTGCTTTTGTTAAACTATATTCAGGATATTTTTTCATATAGTAGATAAATAATATTAAAGCTGCTAAAAATTCAGCTATAACTGTCGCAAGAGCGGTACCTATAATTCCCATTTTAAACAATATGACAAAGATTAAGTCCATTCCTAAATTTAAAAACACCATACAAATAAGAACGATCAATGCCGTTTTACTATTTCCAAATGCTCTTAATATTCCTTCCATTGTGTTATACATTAAAGAGCCAATCATTCCAATAATCATCACTCTAAAATATGAATCAGCCATTTGTCTTATTTCTTCTGGACAATCCATTAAATTTAATATTTGTGGAGTTAATAAAATTATTATTGTTGATAAAACTAAAGCCATAATAATATTAATTACTAAAATGCTAAAGATTACATTTTTAATGTTTTTACTATCTTTTGAACCAAAATATTTGGAAACTAAAATACAAGCGCCACTTCCCATACCTGAACAAAACGTAAGAATTAATGCATTTACACTAGTAGTTACTCCAATAGCGGCTAAAGCATTTGTTCCGATGAAATGTGATGAAATTACGGTGTCTGTAAAGCTATATAATAATTCAAATAAATCACCAATAAACAAAGGAACTGCAAACAATAGCATTTTCTTTAATATAGATCCTTCTGTCATATCATTAATTTTATTTAATGCCATTTCATCACCACCGCATTAATTTTACTTATAATAATTATTTAAATCTATTTCGTAACTTAAGAATTATAGTGTCAAAACTTAATATATGATATAATTTAGTCGGTGACATTATGAATTTAGATAGTGTAAAACTAGTAGCTAAAGAATTTGATAAATTAAATTGGAACTTTAAATTAGAATATATCAATGGCCATGAAGAATTAGTTTCACAGTGGCTAGGTAAGCCTGATGAAGATATTATGGTTTGTATCTATGATGGTAACAGTATTAATGAGCCTTATCATAGACAGGACTTTTTCTTTTTTAACTATACATTAAAAGGTCATTATTATATTTACAATAATGATCCTAAAATTAAAATTGAAGTAAATCCTTATGATGTTCATATTGCTCAACCTTTTAATGGTTATGCATTAATTAATAAAGGCAATGAAGAATTTATAGTTATTGGTATTTTAATAAAAAAGGAAGTATTTATTAAAGAACTGCTGCCTTCCATTTCAAGTGACTTGAATATGTTTAAATTTTTATTGGATCCGTCAAATAAAAATACATCAAATGCTTCTTTTCATTTTAATTTTAAATCAGAAGCTCTTGAGTCAATCCTTGATTTAACAATTACTGCTTATTTATCCAAATCAAATAAACGAATTGAGCTTATGAAATCGCTTGCCGTTTCATTCTTGCTTATTGTTTTTGATGAATATAATAAAAGAAATATTACTACAAAAGATAATTCTTTAATTGATAAAATGTTATCTTATATAGCTTCTAACTCTAATAATGTATCTTTAGAAATATTAGCCGCACATTTTGGTTATCATCCAAACTATATATCTAAATTAATTCACGAGAAAACTGGTAAATCTTTTAAGCAATTACTTCTTCAGGAGAAAATGGAAAGAGCAAATATCTTACTTAAAAATACAAATATGTCCATTGATTCAATTTCATCAATGCTAGGATATAATGATACAAGTTCATTTTATAAAGCATATAAAAATTATTTTAATAAAACACCAAGAAACATATAGTAAAAAACACATCCATGATTTTACTTCTAGAGGTGATTATAATTCAAAACTATGCTATAGATAAACTTGCTCAGCTATCATACCATTTTTCAAACTTCAGCTGCTCATTTTATAATTATTTAAAATTTTAATATTTTTCTTTTATGGATAACCATGTTTTTTTAAAAAACAAACTTTGGAAAATAAGATATTAATTTAAAAACATAAATCATTAGAAATAATATATTGGTTTGAATTTTAATAATTAGTCATTGCTTTTGAACTAATACATTAAAACTGGATACACATAGTTTGAAATAATCTGCATTTAATTAGTGAATGTAAACGCTTGCATTATTATTACTATTAATGTATACTTTTTCATAGATAACATAATTTCACTTAGTTTTTTAATTTTTGATATTTACATTACATCTATTAAAAATAAAAAGTGTTGTTGATGTTATTTAAAAATAGTAAGCCCTTACTTACTATTTATGCAAATATTTGAAAGGAGAAAATTCATGAAAAAATTATTTGCTTTAGCTACATGTTCATTGCTTGTAGTCGGATTAACTGGGTGTAACAAAAACAAGGGAGAAACTATTGATTTAGTCTATTCAGGTACTGCATCTGACAAGGACTTCAATACCCAATTATTTGAAGACTTCAAAGCTGCTAGAAAAGCCGCAGGTGATAATAACACCTACAATATCGAATATATTGAACATGGACCAGATAAGGTTGATAGTGAAATCCAAGATTGGACAACAGGACCAGATGTTTTTGAATTCGCTTCTGATAAAATCACTGATTTATATACAAAAGGTGCTTTATCAAAATTATCTTCAACTCAATCTAAATGGGTTAAAGATAACAATAGTACATTAGGTGCTAACTTAGCTAAATTCAACAAAGAAACCTATGCTTATCCATATACTGGTGATAACACTTATTATTTCCAATATGATAAATCTATTATTACAAATCCTGAAGACGCAAAATCTGTTGAGAAAATTTTAGACATTGCTGAAAAAGGCGGTTATAAATTTGGATATAATTTAAAAGAAGCCTTCTGGGGCGGTGCTGCAATGTTCACCTTTGGTGCTGATTATTCAATGACTTTTGATGCTGATGGTAGTGTCAAAACTGTTGAAGCTGATTTTGATGGTGCTAATGGATTAAAAGCTGCCAAAGGTATTCAAAAAATAATTAAATCAACTGCCTGGTCAAATGATATGGCTGCTCCTACACCAGAAAATAAATTTATTGGATGTATTGCAGGTACTTGGGATATTGCTTCCTATAAATCTGCTTTAGGTGATAATTATGCCTGTGCACCTATGCCAACTGTAACAGTTGATGGTGAAACCAAAAATTTAGGTGCATTCTTAGGTGGAAAATTATTAGGTGTCAATTCAACAAGATCAAGTGGTAATGAAACACGCACTGCTGCTGCTCATGAACTTGCAAAATTCTTATCAGGTAAAGAATGTCAATTAAAGAGATTCGAACATGGTAAAATCACTCCATGTAATAAAGAAGCTGCAAACGATCCTACAGTTCTTGCTGATGAGAACGTTAAAGTTTTAATTGAACATGCAGCTTATGCTCACGAACAAACTGCTGTTCCTGGAACATTCTGGTCAGCTCCAGCTACATTTGTTACTTCACTAACCGACGGAACTGTTAAAGATAATGATAATGACACAACTTTAAAAGCTGCATTAACTACAATGAATAATGCAATTAAATCAGCTGCTAATAAAGAAGACAAAACAGACGATAATAAATAATAAAAACAAATATAGATTACGTAGGCTACTGCCTACGTAATCTTTTATAAAGGTGAGTTATGACTACAATTGAATATCTTGCTCTTCCAATACATAAAAGAATTTTACATAAAATAACTAGTTTTTTTTGTGCTATACCAAAAGGTATTGCACACTTCTTTTCAGTTACACTTTTAAATTTATTTAAAAAAATTGGTAAGGCAATTGCAAACTTTTTTATCCAAATAGTAGACATTTTTGCAACTGGTGATTGGAAAACCAGAACATCATTTTTTGTCATGGGATTTGGACATATTTTTAGAAAGCAATATATCAAAGGATTCTTTTACCTTTTATATGAGGTTATTTTTATATACTTCATATGCACAACTGGTGCTAGTGCATTTGCGAAAATTGGCACCTTCGGTTATGTTTCAAAAACCGCAACCTATTTTGATGAGGATGTTGGCGTTTATGTCAATATTACTGCAAAAGTAGGTGATGATAGTTTATTATTGCTTTTAAATTTTGTTATTACTTTAATATTGATTGGTATCTTTTTCTTTTTATGGACCGTTCAAGTTAAAGAAAATCATGAACTTGAGAGTTTAAATGGAATTGGAAAATCAATTACTGATAAAGACACTTTAAAAAGTCTTGTTGGTCAAAATTTTCATAAAGTTTTATTATCTTTTCCAACATTTGGCCTAGTATTATTTACTATTCTTCCATTGATTGTCATGATTTTAGTTGCGTTTACAAATTACTCCTCAACTTACATGAATCCAAAACATCTATTTGATTGGGTTGGTATGTATAACTTTAAAACTCTGTTTGGTTTAACCAATGTTGGTGGTGATGATTTTGTGGCTGTTTTTGCTAGAATAATGCTATGGACTTTAATTTGGGCTATATTTGCAACTTTCACCAATTATTTCTTTGGTATGATTGTTGCCATGCTTATCAATCGCAAAGGAATTCGTCTGAAGAAAATATGGCGTACAATTCTTGTAACTACTATTGCTGTTCCTCAGTTTATTTCCTTATTATTCTTATCTAAATTGTTAGCTGAGAATGGTGGTATTAATTCTCTATTATTGAAGTGGGGATGGATATCTTCACCTATCGGTTTTTTAGATGATGCATTGACTGCTAAAATAACAATAATTGTTGTCAATATGTGGATTGGTATTCCTTATACCATGCTTATGTGTTCTGGAATACTTATGAATATTCCCGCTGATTTATATGAATCAGCACGTATTGATGGGGCAAGTCCATTTAAAATGTATATGAAAATTACTTTACCCTATATGTTATTTGTAACTGGCCCGTATCTTATTTCTACCTTTGTTGGAAACATCAATAATTTCAATGTCATTTATCTATTATCAGGTGGTAATCCAATGTTTACTAATATCAATGGTAATTTGATAGATACATCGAAAGTATATAGTGCTGGTCAAACTGATTTACTCATCACATGGTTATATAAGATGGTCATGACATCTACTAATAAAGAATATGGTGTAGCTTCCGTTATTGGTATTGTTATCTTTATTATCTTAGCTACTGTTTCATCTATTGTTTATGGTAGAACGAATGCTGTTAAAAATGAAGGAGACTTCCAATGATGAAACCCGATAAAAAATTTAGTTATTTTGCCGACTCTAAAATGTCTGGCGGTAGAAAAATTAGGGAAATATCTACTCGTACAATCATTTACATTATTTTGATTGTCTTATCAGTTCTTTGGATTTTACCATTTATTTATTTGATAATTCAATCATTTGCTAAGACATATGAAGCAAGCTTGATCATTCCAAACAAATGGACTTTAGATAATTATCGTGCATTATTTGATCCTTCATTTACAATGAGTCTTGGTGGAAAAGATGTCACTGTTGCTAAAACATATCCTTTCTGGCGTTGGTATCTAAATACCTTAGTTATCGCTTTAGTTGTTTCTGTTTTAAATACAGTGTTCACTCTAATCAGTGCGTACTCTTTCTCAAGATTGAGATTTAAAGCTAGAAAAGCTTACATGCGTTTGATATTAATTATTGGCATGTTCCCTGGCTTTTTAGGAATGATTATAACTTATTACATTTTAAAACAATTCAACTTAAATCAAGGTATGCCTGCATTATTTGGCTTGGTGCTTGTTTACATTTCCGGTTGTGTTATGAATTATTATGTTGCTAAAGGTTATTTTGATACAATTTCTACTTCTCTTGATGAAGCCGCTATGATTGATGGTGCAAACAAGAACACCATCTTTTGGAAAGTCATTATGCCTTTATCTAAGCCAATCATTGTTTATACTGTTTTATTAGCTTTCACTGCTCCGTGGGGTGATTATATGTTAGCATCTGTCATGGCAGGTGGTGATAGTAAATTATTCAATGTTGCTGTTGGTTTGCAACAGATGCTTGGCAAAGAAGCTGGAACTAATTATTTCCCAATATTCTGTGCTGCCGCTGTTGTAGTTTCTATTCCTATTATGGTCTTATTCTTTGCCTTACAAAGCTATTATGTAGAAGGTGTAACTGGCGGAGCTGTCAAAGGTTAATTCTATGAGAGTCATCAAGAAATGTACAACTTCACTTTTGCTAGTTGCATCTTTATTATCTAGTTGTCATAAAAATAATAATCCATATGGAATAAAAATTACTGAGGAACTTAAATCTATGAATATTATCGAAGATAATTATCGTAATTGGTATGAGATTTATGTTGGTTCATTTTATGATTCTAATGGTGATAAACAAGGTGATTTACAAGGAGTTGTTGAAAAACTTGATTATATCAAAGATTTAGGTTTTAATGGAATTTGGTTGATGCCTATTAACAAGTCAACATCATATCATAAATATGACGTACTAGATTATTATGAAATTGACTCTAGTTATGGTTCAATGAATGATTTAGAAAATCTGATCAATGAATGTCATAAAAGAGATATAAAATTGATTCTTGATTTAGTTTTAAATCATTCAAGTCTAAATCATCCATTATTTTCAAAATCAGTAGCTGCTCATCAAAAATATATTTCGGGTTCAACTTTAACTGCTGAAGAAGAAAAATATAAAGACTATTATAGTTTCTATGATGGAGATGTTCCACCATCAGGCTATGTAAAAGTTCCTAGCCATGATTTCTACTACGAAGCTAATTTCTCAAATGATATGCCTGAGTACAACTGCGATAATCCATACGTCAGAGAAGAATTTCAAAACATTATTAATTTCTACTTAGATAAAGGTGTTGACGGATTTCGTCTAGATGCTGTCAAGTATTATTACTTGGATAGCAAAGCTAAAAATATTGAACTGTTATCAAAAATTAATGAATGGGTCAAAGCAAAAAATAAAGATGCTTATATTGTTGGTGAATGTTGGGAAACAAGTGCAAGCACCCTTTCTGAATACTATGCAAGCGGTATTGATTCTTTCTTTAACTTTTCTTGCAGTGTCTCGGCCCCATCAAGTTATCTTATAAATAGTTTAAATCTGGATGGCAAAATGTTGAACACATATTATAGTGGTCTTTTATCTAATATAAAAATTGCTAGTAGTCATATCCCTGCTCCATTTCTTGATAATCATGATATGCCAAGATATACATCAACTGGAAATATTAAAAGATCAAAATTCCAATATGCATTACTTCAGATGTTAAATGGCTCTACTTTCACTTATTATGGCGATGAAGTCGGTATGGTTGGAACAAATACTGGTTCATCTCCTGATCAAGATGTCAGAATTCCCATCAAATGGGGTGAAGATAAAGGTGATTGTAAACCACCTGTTGGAACCAGTAAAACTAATTATGTTTACAAAGACGTTAAAACACAGATGAATGATAAATCATCTATCTATAACTACTATAAAAAAGTACTGCTTATAAGAAATCAAAATCCTGAGATTTCTCGCGGTAGCCCTTCTCTTCTGTTGCAAGATAGAGATAATAAAATATTAGCTATTAAAAAAACTTATCAAAATAGTGAGATTGGTATTATATTTAATTTCTCACCAACAAATGATTTGACATTCGACATAAGTGAATATAATTTCACTAAAGTTGTCGGTCAAATAACTGATAATGAAGATTATGAAAACAAATATATTGGTCAAATTGATGATAAAACTATCAAATTACCACCATATAGTATCGTCATATTAAAATAAGGAGGTCAAATATTATGGCTGGATTAAAATTAGAACACATTTATAAAGTATATCCAAATGGAACTAAAGCTGTATCTGATTTCTCAATGGAGATTCAAGATAAAGAATTTATTGTTTTTGTTGGTCCATCAGGATGCGGTAAATCAACAACTTTGAGAATGATTGCAGGTCTTGAAGATATCAGTGCTGGTGAACTTTACATCGATGATACCATCGTTAATGATGTCGAACCAAAAGATCGAGATATTGCAATGGTTTTCCAAAACTATGCTTTATATCCACACATGACTGTTTATGAAAATATGGCCTTTGGTTTAAAATTGAGACACGTCCCAAATGCTGAAATTCATGAAAAGGTTTTATGGGCAGCAAAGGTCTTAGATTTGACTGAGTATTTAGATCGTAAACCTAAAGCAATGTCAGGTGGTCAAAGACAAAGAGTTGCTTTAGGCCGTGCTATCTTAAGAAATCCAAAAGTCATGCTTTTAGATGAACCTTTATCAAATCTTGATGCCAAACTCAGATCACAAATGAGAAGTGAAATTGCTAAACTTCATGATGAATTGAAGACCACTTTCATTTATGTCACACACGATCAAGTTGAAGCAATGACTTTAGGAACTAGAGTTGTTGTTATGAAGTTAGGAAGAATCATGCAAATTGATACTCCTAAAAATTTATATGACTATCCTGATAATTTATTTGTTGCTGGCTTTATCGGAACACCTCAGATGAATTTCTTCCATGCCTATTTAAGTAGAGAGAAAAGTGATATCAACGTTTCTTTTAAGTGGAGTGAGAACTCTTTTAAAGTCTCACAGGCTTTGATGGCTAAAGTTAAACCACAATATTTTGATGGTAAGAGTGAGGTTATTGTTGGTCTAAGATGTGAGAATTTATCATTTGAACCAGATATTGTTAATAAAGCTAAATATTTGATGGATGTTCGCATATCTCACTTTGAAGAACTTGGAAATGAAACTCTAATTTATGGCGATATCAACATGCAAGGTGATGGCTTTTCTGAAACTGCAACCCGTGTTATTGTTAAAGGCACATCCACATATGGCTTTAAAAAGGGTGATATTAAAAAGTGTGCAATCGATGTTAGTAAGATGCATTTATTCGATATTGATAGTGAAAAAACAATCAATCCAAGAATTCCTGAAGAAAATTTGATTTCATGCACAGTCAGTAATGGTCAAATCACTATCGGTGGTAAGACTTTGTCACTACCTAATGCAATTAAAGTTGATGATGGAAACTACGATTTACTTTTCCCAACATCAGCAGTAACCATTGTTAAAAATGATAATGCTTCACTCAAAGTTGATGTATTTGAAAAAATTGATAATATCAATTTAGTTGGTGTAGGATTCGATAATCAGCTCATCTTCTCACAATCTAATGAAGAGATGAATATTGGAAGTGGCGTTGACTTAGAAATTGATTTTACAAACGTTAAATTCATTAAAGATAATAAGGTAGTATTTGATGCTGTCCCTGAATATGACAAAATCAATGCTATCTTTATGAATCATTTAACTGCTAAAAGTTTTATTGGTGATAAATATGATTCAGTGTTAAAAGCAAGAGAAAATAATGTCAGAAATCATTATGATCCAATACTTAAACAGCTGACTGATACATATAATAAAGAACATCAAGAAGCTGAAAAAGTTAATTCCAAAACAATTGTCTTAAAAAATGAATTAGCCTTAGAAGAGAGCAAGAAAAATCGTGATTTAAAAATTGCTGAAGCCAAAAAAGAATATAACGAAAAAGCTCTTGATTTAAAGAATAAACACCAAGATAAAAATGCACAAATCGTCAAAGATGTTGATGCCTTATACGATAAGATTAAAAATGATGAGATATCAGCTTTTGAACAATTTAAATTAATTAATAAAGACAAAGATGCCTATCGAAAACGTGCACAAGAATTACGTGAATTCAAAGGCAACTTAAGTATTGAAAAGAAAAATGAATTAGATAAGAGACTCAATCTTGAAGCTGTTGCATTTGAAAGTGATTTAAACGCATTAAAGGGTGCTTGCAAAAGAAAGATCACTTCTTATAAGAAAGAACACAGTGATTTAGTTGATAGATGCAATAATGAAGCTTATCCTTTAAAGAAAATTGAAAAAGAATATAAAAAGAATTTGAAAGCTATCAATAATGAATATCAGCAGAAGATTAATATTGCTAATATCGTTTTCTTCTTTAAAACTAATAATTTTGTTACTTTATCAAGCGATGCTATATCAAATAAAATGATTCAAGGTTTAGGAATCAATGTTTTTACAAAACAATATTTGATTGAAATTCCTCATGATGCCTATATTTTTGCAGATGAAGGTCTTGAATTAACTGTTATTGAAAATCTTGATTATGGAAAGAAGAAATTTGTAAAATGTGCATACACTGATGATTTTGGTACAAGTGATGTTTACATTTTGACTGATAAAGAAATTACTGACAAGAAAGTCATAGTCAGATTTGATATTTCTAAAGTTCACATCACTGAAAAATCAATGGATATTAAAATTTACTAAGGAGGAAAATATCGATGAAAAGAATTAAATTATTCTCTTTTATTCTTCCAGCTTTTTTATCAATTACACTTTGTAGTTGTGGTGATCAAAAATCACCAATTAAAGGATATATTTCAAATAGTCAGGTGACTGAAATTGTTAAAAAATTTGAAGAGAGCAGCACTTATAGTAAAGTTGAAGTAGATGGAAGTATCAATTACTTCAATTTGAGTGATCAAAAAATTCCAACTGAAGTAAGTGAAACTATGGTCTATAGTGAATATCCTATAAAAACTGATAATAAATCAGAAAATGATTATTTGTCTAAATGTGCTTCGTATTATCTTAGACTCCCTTTGCATATCAACTATACCTCTTGGAGTGAAAAAGATACTGATTGGCAAAGCAAATATCAGCTTGAATCTAAACTTATACGTTTAGCTTCAAATTCTGATCACCTTTACTACTATAATCGAGATGAAGGTGGATTTATAGTTAGGACATTTGCTGCTAATAAAGAATTAAAAATCAATAATAACCTTTTATTTGAAGAAGGTGTTGTTGAATCCATAATTGATCTTGAATGTTCAGGTAAATGGAATATTTCAATTGAATATGATAAAAACGGTTATTTAGTTAAAGAATCTTTTGAAACTGTCAATGCTCCTAAAAACAAAAGCAAGGCCTCAGCTAGTCAAAAATCTAAATGCGTCTACGCTCAAGCAAATTATGAATATTTCTAATCTTTTTACAAGAATTTTTTCATCATTACTTCTCATTTTGCCTTTTTCATCTTGCAATAAGAAAATACCAGATGGTGATATTAAAAACTTTGTTGATAAATTAAATTACAAAGATGCTTATGATTTTGTAAATACCGCAAGCAGTCAAACTACTGTTAAACATTATGTGAATAGTCAAATAGATGGAAGTTTACAAATGAATATTCAGATTGATAAAAAAGAATATAAATACCGATATAGTGAAAGTATTGTGGATGGTTTTTTTCATGGCACAAGTGAGGGTCAATACTTTTTTAATAATCAAAAAACACTATGTTATATGTATGATAATAATGTAGTTAGTGCCTATCAATTGACTGATAATGTTAATGATAACATCAAATATTCACCTGATGATGTTTTATTATCTATCAAAAATTTCTTTTATACTCAGCTTGATTCTAACATTTATCGTGGTGGTTTTTATTATGGTGACTATATAAAAATCAATTGTGCTAGATATTATGAAAATTTCTCTTTAAACGACAGCAAAGATGAACTTACATATTCAATTAATACTGTCAGTCAAGATGATGATAATACTGATATTTTAAATATGCATTCTTTTACTGTTAATTCATATGGTATGCTTTTAAAATTAAATTCAGTTGCTAAAAATAATAGTAAAAAAATAAAGAGTGAAACAACTACATATATCACTTACAATAGTGATTTTGTACATTTTGATAAATTATAAAGGAAAAATTAATATGAAAAAGAAATTTAATTTGATGTTCTGCCTGCTACTTGGATTATCTTCTATATCTTGTAAAAATAATTCTAATCCAAATAGTCAACTATCATCAATAACTGATATTGAAACTGCTGAAGATATCGGCTTTACAATTCATTTTGACATAAAAAGTAAGGTTGATGATAAATATAAATATAATTTATGGATGTGGCCTAAAGGTGGAGAAGGAAAAGACTATCAATTTAATGGAGAAGATTCATTTGGTATCTATGCTAAATATAAATTTGAAGAAATAGATGTTAACTTAGTAAATAAAGGTCTAGGCTTCATTGTGAAAGAAAATAAAATATGGGCTGATAGCCCATCTAAAGATTACGCTTTAGATAGATACATTGACTTTAGCATGTATAATAAAGACAAATATGGATATTATCATGTTTATTTAAAATCAGGAGATGAAAATATGTATTATAATGACAAATTAGAAGTAAATGATGCAATAACTCATTATAGTTTTGCATATAATGAAAAAACTGATATTCTTTCAATTTGGTTTCAAACCAATCATGAATTCTCTAATTTTACAATCAAGGAAGGTGATAAAACCATCATTTCAAATGAAAGTATTTTAAATGATTCTAATGTCATTTCTAAATCCAATAAAAGGATTCAGTATAAGCTTGTAAACTTCCCAGATATTAAAAAAGATTACACACTTACTGTCAAATTTAAAGATTCTGGTAAAGAACTAACTAAAATCGCTTTTAAAAATCCATTATTTAAAACAACTAAGTTTAATCAGTTATACAATTTTGATGGTCAATTAGGTGCTATTTATTCAAAAGAAAAGACAACCTTCAATGTTTGGTCACCTGTATCAACTGATATTAAGTTGCGCATTTATGATAATGGTACTCCTACAAGTGTAAATTCAACTATTGGGGATGATACATATAAAGAATATCAAATGAATGAAACAGACAAGGGTGTATTTACAGTTGATGTCAATTCTGATTTAGCAGGTAAATATTACACTTATGTAGTTACTAATTCTAATTATTCTAATTTAGAAATAGTTGATCCATATGCTAAATCTGCAGGTGTTAATGGTTTAAGAGGTATGATTGTTGACTTTTCTAAAACCAATCCAACCGGTTGGGATAATGTAGCTGTCCATGATTATGACGTGCAAAATCTGACAGTTTATGAAACTCACATAGCTGATTTAACAAGCAGTACCACTTGGAATGGAAATAATGATGATGCTAAAAAATTTACAGGTTTCTATCAAGAGAATACTTCATATACTGAAAATGGTGTGACTGTTAAGACTGGCTTTGATCATATCAAAGAGTTAGGGGTCAATGCCGTTCAACTTCTTCCAATATTTGATCAAGCAAATGATGAAGTCAATATCAAATTTAATTGGGGATATAATCCTTTAAACTATAATGTCATCGAAGGTGCTTATTCTAAGAATCCTTATGATGGATATGAAAGAATCAAAGAATTTAAAAATTTGGTTGCTGCTTACAATAAAGCTGGAATAAATATCATCATGGATGTTGTTTATAATCATGTCAATTCTCTTGAAAAGAGCAACTTTGATGTGCTTATGCCAGGTTATTATTTTAGATATAATTCAGGTGTTGCTAAAAATGGATCAGGATGTGGAAATGAAACAGCTTCCGAAATGTATATGTACCGTAAATTTATGATTGATTCAACTGAATTTTTAGCTAGTGAATATAAACTTGGTGGATTCAGATTCGATTTGATGGGTGTTCATGATATTGAAACTATGAATCAACTCTCTAATAATCTTCATACAAAAGTTAATCAGAATATAGCCATATATGGTGAACCTTGGTCTGCTGAAAGTGTATCAATTGATAGTGAATTACCTGCTAATCAAAGCAATCTTGATAAATATGAAGGATATGGTTGCTTTAATGATAAGTTAAGAGATGCACTTATTAAAGGTGGTTTATCTAAACCTAGTGAAAAAGGATGGATAACTGATAATAAAAAAGTAGATTTAAAAAATGTAACAGATATAGCTAATGGCATTGTTGGTAATATACTTGGTAAAACAAATTATGATCCTAAAAAATGCATCAATTATGTTACCTGTCATGACAACTATACTTTATATGATCGAATAGTAGCTGCTGGAATTAAAGATGAAACAATAATTAAAAAAATGGCAACTTTAGCTAACTCAATTGTTTTTACTTCTCAAGGAACCTCCTTTATGTTATCAGGTGATGAATTTTTAAGAAGCAAAGGTGGAAATAATAATTCCTATGAAGCATCATATAAAGTAAACGAGCTTGATTATTCATTAAAGATTAAAAATTTAGATGTATTTAACAATTATAAAAAGTTGATCTCTTTAAAGCAAAATAAAGCATTATTTGCAAAAGATGCACTTTCTTTAAAAGATATCAAAGTCAATTCTAATAATGATAGCAGTCTAATCTATTTTGATTTGACTGATACTGTAAATAAAAAACAATATCGAATTGTTTATAGTAATGGTGTTTCTTCAACTAAGCTCATCAATTTAGAAGGATATAATTTATATCTTGATACTTTGAATAAGAACGATTTAACGTTATCTTCAAATACAACAATTGATAATTATCAAACCATCATTGCATATAAAAATATTTAGTTTTATAAATATATATATATTAGGAGAATTTACCATGTCAAAAAATAGGAAAGCAGGTATATTGCTTCATATTACAAGTCTACCAACTGAATATGGTGTAGGAACACTTGGAAAAGAGGCTTATCAATTTATTGACTTTTTAAAAGAGGCAAAGCAAAGTATTTGGCAAGTTTTACCACTTGTTCCAACAAATTATGGTGACAGCCCATATCAATCTGTTTCATCATCCGCTTTAAATTATTATTTGCTTGACTTAGATATTCTGCATGAGAAAGGCTTGTTACTAAAGAAAGATTGTCAAGAGCTCAAATCAACATCAAATTCAAAAAGAGTCAATTACTCTCTCCTTTTTGAAAAGAAAATTCCTCTCCTTAAAAAAGCATTTTCCAATTTTAATATAGATGACGACTTTAAAAACTTTGTAAAGCAAGGCAAATACAAAGATTTTGCTATCTTTATGACAATTAAAGCAATGCATAATTATGTTTCATTTGATAAATGGAATGATAAATATAGGGTTTATAGTGACAAACTTTGTGATGAAATAATAAATGAACATAATGATGATTATTTATTTTGGATTTGGACTCAATATGAATTTCTAAGTCAATGGAATAGTCTTCATAAATATGCTAAGAAAAATGGAATTCAAATAATGGGTGATATCCCATTATACATAGCATATGATTCAGTTGAAGTTTGGAAATATCCACAAATGTTCATTTTAAATTCAGATAATTCTTTAAAATTGGTTGCCGGTTGTCCACCTGATGGTTTTACAGCAGATGGTCAACTATGGGGAAATCCTGTTTATGACTGGCAGTATATGAAAAAAGATAATTATAGTTTCTGGAATAATAGGCTCAAAAATGCTTTTGAATTATATGACATTGTAAGAATCGATCATTTTAGAGGATTTGATCGCTTTTATGCAGTTTCAAGTACTGAGAAAACTGCTCGAAATGGTAAGTGGTTAGATGGTCCAAAATTTGATCTATTCAAAGATAAACTTGATTTAAATATTGTTGCTGAGGATTTAGGTGTCATTGATGATGGAGTCAGGTTACTTATGAAACAGACAAATTATCCTGGCATGAAAATCATGCAGTTTGCTTTCGATGGTAATAGTGATAATGAGCATAAACCATCCAACTTTACTGAAAACTTTGTTGTTTATATTGGAACTCATGATAATGAACCTATGCTTTCTTATATTAAAAATCTTGATGATGAAAGATATAAAATTTTTAAAAATGATATGATAAAGCAGTGCAAGCTATTGAATGTTCCCTATAATGGAAACTGCAATAAAGCACTCGTAAATACTATGGTTGAATTAGGTTATGCATCTGTTGCAAAATACGCTATCTTTACCATGCAAGATCTGCTTGCACTAGATATTGACTCAAGAATGAATTTACCATCAACTGTTTCAACTGATAACTGGAGCTATCGTATTTCTAAAAAAGATTTAAGTGACAAGTTAAAAGAAAGATTAGCTTCTTATTCTAAAAAATATAAGAGAAGCTGATATTGTTTTAGGATACTAACTTATGGAAAAAAATATTCTATTTGATTTATATGGTACACTGATTGATATAAATACTGATGAAAAAAGTAACACGTTCTGGAACGATGTCAAAACTAATTTATTTTTTGATAATAAAATGACAGCTATTCAACTTAAAAATAAATATATTCGGTTGTGTAAGAAATATTCTACTATTAAAGAAGAAATTGATATTCTCGATGTTTTTGATGATTTAAATGATGGTGATCATTTAAAAGCAATCTCATGCGCTGTAAAATTTAGAGAATTATCAACAAAATATATTAGATTGTATGATGGTGTTAAAGAATTACTAAATGAATTAAAAAAAGCAAATTATAAATTATTTGTTTTAAGCAATGCTCAAAATGTTTTTACGATTCCTGAACTTAAAAAATTAGGAATAATTGACTCGTTTAATGGCATTGCTATTTCATCAGATTACGGATATAAAAAACCTAATAAATTATTTTATAAGGAAGCTATTAAACATTTTAGTATAAGAAGTGATGCTATCATGATTGGAAACGATTATGAGTGTGATGTAAAACCTGCAATCGAATTAAGTTTAAAATCAATTTTTATTTATTCAAATTTAACTCCAAACAAACCGGATTATGTAAATAAGGCTGACTTTATTGGATTTGATAGTGATAAAATTTTTGAAAGAATCAATGAACTTGTCATTTCATCCTAATTGATTTTCTTAAATTGTAGTATTATAAAATACTACAATTTATTTCCTTAAGCTCATCTGTTTATTTTTTATAGTATATAACATCAAAATTCTAGTTTTTTTATTGAAACCTTTTATGTTCCAGTAAGTTGATAATTTAAGTGCTTATACAATTTAAAAATAATTTAGTGTTTGTATGTAACTAACTATTACTTTCATATTATAAATAAGGCACTTTTAAACATATAAAAAAAGAAGTGACATTTTATCACTTCTATTCATTCATTATGGTGCCAACGACAGGACCCGAACCTGCGACCTGCTGATTACAAATCAGCTGCTCTACCAGCTGAGCTACGTTGGCAACAATATTTTATAGTTAGTGGTGGGAGTAAACGGAATCGAACCGTTGACCTCTTCCGTGTGAAGGAAACGCTCTAACCAGCTGAGCTATACACCCAAGCGATGTTAATGATATCATTTTTAGATATAATTTTCAATAAAAATATATAATTTCTCAACAATATTAAATATAATATTTTTATGAAGTTATCACCATACAATATCATCTATGAAGATGATAGTCTTATCGCTGTTTATAAAAATAAAGATGTATTGACAATAAAAACGGATGATATAAAAACCATTCACAAGAATCTTTATTTTTATTTATCAATGTACTTAAGTAAAAAAAATGAAAAATGTTATTTAGTTCATCGACTTGATTACGAAACAAGTGGAATAATCATCTTCGCTAAAAAGAAAGAAATATGTACTATTCTTGCTAAACAATTTGAAAATAGGGAAGTAGAAAGATATTATGAAGCAGTGAT